>CBDUST010000025.1:0-26717 GCA_965369945.1 uncultured bacterium | reverse complement strand
AAGGCCTGGTAGTCGATCGTCGTCACCGGAAGTTCCCTTGGGCCATTCTCAACGAACCCGGTACTCATCGTCCTGATGGCGATCGTCATCTGGAAGGTATGTCGGAGCGTCAACGCATTTGTTCGCCCAACGGATAAGGAGCATGACGATGCAAGGACTGCATCGGCTCAGGACGGCGAGAAGAGTCTGACAGTGGCGAAGCCTGAGGCGCTGCTCGGAGCAAATTGGCTCTACAAAACCTACCGCATGGGTCGCGTCGACGTGCCGGTGCTCAAGGGAGCCACGTTGCACGTCGAGCGCGGCGAATGGGTGGCGGTGCTCGGCGCCTCCGGGTCGGGTAAGAGCACGCTGCTGCATCTGCTGGGGGATCTGGACCGCCCCGACTCCGACGACGGCAAAGTCTTGTTCGAAGGCGTTTCACTGAACTCCATGTCAAGGCGTGCCCGGAATCTCTATCGCAACCGATCCATCGGGTTCGTCTTTCAGTTCTACCATCTGCTGCCCGAACTAAACGTTCTGAAGAACACACTCCTCCCAGCAATGATTGGCCTTTGGGGACGATCCTTGATGTGGTGGCTGATTGTAGGGAGCGTCGGGCTCTTTGTGGGCGCAGGCGTGGGTTTCGCTTCCTGGTTCCTGGCCGTTGTGCTACTTGCGTTGTTTGATGTTTCTATCGAAATCGGTTGGTCAATACTCGTTGTTGTAGGCGCATTGCTCGGGGCAATGTCGGCATCGTTGATCTGGGTAGAACTCGCGCTCGCCTTCGACCGGCGATTTACGGGATTGAAACATGAGGCGACCGGACTACTCCAATCCTTCGGCCTTGGGCATCGGCTCAAACATCGGCCTCGCGAACTCTCAGGCGGAGAGCGCCAGCGCGTCGCCATCGCCCGCGCTTTGATCAACCAACCGAAGGTGCTTCTCGCTGACGAACCGACAGGCAACCTCGACGAAACAACCGGCGAGGAGATTCTTGACCTCATCGCCGACCAACATCGCGGGGGCCTGTCGATCATTATGGTGACGCACGACCCAGCAATCGCCCGCCGCGCCGATCGTATGGTGCGCCTACACGATGGGCGAATTCAAGACGTATCAGACGCCCACGGATAGCAATCCGTGGGTTCACTCTCGCTCAGTCATTCACCATGTAGTACTGCACGAAGGTGTTGACCAGTCGGCTGCGCGCAACGCCGTAGCGATTGCGCAAAGCTTCCTCCCAATCGTCGCCTCGCTTCACAGCCCTCACCCACGCGCTGAACCCCGCTCGGTTCTCGCGGATCATCAGTTCAATCAACAAAAATCCGACCGCTCGACCGATCTCGTTGGGGCCCGGCCAAGTGTCGTCCGCATAGTTCAGGTCGAGCACCGCTTGCACATTGCCGCCGCTGCGAATGAATTGAAGTGCCTCGCGACGAAGCGCATCGTCAACCTGGTCCGCCTTAACCGACGCGGCGACAAGGTACTCGGCCAACCCCTCGTTGGCCCAGGCAGGCAGACGTTTGGGCGTGCCGAAGCGGTGGAGGTAACCGTGCACCGTTTCTCGCACCAGCGTCGCCGCTAATTCGTCATCGTCCGCCGCTCGGTAACAACTGATGAACACCTTCGGCCCAACCGGATGACACATGCCTGTCACCTTCAGCGGCACAAGCTGGCCGAACGTCTCGGCTTCAACTAGCCGAAAACGATCCTGATCCTTAAAGACGAGCACCGCCGCCTTTCCCCAGAAGATATTTTGGTCTTCGCGCAAGCCGACGAGCTTGGATATTTCGTCGTAGGTCTTATCCAACATCAGCGCCCACCTGGCCGCTTGGAGCCTGGGCATGTCCGAATAGAACAGAAAGTAATCGGTCTCAATGGGGCTCAGCGGAAGCGTCGAGTCGCGAGCGATCTGCTGCGACTCGTTGGCCATCGCCGATCGCGCTGCTTGCTGCTCGTCTATCGTCAACACCGGCCACACATCGGCTCGCCAAGGCCCGGCCTCGGGCGATCGGGTGTTGAGGCGCTCCGCCTCAATGGCGCGTTGAAGTTCCTCGCGCTGTCGGCGCACTTCGTCCGCTCTATGTCGCGCAGCATCAATCCGGTCGGCAACGGTCTTATCCAAGCGCAACGCCCGTGTAAACGCCTGCTCTGCCCAGGACTCGCCGCCGTCCATCAGGAGCATCACGCCCCCCAGATCAACCCAATGGCCGGCATCCTGATCGTCCATCACTCGGCGGTACAGTTTCCAGGCGTCGTTGGCGACGAGATCGACCCATTCTCGACGGCCAAACGACCCGTCAAAGCCGGCAACGTCCCAAGCGGTCATCATCCCAGCGACCTGTACGCCATCTGCGAGCTTGAACCGCACTGGTAACGGTTCTGGTAATGGCCCCTGAAGTGGACCCAGACCGGCCAATCCCACCAGCCCGGTTATCGCCGCCAAAATGGCACCTTGCATACGCTGCATGATGAAATCGGCATGGGTATCGGGCGTTATATAGGCTCCGAGGACCCGAAATTATCATCCGTTGCCGTCTGCTCGCCGAATAGAATGGTACCGGGGTTGTTACATCTCTGGGTGGGATCGGTCTTGGCGTACGAGGCCGAGTACATACCCTGAACGTGGCAGCTGCCCGTCCCGGCGAGTTGGGCCGGCGACATGGAGTTGAGTGATGTTCGAACGCCTGACTGATCGCGCCCGGAAAGTGATGGCCCTGGCCAACCAGGAAGCCCAGCGCTTCAATCATGAATACATCGGGACCGAGCACATTCTGCTCGGGCTGGTGAAGGAAGGATCCGGGGTCGGCGCCAATGTACTGAAGAACCTCGATATCGATCTGCGCAAAGTGCGCCTGGAGGTCGAGAAGCTCGTCAAGTCCGGCCCGGACATGGTAACGATGGGCAAACTACCCCAGACGCCTCGGGCCAAGAAGGTCATTGAATACGCAATCGAAGAAGCGCGGAACCTCAACCACAACTATGTCGGCACCGAGCACTTGCTGCTGGGCCTGTTGCGCGAGCATGAGGGCGTGGCGGCGCAGGTGCTGATGAATCTCGGGCTGAAGCTCGAAGAAGTGCGCGAGGAAGTGCTCAACCTCCTGGGCGCCGGAGTGGAGTCCGACGAAGCGGCTGACTCATTGGAGCCTGCCGGCGCCGGTGAGCCGGGCGGTTCACCCCGTCGGAGCAAGAGTAAGACCCCCGCGCTGGATAGCTTCGGCCGCGATCTCACCGAGCTGGCCCGCAGCGGCGAACTCGATCCCGTCATCGGCCGCACCGATGAAATCGAACGGCTGATCCAGGTCCTTTGTCGACGCACCAAGAACAACCCGGTGCTTCTGGGCGAGGCGGGCGTGGGTAAGACCGCCATCGTCGAAGGTCTAGCCCAGCAGGTCATCAACCAAGAGGTGCCCGACTTGCTGCACGATCGTCGGATCGTCGTTCTCGATTTAGCGATGATGGTTGCAGGCACCAAGTACCGAGGCCAATTCGAAGAACGAATCAAGGCCGTGATGAACGAAGTGCGCCGCGCCAAGAATGTCATCCTGTTCATCGACGAGTTGCATACATTGGTCGGCGCCGGTGGGGCTGAGGGTGCGATCGACGCGTCCAACGTGCTCAAGCCGGCGCTCTCGCGCGGCGAGATCCAATGCATCGGCGCCACCACCTTCGACGAGTACCGCAAGTACATAGAGAAGGACGCGGCGTTGGAGCGGCGATTCCAATCGATCGCTGTGAATCCGCCCAACGCCAAAGAAACCATCGAAATCCTCAAGGGGCTGCGCGAGCGTTACGCCCAGCACCACCGCGTGCGCATCACCGATGATGCGCTAGATACAGCCGTAGAGCTGTCTGATCGGTACATCACCGGACGTGTCCAGCCGGACAAATCCATCGACGTGATCGACGAAGCGGGCGCACGTGTGCGGCTCAAGTCGATGACCAAACCGCCCAACCTCGCTGAGCTCGAAGAGCAGATCGAATTGCTTTCCATCGAGAAGGAAGAGGCGGTCAAAGGCGCTGACTACGAGAAGGCCGCTGAGCTGCGCGACCGCGCCGAGAAGCTCCGCAAGGAGAAGGACCACATTCAGCAGGATTGGCGCAAAAAGATGAACGAGATCGACGGCGTCGTCGATGGGGAGGTGATCGCCGAGGTCGTCAGCAAGATGACCGGCATTCCGCTGACCCGTTTGGAGAAGGACGAATCCGAGCGGCTGCTGCACCTCGAGGATGAGTTGCACAAGACCGTCGTCAGCCAGGAAGAAGCGGTCAAATCCGTCTCGCGCGCCATCCGCAAGGCCCGATCCGGACTGAAAGACCCCCGCAGGCCCATGGGCTCGTTTATCTTCGTCGGCCCGTCCGGCGTCGGGAAGACGTTGCTCGCCAAGGCCTTGGCCGAGTTCATGTTCGGCGACCCCGATGCGCTGGTCTACCTGGACATGAGCGAGTACATGGAGAAGCACAACGTCTCCAGGCTCATCGGCGCACCGCCCGGATATGTCGGTTACGAAGAAGGTGGACAACTGACTGAGCGCATCCGTCGTCGGCCTTACGCCGTCGTTCTGCTCGACGAAGTGGAAAAGGCGCATCCCGACGTCTTCAACATGCTCCTTCAGATCATGGAAGAGGGGCGTCTCACCGATTCGTTCGGTAGGAATGTCGATTTCAAGAACGTGATCCTGATCATGACCTCCAACATCGGCGCGGATATGATCAAGGGCGGACAGCAGTTCGGCTTTGGCAAGCGCGACGAAGTTCAGGACTACGAGAAGATGAAGTCGACGCTGATGAACGAAGCAGAGAAATACTTCCGCCCAGAGTTTATCAACCGCCTGGACGAGATCATTGTCTTCCGGCCGCTGACCAAGGACGATCTGTTCGGCATCATCGAGATCGAGTTGGCCAAGGTGCGCGAGCGGCTGGAGGCCAAGGGAATTGTCATGGAACTGGACAAGAAGGCCAAGGAGTTCCTGATCGACAAGGGATTCAACCCGGACTTCGGGGCCCGGCCGTTGCGACGCGCTATCGGCTCCTACATCGAAGATCCGCTGGCCGAGTCCTTGCTCAGCGGTGACTTTCGCTCTGGCGAGAAGATCACGGTCACGCACAAGAAGGACGCTGAGAACCTCTACTTCCAGTCAGAGCCGATACCCAAGGACGAGGGCCCCGGCGACGATTCGGACGATGGCGATGCGCCCGAGCCCAGCCCTGACAGCCCCACGGAAGAGCCCGCGGCCACGGCCTGAGTCCGCACTGCACGAATTTACAATCCTCGATATCCCCCGGCGGGCCACCAAGGCCCGCCGTTTTCATTGGCCGTCGTCCGAATCTGAAACTCACCCACGCCCCTTCCCAAGAACGTGCTGAGCCGCCAACTTCGGAGCCCAGCCATGAACCAATGTTGCCCGTGCTGCCAGGAACAACCCACCGCCGCCCCGCGCCGCCGCTTTCGGCCGATCGCGGTGTTGCTGAACCTCGTGCTCGCCTATGTCCTGCTGGTCATGGGTGGCGGCACCTTGATCAACACTGGTCATCCAGTCGCCGTCGAGGCTGGCAAGATCATGCAATTGGTCACGCTCGTCGAACCGACGATCCACTGGGCCAAAGCCAACAACCACGACAAGGTAGCCGGCGGACTGCTGATCTTGTCCAGCGGCGTGAACGTCGGGCGTTTGCTGTAGGCATCAACGCATCGAAACAGCCGCGGGTGGTAACCCGCGGACTCCTCAAAACACAGTCAATCTACCGACTCAGTGGATCATCAGCAGTTTCAAGCCCGGGCCTTCGCTGACGATATCGACGGTCTTGAACCTGAACAGCCTGCCCACCTGCGGATGGAATCGGATCCGTATCACGCCGGAGCCGACGTTTTCCATGACCACCTCGTTGCGCGGAATCCCCAGCATCATGCGATTGATCGTCCTGGCTAGATCGTTGCGTCGCTGCGCGAAATAGTTAGCGAAGTCCTCGACGCCCTTCCCTTGCAGTTCGTAGGATCGCCTGGTTCGCTCTGAGAGCAACTGCTCCCACAACAACTCGTACTCCTGATTGCGCAGGCACGTCAAGGTGTTCGCCAGCACCTGCTCAGGCACGCGCGCTCGCAAAACAACGCTGCCGTCCTCAAATTCCTCGCGAATCTGGAATACGTTTTCGTCGCTGACATCGCCCGTCTTCAGGTCGCCAGCCCCGTTGATCGTCTCGTAGACAATCACCGTGCCGTCAGCAAGCGTGATGCGATCAGGTAGCTCGCCCACCGCGGCATCTTGGTAGTACGAAGGTCGGCGATGATGCTCTATGCGGTACTCTTCACATCCAAGCGACGCCGTGAACAGCACGACCCAGCCGAGGTGTTTGTTGCTATGGCGTAGAACGCTGCGACACATCGGCCGCTCCCGGAGAATCAAGTTCAATCACAAAGTCCGCGACCCAAAGCTGGCTCTCGCCATCCGCGCCGCGCTGACTGGTCCAGATCATCACACTCCCATCGGCACTAAAAGCGGGCAACACGTCCGCATTGGCCGCATGGGTGATCCTTCGGCGACGCGTGCCGTACTTGATCGTCCCATTCGATCCTTCCAGATCGCCGGGGTCCGCATCGAGCAGGAAGATCTCGTAATTGTGGTGCCCGACTTCACTGGTTGCGTATACGAGGAATCGGCCGTCTGGATGCCAAAACGGCGCCCAATTCACATGGCCATTGTCGGTGATCTGATATTCCCGCGAGAGGCCCACGATCTCGCCACGCTCGTTCCTCGCCAACTCGCCGATGAAAAGCTGCAAGTAGTGATCGCCCCGCCGATCGGAGCGGTAACAGATGCGCTTGTCGTCCGGTGAGAAAAAGGGACCGCCGTCGTATCCCCGGGCTTGGACAATGCGATTGATGTTGCCCGTTGTAAGGTCCTTGATGAACAGATCGCCGGCGTTGGACGTTAGGTCACAAAACAGCAGATGCTGGCCGTCCTTTGTCAACGAGGCTTCGGCTTGATACGCGCTGTCGTTCCCGTAAATCACTTCAATCGTCTCAGCGGTTCCGTCTGCGTTATCCAATTCACAACGGACGATCTTCATCTCAGGCGGGAACATCCAGCGGTAACGCTGAGTGTCGCGCACAAACCCCGGCGGCTTTTGTTCAACCGGCGGATCAACCGTCGAAGCAAACAGAACGACATTCGGATCGGTCGGATGAAACCAGCCGCAGGTGTTGGCCGATCCGGGAGGACTGAGTCGTTTGATGTTGTCGATGCCGGTAATTCGTCCATCGTCATCTCGCACGATGTCGGCGACGATCATCGCGTAGAACGGATCGGCAGCCTCGCCTTGCGGCGGCAATTCGACTGCTTGGAAAATCACTTTGGAGTCGTCGGGCGAGAAATACGATTCGCCAGCCTTGACGAACCGGTCAGCGAACGTCAACTGCATGTGGTTGGCCAGAATCCCTACCTCGGCCTGTTGCCAGTTGGTGGATTCATCGGACATGCCGTCCGTCAATTGCGCTGAGACGCTGACAGCGAACGTGCAGACGATCAACGAGCCGAGCATGGCAGTTCTTCTCATGGCGTTGGAGCTTTCAAAGGGGATGTCGAAGGAGAATTCGATGGACCCAATGATACGCCCAATCGCCCGGCTCGTTGTAGCCGGACCTGATCCGTGCCTACCGTAGCAGTTCCATGGCCTTGAATGTCATTCACCAAGACGGCCGCATCGTCGTGCTCAACAAGCCGGCGGGGCTGCTGTCGGTGCCCGGGATTGGGCCCGACAAACTCGATTGTCTGGCCACGCGCGTGCAGAGTGAAATCCCGGCGGCTCGGATCGTTCATCGATTGGACCGCGACACGTCCGGCGTGATCGTCATGGCGCTGGATGCTGAGGCCCATCGTGAGCTGAGCCGACAGTTTCACGATCGGGAGGTGCAAAAGATTTATATCGCGATCGTCCACGGCAGCGTCGAGCAAGATAAGGGCAAGATCGACCTGCCCATGCGCAAGGATATGGACCCCCAAAATGCGCCGCGTCAGATCATTGATCATGATCACGGGCGATCCGCGGTGACGAACTATCGTGTGCTGGAGCGTGATGCGGATCGCTCGCGTTTGGAGCTGCGTCCGATCACCGGGCGTTCGCATCAACTTCGTTTGCACTTGCAATCGATCGGCTACCCGATTCTTGGTGACAACCTCTATGCGCCACCGGATGTTCAAGGACTGGCGGATCGATTGCTGTTGCACGCACAATCATTGTGGCTCGTACATCCCGGCACCGCCGAGCCGATGACGTTCGAGGCAACGTGCCCGTTCTAACCGATTAGCGGGTGAGGCGCCCCTCCGCTTTCACCACCTGCTGCCATACGTTTACCGAAAGCGAGCGATTGACCTACGGACGCCCACGGGCTTCTGTGGGTGTTGCGTAGCGATAACGGACGCCCACGGATAGTAATCCGTGGAGTTACCCCGCGATCATTCTCCGTTGGGCGTTACCGTCAATCGTGCCGGCTCGATGCGCCGCACCGCTCGCAACAACGCCAGATCAATCAGCTTCCCGCGCGAAGTTTCACCAACCACAAACGAGCCGCTTGTCGGCTTCGCCTTGACGATCAACCCCGCTTCCTGCAAAGCGCTCAGAACATCGTCATCCATGCTCGTCGCAAGCACACTCACCAGTAGCGCGTCGTTCGTACTCGCATCAACCAGCGTTTGATAGAGACTCTCCTCCAACACATTGCGCAAACGCGCCTCGGCCCACGCTTGGAACATCACCGCTTCGAGTTGGGCCTGCGCCGTTAGCGCAAGCTCGATCACGGCGGTTCGGCGCGCTGCATCGTCAAATTCGGCGTTGACCAGCGCATCGCGCATCTTCACGCCGATCTCATACTCCGGCAGATAGATGAGCAACTCATCTGTGAGTTGCTTAGCCGTGTCGAGTTGGTCAGCTTCGACGAGTTGGCCGATGATGATCGCGACTTCGTTGGTCAGCAGCGGCCGACCGGCCCGGCTAAACAGATGCGTCAAAAGCGGAAGCTCGATCGCTTCGATTGAATTTTCCGCCTCGACGCTTTCCAGCCCGGCCGCGACGAGTTCATCAGCCGGTTCCGAAGCAGGCGGGGCCGCATCCGCAGGAGCGATCGCAGACGCCGGCGCATCGGCTGTCGCAGGCTCATTGTCGGCTTTGTTCGCCTCGGTGAGTTTCTTCAGGTCATCGAAGAGGCTTGCCTTACCAGCGACGCGGCGGTCGATGGTGTCCTTGTCCGTTTGGTCGTCCCTTGTGAGAGTTTCGTAGGAAGATAACCCCTTCTCGTCGTCGGCCTTGTATCGGAACAAATCGCCGAGTGCCGGAATACCGGTGAGTAACGGGAGTTCACCGTTCAACTCTGCAGCGCGGCCGGTATCGACGCTCCACAAACCATTCCCAGTTTGAGGTCGCTGCTTGCCCTTGGCTGTGCCCTTCGGAACCACCCTACCGTCCACCACCTCCAACAAAGGGCGAGCCTTGCCCACCTCGTAATCGGTGGGACGTTGATAGAATCGTTCGAAGCGCCGTGCTTCTTCGAGCGTGCCAGCCTTCTCGTTGACCGGATCACCGAAGACGGCGGCGGTTCTACCTCCGCCACCGAAACCTCCGCTGCCGCCACCTGCGCCGGGTGCAGCAGCCGGAGCGGTACTCGATTTGGAGAGTTGGTTCAAAGCGCCATTCACATCAAGTTTCACTTCTCCGGGACGCGAACGTCGGCCGAGCAGTCCACCACTATTTGAACTCATACCGCCAAGGTTAGACCCCGGAGCGCTTCTACCACGCGCGCGTCGGCCGAGTACGTCTTTCCTCACTAACGAACCTACGGTGACCTTCGCCCCCTCAGTTGACCGAAAACCACGTCCCGCGCTCGGCGCTCCGGGCGGTGGGGTGCGTCTTGCAGTTGGTGAAGGTGTCAATACGTAGCCAGAATAGACTCCTTCCCGCTTGCTTTGCACAAGCCTTTGAAGTTGCTCAATCGACTTGGCATCGGCGGAACTGACATCTGACTGGTCCATAGCTTGGATTCGCATCCGCAATGAACCCATCAACGAACGTAAGCGCTCGTCGTCATCGACCGCATCGCCTTCAGCCGAGCCGAGCGTATCTCTGCCGAGCGAGCTCAGTTTCGCGCCGAGGAAGATCTCTTGGCCCACAGCTTCCTCAATCATCCCGCCGAAGATGCCTTCATATGAAACACCAGACGGCATCTCGATCGGGACAGCGACCAACACGGGCTGACCATCAATCGTCAAGCGCGACTTCTCGACCGCAACGAAGCTTGTGTACTGCGTCATGATCTGGAATTCTTCACCCAGCGCGATCACTTGCTGCTTCATGTCTGCGGGGAAGTTGTTCTGCTGCGCCGCAGCGAGGTCCTGACTCATGATCTGCTCGACCTTGGCGCGGGCCCATAGCGTCGCAATCACATCATGCTCCGGCTCGTCTTCGGCAAACTCCAAGTCAATCGTCCGTTCATATGGCCCGGCCCCGGTATTGCCGGCGATCGTCAGCGTCCCTTTCCCGGCCTTGGAATACCGCCCGTGAATCACCAACGGCTGAACATCAAACAAATCAGGCACCGCATCCAACGGCGGAATCACATCCGTCACTTCCAATCCATCACTAAACGCCAGCGTGATGTCCGTCAGCACCGGTGTTTCAACTCGCTTCGTAAACCGCTGCACCGCCGCATCGGAATCACTTTCCAGCAGCACAAATTCCGCTTCGCCGCGACCGGCGTTGGCCATTCCTTGCAAGAGGTAACGGTTGACGGAATTTCCGATGCCGAAGCTGAACACGCGCGTGGTATGGGCGTTCTTCTTGATCGCCCCGATGATCGCCATGTCGTTGCCCACGTAGCCGTCGGTGAGGAACAGCACAATGCGCATGGGCTTGGTCGGGGCTTTTTGCATGCCCACCAACCATGCGCGATTGACGATGAGTACGCGATTGCCGTTGATCGTGCTCCAAGTGCCGGTCATTCCTACCGTCACACCTTCGGGCTGGAACACGGTCGGCAGATTAGTGCGCATCTGGAGCCGCAGCTTCAGATCATCGCGCACCGGAACCATATAGACATCTGATTCGCCTGAGACGTGAATGTTCGGATACGCAACCGTGATCTCGACATCACGGCCATCTGCCGGAAGATCGGCAAGTTGCCCAGCGGTCAACGGCTGTGGCTCATCGATCGGCCCTTGCACCAACGCAGCATTGATTGCGTTCATCATCTCCGTGCCGCCGCCGCCGCGTTGGGAATTGATAAACGCTTGCGCTGCGGTGCGATTGTCAGCCGTGGCAGGCTTTGGTTCACTCCAAAGAATGCCGGTGCCGTTGGCGAATGTGATCACGTTGAACGTATCGCGCGGTCGCATGGCATCGATCGCCTTGGCGATGACTTCCTTGGATTTTTCGATCGGATACCCGCGCATCGAGCCGGAGATATCCATCACGAAGATCAATTCGCGCGACGGTATGTCGGCCACTTCAACACGATCAGGCGGTTGAAGGATCAGCGTGAAGAACCCGCCGTTTTCGCCGGCATGGGTGAGCTTGGCTTCGGCGATCGTCTCGGCGGATGTTCGCCACGAAAGCACAAAGTCGCGGTTGGGAATTTCCTTGGCATCCGCCAGCGCAACGGTGACTTTGCTCGGTGCTTCGTCATCATCGAGAAAATCGTCGCCGGTGAGTTCGTGCAGAGTCGATTTGAGATCGACAATTCCGGGCCCGCCGGTGTCGATGGTCACAGTCACGAAGATATTGTGTCCCGCGCGCTGGCCGGGCTTGACTGGCTCGGGTGTGATGCGACTGGCATCGGGGACTTGGTTTGTGTTTTGGGAGAAGCCGGTCCCCATCTCGGTGATCGTGGCGGGATCGGTATAGAACCATCGGCCGTTGATCCGGCCGGTGCCGTCTGTGTACAACTCGCCGAACTCCTTGGATTCGTCGCTGTATTCAGCTTCAAAGCGGTACCAGACGCTGATCTGCCCCGCTCCGCCGGTTGGATCGCCTTTGCCCCACCACGTATCGCCGGGGTATTTGATCGGCTGAGCAGATGTCAACAGCGCATTGAGTTTGCCTGTTTGGAGTGAACCCAAGTCGGTGACTTCACCGGCCGCGCCGACAGTCAGTTTCGCCGGACCCAAGAGCGTGACGCCGTGCCGCACAGCAAGTTCCGCCGGAACAATCGCCGGACTGGTCATCGAAGCACCGGGGATATAGCGCGGACCGACCACCATCGGGAAATCGAACGTGTATTGGCCGTCCTTCGGTTCGAGCACCTCGACGTAACTGATCTCGACGATGACTTGCGCTTCAGGTTCGATGTTGGCGATGGACTGCGTGAAGATGTTCGGCCGTTCTTGTTCGAGCAAACTGGTGACGTAGCCTTGCGCGCGGGCCACTTCGTAGATTTGCCGCGCCTTTTCTCGCTCCTTGACTTCACCGACCACGACTCGGTCACCAACCGTCATCGTCATACGATCGACGGCTGCGCGGTGGCTCATGGGGAACGTATAGACCGCCTCGATCTTCTTCTTGTATGGATTCTGATACGTTTGTTTGATGTTGACACGGCTGAAGAACCCCGAAACTTCGACGTTCACCACAGTATCTTTGAGCGGGCAGGGGCCGATGAGGTTGCCTTGGTCATCGAGCGCTTCGAGCCTGCCGCCCTCGGGCACCATGATGATGTTGTCCTGAGCCATCGCGCGATTTCCGGGGGTGGGGATGAGCAAGGTGATCAGCGCGGCGAGAATCATCACTGATGCAGCGAGACGAGAGTAAGGATTCACAGCAACACTCCTGAGAAACACGAACGGCGAGGGGCGCGTAGTAGTGTGAGCGGCGCGCTTCGGTTCGCGCACAGTTGGATGATCCGCGAAGCGCAGCACTTGCTCCTTTTCCTGAGCTTGCTCCGCCAGAGTGCGAACGAGTCGATCGCGACCGGCAGCGGCGCGCTGGGCGTTTGCATCGTGCCAGGTGCGCAACATCGCATCCAGCTCGTCGCGCGGCGGCGGGCCAATGTCATCGGGCGTTTTGGGATTGTTGGGCGTTGTAGTCATGATGTATTCGCTTCACGCATAAGTTCTGCAAGACGATCACGGGCCTTGGCGAGCAGCTTGTAGTAGCCGCTGCGCGATAGGCCCAGCGCCGACTTGGCCGCTTGGATCGGATCGGATTCGAGGTAAAACAGGTGAATGGCCAAACGCTCACGGTCTTGAAGTTGATCGATCGCGCCATCGAGAAGTTGCAATTGCTCAACATGCGCCAAAGTTTCCGAGGTCGTCGAGGCTTCGGCCTTACGCTGGGCGGTACGCATCAACATGGCCTGATCCTCGTGGAGTTTTCGCCGGCGCTGGGAGCGTGTGTGTTCCGAGCAGACGTGCCGAGCGATTCCGTATAGCCACGGGCGAAGCTTGCTGGGCGATTGAACCTTGTGCAGGAGTCGGTAGGCACGGATGAAGGTCTCCTGAGTGGCGTCCTCAGCCTCCGCCGGCGAAAGACGCCGGCACAGCGAAAGCACCACCGCCGCGTGGCGGTCGTACAGCCGGGCGAATGCCGTGTGATCTCCCGCCTGAGCGGCTGCCAGATCAGCGGCCTCGTCCTCGGCCGCAATGGATATGGCCGGCCCAGGCGCGGTGTCTCCGATCGATTGGGGCTTTTTTTGGGCCTCAGTGAGGGTCGGCTTTGGGCTGGGGGTCGAAGTCATCAGGTGGTCCGTCCGGGCGGTTCTCCGGAGGTTGTATTGCCGAGGTCATCCTTGACCTGAGTACGGCCAAGGCAGCGCATCCGGTTCACAGTTGCTTATGATGGCAACCATGATCGACTGGATAGACGCTTTGGTAGGCATGTCGGTCGGCTTCATCTTGGGGGCGGCCGTCCTGGTGGTGCTGGCGCTGTTTCGACAGAGTCGGCTGGTTCGGCAACTGGACAACGCTCAGGGCCGGGCTGCATTGCTCGATGGGCAGATTCAGCAGACGGTCACGGAGCTGGATCAGGCTCGACGCAACTATGCCGAGACCGATCAATTGCGCGAGGAGGCGCAGAACACGGTCACGTCGCTCAAGGAGCGGCTTGCTGGCCAAGATCGAGCATTCGAGGAAAAGCTCAAGCTGCTGGACGACGCCAAGACGGCAATGGGCGATGCGTTTAAGGCTTTGAGCGCCCAGGCGCTTGATACGAGTAATAAGCGCTTCTTGACGTTGGCGGACGAGAAGTTCAAGCCGATCAACGAGCTAATGGAGAAGTACAGCAGGGCGGTCCGTGAGATCGAGACGAAACGGGAGAAGGCGTACACGCGTCTAGACGAGCAGATCAAGCATATTGCTGCGTCACACGAGAAACTCGGGGCGGAAACGACAAGATTGGTCAGCGCGCTGCGTCGCCCGGAGCAGCGCGGCCGATGGGGCGAGATGCAGCTTCGCAATGTCGTAGAGCTCGCGGGGATGACCGAGCATTGCGACTTCGACGAGCAACCGCAAACGGATGATCCAACGACGCAGGATCGTCCGGACCTGATCGTGAATCTTCCCGGCGGGGGTGTGATTGTTGTGGATTCCAAGGTCGCATTGGACGCATATCTCGATGCCTTGCAACCGGATGTTGACCACGATGCAGCTCTGGAGCGACATGCGCGCCACGTGCGCGAGCATTACAAACGACTGGCAAACAAGCGGTATTGGGATCAATTCGAGCGCACACCGAAACTTGTAGTGATGTTCATGCCGTTGGAGTCTGCATTGTCAGCGGCGCTGGATGTTCAGCCTGATCTGCACGCCGAGGCAATGAAGAATCACGTGTTGATCGCCACACCAACGCTGCTGGTTGCGCTGCTGCGCGCGGTAGCTTACGGATGGCAACAGGAGGATGTCGCGGCCAACGCGCGAGAGATCTCAAATGCGGGCAGAGAGCTTTACGATCGGATCGCGACGTTTGTTGAGCATTTCGAGAAGGTGGGATCGGGTCTGACCAAGGCCAGCAACTACTACAACAATGCGATTGGTTCGCTGGAGCGAATGGTGTTGCCCAGTTCGCGCAAGCTCAGGGCTCTGCACGCGACGACCGAGGCTGAGATCGAGTCGCCGTCGCCGATTGAGATTGAGACACGTCCGGTGATGGCGTCGGAGTTGAGGCGTTTGCCGCAGGAGGCTACGAATCGCGAAGAGGCTTAGCCGCCGGCTGCATCGCTGCTCGGTGAATCTGCTGCCGGCTCGTCGGCGCCTTCGGCCGTTTCGTGGGCCGCATCAGCGTGTTCGTCGCTACCGTTGCCCGTTGCATCGGGTCGTCGACCGCGCATTCCCTCGGGCCGTTGGCCGCGCATGCCTTGGGGCGGTCCGCCGCCTCGCCTCGCCTCGCGCGGATTGTCTTGCATTCGCTCGCGCTGGCTGGCATAGGCGTTGTTGGACGAGGGGCGCTGAGGCGATTCCATGGCCGTGCGCTGCACGTCGGCCGTTTCCTTGTCAATACGCGAAACGACTTCGCCGGGCCCGGGCTCGCGCAGCAACACGATGTCGCCTTCTTTCAGCCCGTCATTGATCTGGACGAACAACTCGGAAGCTTGGCCCAGCGTGATCTGCCGCTCAGCGTAGCCGGAACCCTGGGGAACGTAGGCAAAAGTAACGGGGCCGTCACGGAAGACTGCTTGGATTGGTACGAACAAACTGTCATCGACCTGACCAACGTGGATATCAGCTTTGCATCGCATTGAGGGTTTCAGGCCAAGGTCGTTGCCGTCACTGAGCAAGATGCGCACGGTGTAATCGCGACGATTGGGGTCGCGCCATCCGCCGGATTCTGCGAGCACGCCGATGCTCATGACCTCGCCGTGCATGACCGCGTCGGGGGCGGCGTCGGAGGTGATCGTCGCCTTCTGGCCTGGCTGAATGAGGCCACTGCGTGCTTCATCGACCTTCACCGCGGCAATAAGCTGGCTCATATTGGGAAGAAGAATCACTTGCTCATTGGGGCGCACCTCAGTGCCCACGTCCGGCGGCTGAGCTTGGCCGCCGTGCCTTCCACCAGTTTCAAGGCTGCTGTAATAGACGACGAGGCCTGGGGTCGGCGCCACGATCGTGCAAAACTCCAACTGCTGCTCATAGTCGGCCAAGCGCTCTTTGCGACTCTCGTGTTGGTACTTCTTACTGGCGACTTCGGAGCGAGCAGATTCAAGCTCGGCCTTTTGCCGCTCCCTCACGCGCTCGCGGTCAGCCTCGGCCTGATCGACGTCCGACTCCGTCTGGGCTTTTTCCTGGACGAAGGTGTACTGCTCGTACACTTCAATATCGAGCTTCGCCTGTTCGAGCGTGGCCTTGGCCTTGATCTTGTTGATCTCGTCAATCTTGAACTCGTTCACAGAGATGAACTCTTCGGCGACGAGCCTCTTGGAGTCTTCGAACAGAGCGATGGCGCGCTCATAGTCGATTTCCGCCGCCTCCAATTGCACCGCAAGACTCTTGCGTCGCGAGACGACTTCGCCTTTCTGCCAAGCCTTAAGCGCCAAGTCGGCGAGCATGACGCGCAGGTCGGCGTCGGCCAACTCTGATTGGTGCATGCTGAGCAGGATGTCCAACTTCGACTGCGATGCAACGAGGCTACTGTCGGCGGTGTTGACGGCGTCGCCGGCATCCTTGATACGGTTACGGATGTCCTCGTCGGCGAAGCGCATCAGTACATCGTCCGCCTCGACTGTCGTTCCTTCGCTCACGATATAGGTGAGGACACCCCTGGATTGCAGCTTGTTACGAATCTCGATCTGGCGCAGCGCAGCCAGTTCGCCCGACGTAGGGACCGTAATTTCGAACGAGCCGGTTCGAACCACATGTTGGTCTGCAGCTGCGGACCCCACGCCATCTGCAGAACCGCCACGGATCAAGAGCGTTGCGGCGCCGAGTGTGGCCACCACGGCGATGATCGATACCACTAGCAGGGTCGATCCGCCACGACGATTCAATGGAGCGTTTTTCACAGTTCAAGTTCCCGTTTGCAGCTGAACTATTTCTCGAATCATAAAGGCATAGGCACCCGTGACTTGTTCGTTCCGTGCGGGGTGTCGTATCCCCAGTATTCACTACCTTAGCCGGACTTTCGGACTGAATCGACCCTGTTTGACGCGAATCTGGCACCGTTTGACCACGCTGGCGGACTATCCAGCAGGTCCACCCGCTCCGTCCGGGGCGCTAACTGGGGCAGCCGCATCGGTCGCTACCATCCCCTGCAGCAGCTGAATCGATCCGTCGGCCTGAACGCGCAATTGGCCGGTATCGAGCAAGTACAGCAGGATACCCACCTGTAGGTCACGCACCGCCCGGTCATATTCGTCTCTCGCTCGATTGAGCCCGTCGATCGCAGCGCTTCGCTCCAATGCGGACGCGCGGTCCGGGGCGGCTTCGATACTGTCCACGCGACGCTGGGCGATCGTTCGGTTCTGGTCTTGCAGCTCGACGCTGAATCGAGCGCGATCGACGTCCCGAACCGAGGCCCGCGCATCCACCGCCACAGTGTCGCGGAACTCGTCGAAGTCGCGCCCCGCTCGTTCAAGGTTAATCTGGGCCTGGCGAACGTTCAGCCGCTCGATCTCACGATCCAGCGGCAGGCCGAAGGTCACCGAAGCCAGGAAAGACGATTCATCGTTGTCGAAGCGAAGTCCCGCTCTATCCCGATCCGCTTCCGTCGGGACGGAGAATGAGCCGGAGAGGTCCAAGTCCGGAAGCAGATCGTTCCTGGCGTTTTCGACCGCTCGTCGGGCATCATCCAGTTGGTCCCGGCGATTCTGTAGATCCAGCCGGTACGTTAGTGCCGCCCGCACGGCAGCTACGAGATCAGGCTTGGGTGAGGGAATATCAAACATCGATGTCTCGATCACCACCGAGTCTTCCTGCGGCATCCCAAGGCGGACCTTGAATCGATCCACGGCCAGCCGAAAGTTCTCTTGCTGTCGGTTCAATCCATCGCGAGCATCCAGGGTGTCCTGGGCGGCCTGTGCGGCGCCGAAGGGTGGCTGTCGCCCGGCCGTTACGAGTGCTTGGGCCCTTTCTTCGGCTTCTTCCTGCATCTGAACCCTGCTCTGGGCATTCCCGATCGCCTGCTGTTGTACGACCAAATTCAGGAAAGACTGTGCGATATCGAACAGGAATTCACGGCGAAAACGCTCGAAAGCACGAGCGGCGTAGACCAAGTTCCGTTCAGCTTGGATGCGATCCTCGCGCGCGACTTGGCCGGCGCCGCGAAGCAAGGGAATATCGGCGCTGAAGATCAGATCGGCGGTTTGGACCCTCTCTCCGGATACCCGCCTGTGTAGATCCTCGGTTGCGCGGGCCAGGGCGCGGGCCGAGACTTCGCCGCCGTACGGCAGTCGTTGCGTGACGCGAAACTCGTTGACCAGCCGAAGCGCCGAGTCGAAGTTGCCATTGTCGGCGTCGCCCACGGCCGTCGCATCCAGATCGTTGAAGAACCGTGGTCCCCAAAGATGGCGTTCGATCAATAGCCGCAGCCCGGCGAGCACATACTCCTCCTCAGCGAAGCTATATTCACGACTGTGCCGGATGGCGTAGGACAGCGATCCGCGCAAGTCCAAACGGACAGCGTCGCCCGACAGCTCGGAATATCCCTCCAGCCGCCGCATCACGGCTTCGGCATCATCCGCCTCATCGATGGGCGTGAACGTCAGTTCGTCAGCCGAGGGGTTTACCGTCGGCACGTCTTGGCGGTACAGGTCGCGATCGCCCCGATCCAGGGCAACGCGGCTGGGCTGAGCGGTGCGTGGAACGATCGCGTCCGCTCCGAGCAGAGCCGAGCTGGTTGTGAGCAGCTCGGTCGTTCGGCGGTCGATGCGTTGAAAACCCGATTCGCACGCACCGGCGAAGATCGAGAACGCCCCGCAGAGGCCGAGGATTGCCACCGGCCTTGGGAGGCAGGCGTTCAATTGAGCTAAGGGCGTTCGCTTCATGGGCTTACTAACAGTTGTACCAAGCAGTAGCCCCTAGGTCATACAGCGTTGCACAAAAACGCTTAGGTCCGATAGCGATGCGGATAGCTGGGCACACGACCTACGGTCGGGCTACACTTGCGGCCATGCCTCGTGTGACCTACGACAGCCAGAGTTTCTTGATCGACGGCCGACGGATTTGGATTCTAGGCGGGTCGATTCACTACGCCCGTGTCCCGGCGGATGCATGGGTGGATCGGATCGCCGCGGCCGCCCAGGCAGGCCTGAACACGATCGAGACGGTCTGCCCTTGGGCGCTGCATGAGCCCCGCAAGGGTCGTTTCAGTTTCTCCGGGCAAGCGGATGTCCGCCGCTTTGTTCAGTTGTGTGCTGACGCCGGGATGTGGGTCGTGCTTCGACCGGGCCCGTTCATTGCCGACGGCTACGACGCTGGTGGCCTACCCGCCTGGCTGATGGAAATGCCGAACGTCGCTCTTCGTCAGGCGAATGAACCGTTTCTCGAGCGGGCGAGTTCCTACCTACGCAAGCTCCTTGGCGAGCTATCCGGGCTTCAGGCGACCGACGGCGGCCCCATTCTGCTCGTCCAAAGCGAGCACGCGTGGCTGTGCTCCAACCAACTCCAGGCTGACAAGTATCTACGGGAGATTACACGGTACCTCCGCGAAAACGCCGTCAAGGTGCCGATCTTCAACACCAACGATCTTTGGCAAGAGTCGCCGGGCACGATCGACACATGGCGCGGACGCGATGAACTGCTCCTTCATCTGCGTCAACTGCGTTCCGTGCAGCCAGACGCACCACGGCTGGTCAGTGCTTTCCAGGCAGCGACGCCCGAGACGTGGGGAGAAGTTCGCGAGGATTCTCTATCAGCGTCCGGCCTGTTGCATCGGCTCGCGCAGGTGCTCGCGGCCGGCGCGCAGCCGATCGTCTCACCGTTTCACGGCGGCACGAATTTCGGCTTTCTCGGTGGGCGGGTTGCCGGCGTGGCTGATCGCTACACCGCTACGACAGTCGCCCCCGGCGCTCCATTGGGCGAGGCCGGTGCACGCGGCCAGAAATACAACCTGATCAAGCGGCTGTTGACGTTCGCACGTGATTTCAGCGACCTCTTTTCCGATCTCGACCCGGATTACCACCCGATCACGCTGGACCAGACTGATCCATCAAACGACTCCTCAGGCCGGTCCAGATCCGGCGAAGGATCGCTATCGGTCGTGCCGCTTCGTGGGGCGGCCGGTCGCGTGGTATTCGTCTTCAGTGATGGCGGACCGCGAGAAGCGACGCTCCTGTTGGATCACGGGATTCGCTTACCCGTGTATCTGGGTGATCAATCCGTGGGCTGGTACGTCTTCGATGTTGATCTGCGGGGGCGAGGGCGGCTGGACTATGCGAATCTTTGCCCGTTTGCGTTGATCGATCGTTCGATCCTTGTATTACAAGGACCCGCCAAAGCCCGGGCGATTCTTTCGATCGACGGCAGTTCGCTCGAGGCCACCGTGCCTGCCGGCAAGACCCCGCTCGTGCGACAGCATAAGAGCATCACCATCGTGTTCTGTAATCAACAGCAGATCGACACGGCATACTGCGATTCCAAAGCGGTGTACGGAGGCATCGGTGGTTTGGATCGTGAAGGTGCGCCGGTTTCGCTGGACGGATCTGCGCCCGCGTGGAAGGTCGCCAAAAATGCCAAGCTCGTAAAGATTTCCGGTGCACAATCTTCCCGAACGCCGTCCGCGCTCAAAATAACCGAGTGGGAAGCGGCGCCGACGTCAGCGCATCTGGAGGGAAGCTCCGCCCGATACGCGACCTTGGACGGACCGGCCACGCTGGTTGAATGCGGCGCCTCTTTGGGGTACGGCTGGTATCGAATACAGATCAAGATTACCTCGCCGCGCAAGCGCCGGTTGCACCTTCCGCATGTAGCCGATCGCGTGCATTTGTTCTTTGACGGCGACTGGCGGCGCGTCGTTGGCGTCGGGCGCGGGGCGCAGCGCAAACCGTTTGAGATGTCGCTTACCAAAGGTCCGCATACGATTGTCGCGCTTGTGGACAACCTGGGGCGGTTTGCCGAGGGAAACGACCTGGGTGAACGGAAGGGATTTTTTGGGCATATCTACGAGGTCAAGCCGTTAAGAAGCATCAAGCCGCAGCGGGTTCGACAGGCACCGGTGGATCCGTTCGCGCTTCGCGGTTACATCGCCGGTCAAACGCATGGGCAACTCAGCGCTCAGGATCAACTGACCTGGACGTTCACGCACGCCAAGAAGACACCGATCCTTGTTGAGGTAGAAGGCGCTGGTGCCAGTGGAACCTTCCTGATCAATGATCAGCCTCTGGCATATTACGCTGGGGCGACCGGAGGTCGGTCGATGGAACTGCTCATCGACCCCGCCGCGACCAAAGCGTTCAAGCGAGGTAAGAACGTTCTGCGATTCGCGCCGGATGCTCGACAAGTCGGGGCCCAATCAGAGATTGCTGCTGCCACAACGTTGTGCGAATGTCTGGAAGCGCTCACCGCCACGGGCACTTGGGCGTATGCGAAATGGGAGCCCCCCAAGTCCAACGAGTTTGAGTCGATTGGGAGCACCGGCGCTCGCCAACGACGAGGCGCTCCGTGCTGGTGGCGAGCTGCGGTGACGCTGAAATCGACCGATCTCGCGGTGTGGTTTGATACCGCCGGGCTGAGCAAGGGCCAAGTCTTCATCAACGGCAACAACCTCGGGCGATTTTTCACGGCTACGTCCGAAGCGAAGCCCGTCGGACCGCAGCGCTACTTATATGTGCCGACCTCCTGGCTCGAGCTTGCCAGCGAAAACGAGATTCTAATTTTCGACGAGCACGGATTCGCCCCGCATCGCACACGACTCGTCTTCAGCGAGACCAGACCCGCTATGAAGTGATCGGCGGCGGGCCGCTGTGGGTAACCTGACGGCACGTGTGGTTTGCTCAAGATTCAACCAACGTAAACCGTGTTGGGGTTGCGCTGTGACTCCATTGGCGCTATGCTGTGCATGGAGATACAAAGCAGCCATGGCTGAAAAGAAAAATACCGACTTTGATCGTCCCGGCGGATACGCGATGCCGACCGGTGGTACGCACACGATGCGGCGCAATGCGCACGCACTGCTCGAAGCTGAGATCAAGCTCTACGGCGACGGCGTGCCACGCCACGAGCCGCAGCGCCCGCGCGCCAAGCAGCCCAAGCATCAAGCTGGCAATCCCGATACGTGTGTCTACGTCGGCGACTGTCGGGACGTGCTGGCTTTTCTGCCCGACAAAGGCCGTGTTGATCTGATTTTTGCCGATCCGCCGTTCAACTGGGACGTGCCGTACGACGAGTGGGATGACGGGATGCCGCGTGCCGAGTACGAACGGCTGACGTTTGACTGGCTGGACGGATGTATCGACGCGCTTGCGCCGCATGGGAGTTTGTGGGTCAATATCCCCGACGATACCGCGGCCGAGATCGTCCTTCATCTGAAGCGCCGCGGGTTGACGATGATCAACTGGTGCATCTGGCACTTCCGTTTCGGCCAGAACCGCACCAGCTCGTTCATTCTCAGCAAGGCCCATGTGCTGCACTTCGCAAAGAATCCCGACGATCGCATCTGGAACCCCGACGCGGTGCTCGAGCCCTCCGACCGCGCGACGGTCTATTTCGATCCACGGACGATGGCCAAGCAGAACAACAAAGGAATGCGCGTGCCGATGGATGTTTGGTACGGCCAGTATTGGGGGCGCGTTCAGGGCAACAACAAAGAGCGCCGCCACGGCCACCACAATCAGATCCCCGAGGCATATCTGGAGCGCATCATTCAGGCCTGTTCCAACGAGGGTGATCTTGTGCTCGATCCATTCCTCGGCAGCGGCACAACCAGCACTGTCGCACGCGCGCTGGGCCGACGATCCATTGGCATCGAGTACTCAGCCGTACATGCCAAGAGTGCCTGGGAGCGCATCATTGACGTCGGTATGATCCGCGAAGGTGCAGCCGTCGGCCAATCGACGGCGATATTCAAGGCTCGACGCGCACGCCCCAAGGGATATGAAGCGCCGGCCAGCGCGACCTAGGCAGCGTGATTCCTCGAAACATGTAGCAACCTGCGCCACAAAATGATCGGCGCGGTTATCACGAGCATCGGCAGCCACACCCACAGTAATTCGCTGAGCATGACGCGCGCAAAGTACGGTGTAAAGACGCCGTGAACGCCGAGTGGTGACACGCGCAGAGGATCCCAAGGCATGAAGTATCGCGTGTTATCAAAGGGGGCGAAGAACGCGACCCCGAGTCCACCATCGGTGAACGCATCGAGAAAACCGTGTGATGCGGTGATGACGAAGAAGAATGTGACGAGTGCCCACCATCGCCGACTGAATCGCTTGGCATGATTGCGGAAGACCCACAGCACAACGATGAGGCTTAGCACAGCGGCGAACGTAAGCGAATGGGTCATGCCTCGATGCCCCCACGGATCGCCATACTTCACGCCATAGGCATGAAGGGCGACATCCAGATCGGGCAAGACTGAGCACGCGATCGCCATCGGCCAGAACGTCCATGGCATCTTGCGCGGAAATGCGGCCTTGCCAAAGGCCACAGCAACGAAAGCATGTGTGAATACTGTGGCGATACGCGCTGTCCTAGTCTGACGAAGCAGGTGTCAACGTGTGCAGTACGATTCCCTCCCGGCAACTGAATCGTACACGACGGGAGCTGCAGAATGCGTGGGGTAGGGCTGGCCCCAGCGGTTTGGGCGGAGAATTCGACGACATTCCTCTGGCAAGACCGCCATCATGGACGTACTCTGTAGCGTTCACGCCCCACTATTCGTTACGGCAGGAGCAGCGAAATGCGCCGCAGTCAACGTATTCTGACCTCAGCCAGTGGAATCTTTCTAGTCGCGGCACTGTTGGGAGGGTTCGTCTTCGCCGCAGATAGTCGATCTGATCGAGATTCATCCGATTCCTCCATGCTCTCGGCTACGTCGTCGTCCCGGGTTACCGAGACATCATCTCTTGAAACCAATCAGCCGAAGGTGAATGCGATCACGGTCGATGTTGATCTCGGGTACTGGCTGGAGTCAACCTTGCCCGATGGGTCGTTGGTCGTTGAGCAGTTCCCGTTGCCGGGCAACGTTCAGGTGAGTCTAGAGCTTGAGCGCTTTGAGGTGACGCGCGCCGATACACGCTACGTTCTGGGTCGGCCCGGTGGTGGGGACGTCGAGCTTGATTACCGTCCTTCGAGGCTTGCGATGTATCGAGGTCGTGTTCGCGGCTACTCCAATTCGCATGTGTTCATGGGATTCAGCGGCGGTAACGCAATTGGTTTCATCGACTTGGGAGGAGGGATTCAGCAGTACCAGGTATCAGCGGTTGCGAATGCGCAAGTTCCGTCGGGGCGAACATCGCTGTCGGTGTTCCGATCAGATTCCGTCGTGAGTTTGCCGCCGGGCGTCGCCTTGTGCGGTTTGGACACGGCCGGACTCGCTGCGGAGCGGGCCCCAGTGGAGACACAAGGCGGCACACTCCCTCCAACGCCGCACGTCATCGAGCTTGCGGTGGAAACCGACTTCGAGCTGTTCGAGCTATTTAACGACGTTGATGCGGTCGCCGATTACGTAACGCTGGTGTACGCAGCGGTAAGCGACATCTATCTGCGCGACACGAATGCCCGCATCGTGCTGACGTTCGTTCGGGTGTGGGATACCGAGGACGATCTGTTCAACCAAGAGAGCCCGCTGTCAGCGTTCCGCGAGTATTGGAACGACAATATGGGTGAAGTGCAACGTGACGCTGCCCAGTTCTTCTCCGGCCGACGAAACATGCCTTACGGCGGCGCTGCCTGGCTCGGTTCTCTGTGCGGCGACTTCGGCTACTCCGTCGTTGGCTATGCTCTGGGGTTTTTCCCAAATCCCGACGCGCCCAGCGCGTTTCATTATGACATTCACGTCACCGCCCACGAGTTGGGCCATAACTTCGCCGCAGTTCACTCCCACGATTACCTCATCGATACGTGCGACGACCTGTGCGGCCCAACCGAGCGCGGCACGATCATGAGCTATTGCAGCCAGACAAGGAACGGCGGGAACGCCAACACCGACCTGCGTATCCACGCGATTATCCAAGATGTGATGCGCGACTACTTCAGTCAGATCGACTGCCTGATTCACGATTGCAACGACAACGGTGTGGATGATCAGCAGGAGATTCTCGACGGCGAGAGCGAAGACCTCAACGGCAACGGCGTGCCGGATGAATGTGAGGATTGCAATAGCAACGGCGTCATCGACACGCTCGACATCTCTTCCGGTATCAGCGCCGACCTCAACGGCAACGCCATCCCCGACGAATGTGAAGCTGATTGCAACGGTAACGAGATCCCCGATGATCTGGATATCGTACTTGGCAACAGTTTCGATCTCAACGGAAACGCTATACCTGATGAATGTGAAGCTGATTGCGACGGCAGCGGTGGGTCCGACTACAACCAGATTCGGGCGGATATGTCGCTGGATGTGGACCGCAACATCGTGCTCGATTCCTGCCAAGACTGCGACGACGACGGCATCAACGATCTGGACGCGCTGGGCGGGGCGCACAACGTGTGGATCGCAAACTATGATTCGGGCGGGACGGCCAAGGAGTTCCACGCGGTCAGCGGGGCGCTGGTCAAGGCGTCCGAGTCGGACGTCATCAACAACGGAAACGATCTGATCATTACCGTCGATGGTCGTATTCTCATCAGCAGCGACGACGATCGTGTGGTCCAACTGAACGCGGCGGGCGAGTTCGTCGGCGACTTCGTTGAAGCAGGAGCCGGCGGATTGGATTACCCAACTGGAATGACCTTCGGGCCCAACGACGATTTGTTCGTCGCCAGCCGTGACAACCACAGCGTTCTGCGCTACGAGGGGCGGACCGGCGCGTCTCTTGGCGCCTTCGTCTCCTCAGAATCCGGCGGGCTCAATTCGCCTTTCGGTCTTGCGTTCGGGGCCGACGGCAACCTCTACGTCGCAAGCGAGGACGTCAACGACACGGTCCTGAGATACGACGGCTCGACGGGGCAGTTCATCGATATCTTCGTCCAGGCGGGTGACAACGGCGGGATGGACGATCCGCGCGGACTCATCTTCAAACCCGACGGAAACTTGCTCGTCGCCAGCTTCAACACCAATCAGGTGCTCGAATTCGACGGACGGACCGGCGCCTTCGTGCGCCAGTTCAACAATGGTGGTACGGATACCGCGCTGACACTGAACGGGCCATGG
The DNA here is from genome assembly GCA_965369945.1 of uncultured bacterium. Taxonomy (GTDB): domain Bacteria; phylum Planctomycetota; class Phycisphaerae; order Phycisphaerales; family SM1A02; genus JADFNO01. The sequence goes on along the minus strand of CBDUST010000025.1, from coordinate 518 downwards.
GGTCTCCGCCTCGGGCCCACCGGCAACGTCTTCGTGAGCCGGTTTCAGATCGAGCTGTGCAAAGGTCACGATGACCAGGGCAATCTCGACATCTGGGGTCTCCACCTCAACACCACGAGAATCTTCGAGTTCGACGTCGATACCGGCATCTTCCTCCGCTCCTACGTCATGGGTCACGACAGCGACCTGGGGGCGCCAACCGGCTTCGACTTCATGCCCGGCCTCGACACCGATTGCAACTTCAACATGCTCCCGGATTCGTGCGACATCGCCAACGGCACCTCGACTGACCGTAACGGCAACGGCATTCCCGACGAATGCGAAGGCCGCGCCGTTGGCCCCGACGACTTCAATGCGTTCCGCGGCTTCTACGACTCCGGTGACCTGAACAGCCTACTTGAATCGGATGACGACAAGCTGTGTTATGAACCAGGCATCGTACTCAATCCGACCGAAGCTCCGGTCACGTTGGATTTCTTCGGAACGTTGCCAAACGATTCTCCAGCTTCGCTCGACGT
>CBDUST010000024.1:0-26898 GCA_965369945.1 uncultured bacterium | reverse complement strand
TGAGACATCGTTCGCCATTGACGTGAGCCGGGATGGTCCGCCGCCGTGAAGCGCCGCCTTAGCAAGCTCGTCGTCTTCCTCCATCAGGGCACAAACAAAACGGGCCGCCATAACCGGACGGCCCGTGCATCATGCTCGCCGTGCGAATGGGCAGCGACTACTGCCGTCGGCGTCGCTTTGTCAGCAGCCCGGCCACGCCGAGCAGCGCCAGGGCACCAGGGGAGGGAACGTTGTAGACCGCGATACTTATGTCGGTCCAGAATGCAGGGCGGGGCCCCGGCTCTACAGCCGCGAAGTCTGTCCACAAGGTGATTGTCCAGATGCCTTCCTTGGGCTGCGGATCTTCCTTCCACGGGAAATGATCGGCATGAAGGAACACTGGTATCTGTAGGCCATTGGCGTCAAAATTTTGGCCGTCGTTCGGGAAGATGGCGGTGGGCTGAGCGGGAGGTAGCATGCCGCCACTCGACCCCGGCCATCCCATCCAGTTCTCGTTCCTGGTGGCGACGTTGTCCCACCCGCCCACGGTCCAAGCGCGCCCGGCCGGGGAGGTGATGGTCATAGCAAGGTCGGAGGCCCACCAGGTTGGGCCGCCGGGCCCGTCATCCCAATAGTCGCCCTCGAAATTGAACCCGACGACCGGCTTACCATCGTCCAGGGAAATCTGGAACGTCTGCATGTTGCCGAGCAACATGTCGAACAGGGGAATGTCTAATATCTTCTTCTTCTCGTTAAAGTCGTTGGCACTGGCGCTGGCGGCCGCGGTGATCGCCAAAGCGGCGGCCGCGGTGATCAAGTGCTTTACCATGGTTACGGCACTCCTTCCTTACATCGTCACTGCCCGCACATCACCCCTTGCACTGAGGACGTACAGCAACAACGAACCCATATTGTGTCCGAGTGCCCCGGAGAGTAAGAACGCGAGGGCCCGAGTCACTCGGACGGACGTTCTCACTCTCTTTTGTTGCGGGCACTTTGATATATCTGGATCGTCTTGTCAAGAAAAAATCCGAGGATTGTGCTTCCCCCGGGGAGGGGCGGGCGCAACATGTTGCCAGCAGAGATGTTGCGCGCTGCTTCGAGGCGAATTCTTTTGTGGACCGGCGTGGGTGGGACGTTAAGCGCTGGACCGTTCACACTGCGCCAACACATCCGGCGCAAGCGCGGGCTCTGCGTCAAGTGTAAGTACGACCTGCGCGGAAGTCTGAGGGCCGTTTGCCCGGACTGCGGCTGGGGGCGGGAAGATGCGTCGTAGAATGATGCTGTGAAACGCCGGATTGCCAAACTCGTCCTCTTCCTTCTCCTTGGCGTATACAAAACGGGCCGCCACAACCGGACGGCCCGTGGATCATGCTCGCCGTGCGAATGGGCAGCGACTACTGCCTGCGGCGCCGCCTCGCCACGACAGCGCCCAGAGCGAGTAACGCAAGGCTGCCCGGAGCGGGGATGAACGATTCGGCCACTGCGGCTTGGAGGACTTCGGGCCCGTTGCCGATGTTGATCATGAGCGTGTCCGGATCAAACAGAGTCCACATGTGCCGTGAATCGATGTCAGCCTCTTCATCCGGGGTTGTGTCTTCACCATGTTGGAACGGATCGTCGCGATACGACAACAGAAAGATATCATCCCAATGGACGAGCGATTCCAAGACCACCCAATGGGTGTTTGTCATGAGCTCGATGTCCTGTCCCTCTTCCAACTCATTCTGTAGCCAATCTATTGTGATCGCCCCGTCGTTTCTTGCCGTACCGTTGCCGTTGGGATCGACATAGTCTGAATCCGTGGGGAGCTTGTTTCCGCCCGTATAGTGCACTTCGTACGGGAGATCGTGATCCTCGATGTACTTAAGCTTGCCCTGGACTTCGGTGTCGTCCCAGTTCCCATCGTTGTTGTTACCCATGTTGCCGGCCAGCTCACTCTGAGTTTCTACGAGTGTCTGGCCCAGATTGATTCCGTCTTGGTCGGCAAGCCAATGAAAGCTGTTCGCCGCCGCACCGGGCCCGCAGAAGTTCTTTTCCTGGACGACGTTTGGCATACCCAGGTGATGGCTACCCTTGAGCCCGAAAAATGGGACATTCCAGTTGACCGTATCGGCCCCAGGGGCGTTCAGGTTCGTGTCTCCAGAGGGTACCCCGCTGTTGATGATGTTTTGCGAGCTGCCGAAGGTGAAGCCCGCCGTCGTGCCGTCTTGCGGGCTGCCATTGCCGGGGCGAGGGTAACGCTGTAGCGGAGTTCGAAGCGCTGGCCACTGATATCATCGCCCCTTGTGACCCCCAGGGATGCCAAATCGAAATACCCGCTGGCGTAAAACTGACCGGAACCGACCATGTCCACTGACAGCAGCGGTACATTCTGAACGACCCAATCGTTACTTGTTCCCGGATTGGCAACGACGTTGATCCACAGGATGTCAGCGCCCGGAGTGAAGCTGGTCCTGAACTGCCCCCACTCAGAGTCGTCCACACTGAGGGCAAGGTCCTGGTAGTAATCGACCTGCGAAAAGTCTAGAGTGAATTCAGCCCGGACACTCTGCGGAAAGGCCAGAACCGCCGCGGCCGTGAAGCAGCACGTGATCAGATTCAGCGAGCCGATGGAGCGAATCGATGGAAACAGCGACATGATGGGATTCCTCCTGTTGTGAGCCAGTTCGTTTCTGGCGTTCGGCTTGTGGGTCACCCCACAACACCGGCAAGATCGACAACCCTCGGTAGTGATCAACCCTGATTGTGTTCGAGATCCCCGGGGAAGCGAGAACGCGCGGGCCCGAGTCACTCGGACGGACGATCTCACCCTCTTTTGTTGTGGGCACTTTGCTATATCTGGACTTTCTTGTCAAGAAAAAAATCCCAGGATCGAATTTCTCTCTTGGCGAGCGGATGCAACATGTTGTTAGTAAACACTTTGCGCGTTGCTGTGAGGTGAAGGTTTCTTGTGGACTGGCGAGGGTTGGACGTTGAGCGCCGGACCGTTCACACTGCGCCGCTCAATCCGCCGCAAGCGCGGCCAAGCATCAAATGCGGCTACGACCTGCGCAGTGACTTTATTTCAGGCTGCCCTGAATGCGGCTGGCGACGGGACGAAGTGCCGTAGAATGTTGTCGTGAAGCGCTGGATGCCCAAGCTCGTCGCCTTCCTCCTGCTCGGCGCTGTCGTCAACGTCGCCGTGACGTGGGGGTGTGCGCGCTTCTTCAGTTCGCGATCGAACGTGTATTATCAGTACGCCGACGGGACAACTGAGGTCGTCCATGAACCAACAGAGGTTGTTCACGGCTGGCCCCTGCTTGCCCTCACTAGCGAATGGCTGGTAGAACGAGGATGGGAAGATACAGCCATTCGATACGGCGATGAAGTTCTGCCATTGGCACCAATCTGGCCAGGCTTTGTGATCAACACGCTCTTCTACGCTGCGATTCTGTGGTTGCTGACACTCGGCCCCTTCACCGCGCGCCGTTTGATCCGCCGGAAGCGCGGGCGTTGCATCAAATGTGGCTACGACCTGCGCGGAACGGAGCATGAGGTGTGCCCGGAGTGTGGGCAGTAGCATCCACGTTGCTCAAGATATCTCAGAGACTTCGCGCCTCAACTTATCCACTCTCCCCTGAAGATCGTGTATGTCGTAGGCCAATTTAGCCAAACCACTGAACAACACTTCCTCTTGTGACCCTTCAGGGCTTGCCTTTGCTCGCTCCTTGAACATAGTTGCCGCTGAACCTTCTAAATAGGCCATGGCATAATCTCCTGCCCCCGGCTCATTCGTCCTTGTGTTTCGTAGGCCGGCGAAGGATCGCAAACCTACCAACGATAATCGCCGCAACCAGGCACAGAAGCGCGATCGCGGTCAACAGGGCCGTGCCTAGGAAGATGATTTCCTTCACGGATGGAATCATGATGCCAGCCTCACTACCCCCCGGCTCATTCGTCGTTGCGGTTCGTTGGCCGCAACACCGCTAACGCAATCAACCCCGCACCGATTGCCATGGCCACGACACCTGCGATGCCGATGATTAGGCCAGGTGGGCTGTAAAAAGTCCACGTCGCAGCGAATCCTCCGCCGAACAACACCGCACCGATCGCCAGCATGAGTCGTCTGCGGTTGATCGCCATGCCTGCCGTCCTTTCGCGCCGTCACGATCGCATGGTATCGCGGCTGGAGTCGGAGGTCTGGAGCGTAGAATGTTGCCGTGAAGCGCCGCTTGCCTAACAGCGGATTGGTACAGTAGATGGTCGAAGTGCCGATCATCGTAGGGCACGGGGACATGACCACAAGCACAATCAACACCGCCGATCAGACCCTGGCCGACCGAGCCCGATGCCCGCGCTGTGGCTACGACCTGCGGGGGGCGATCGAAACGTGGGCCGATCAATGCCCGCCGATTCAACCTGGTCCCGGCAGAGTTGTACTTTCCACCGTAACACACCTGAACGGTTATGTTTACGAACTGCGATTCGAGGATTCAGACGAAGTTCTCTATCCGACTCGGCGGCATCGACTCTTTTCTGAGGATCGGCAGGATTGGGTAGCAACCGGACAGCTTGAGGTGGGCGAGAAACTTCGGACCGCCGACGGCTCAGTCACGATCCGGTCGATCGACCGGCTTCCCGGTGTGCATCGCGTTTACAACATCGAAGTGAACACGAACCACAGCTTTTATGTGTCGGTTGCGAATGTCCTGAGCCACAACTACAATCCTTGTGGAAACAAGGGCCCTAGGGGGTACCGGTACAATGAAAAGAATTTCCCAACAAGAAAGAGGGCCAAGGATGCGGCAAGACGTGACGGTGCCAAAAGACCGGATCATGATGGCACCCCAACAGGACCCGGCCACTTCCATCCCGTTGATATCAATGGGAAAAGGATCCCCGGCTGCCACTACAAGCATCCTTGATGAGTTGACTCAGGTGAACATGCGAACGAGCCTATCATGGTGAATGAGGAAGTCGTATGGATAGGTATGGTCGATGCTAGGCCGAGAGAGGGTAACGATGTACTCAAAAAAGGTGCACTAGGTGCATATGTGCAAATACTTGCGCTCGCTCATAACGCGAGTACGTTCAGAGAGAAAGCTACTAAGGCGCTCGATGCACTTGGCTTTGATGCTGTTGAGTTTGAAGACTTAGAGGATTTCGAAGGTCGATGCAGAGGAGGGCGACTTGACCCGGAGATGATTCGGCTGGCTAATGACGCAATCGATACTGGGGAATGCCAGTTCGCGACGTTCAACTCTTATAATGCAGAGTCGTAGTAACCAGGCAAGCTAGACCTAGCTAGTGCATCGTCTAGGCTTAGATAGGGATGTCGGACTTGCTTTTTGGAAATGCTCCGGTGGCCGGTGCATGTTCGGTTGTGCGAACGCGTTTTCACCGCCTGGACGTACACCCATGATGCTTGGAATCGACTCGTCAAGGTCGCCAGCGGCGCGAGCACGATCAGTGAATTCAAGTACAACGGCCTGGATTGGTGCATCGTCAAGACCAGCGATACCGATGCCAATGGCTCGCTTGATCAGCGGCGCTTCCGCTACTACAACGCCGAGTGGCAACTCGTCGAGGAGCGCATCGATGATGAGTCGCCGTTCCAAGCTGATCCCGCAACCGATATCGATCGCCACGTGCAGTATCTCTGGGGGCAGCGGTACCTCGATGATCTGATCGCGCATCGCGAAGATACCAACACGGACGGTACCTTTGAGGAGACGTGGTATCACATGACCGATGCCATCTTCTCGACGGTCGCGGTGCTGGACGACGCCGGTGCGCTCGTAGAGCGTGTGACGAACGATAGTTACGGCGATCCCCGCCATCACTTCTTTAATGATGTCGATGGTGATGGCGACGGCGACAGCTCCGATCTCACCACGATTCAGAATCTCGACGGTGATGTGATCACCGATGCGACGTACAACGTGGCTGCGGACATTGATCGTGACGGCGATATCGACACTGATGATTACAACCTGGCGAACGTCTCAGGCACGGACACGGCGTTAGCCAAGGGCGTACTGAGTCGCGCCTCCGTCGATTCACAAATCGGGTTCAGCGGTCACGTCTACAACGCAGAGGTTCGTTTGTACTTGATGCGTTTGCGCTGTTATTCACCAGCACAAGGCAGGTTCATCGAGCGCGACCCGGCCGGTTACGTCGATGGGATGAATCTGTACGAGTACGTGCGCGGAAATCCACTGAATGGGATGGATCCGTATGGGCGCAATCTCATTCCAGGTCTTGTGGGTGGACTCGTCGGTGGTATCGCGGGTGCGATAATTGGAGGTTTGAGGGGTGGTTGGGGCGGTGCGCTCCAGGAGGCGGTAGCCGGTGGTATCGGTGGTTTTGTTGGAGGCATGACACTTAACATCGGGCTAGGGTTGAGGCTGTGGACGGGAATTGCTGGTGCACTCGGTGGTGCTGCTTCCGGCGCGGCGGGGGGCATCATCAACGAAGGATGGGATTCATTGTTCTACGGTGATCCCTTCGAATGGGGTGCAGTGGCGGAGGCGGCGGGCTGGGGCGCCCTCGCGGGACTCATCATCAGTATACTTCCATCTCTCGCAGGAATGTTGACCGATTACCCGGGGCCATATGGCCAGGATATGCCTAAGTGGCTGCTGGGCTACCTTGCAGGACTTTTTGACTTGGCTGGCCATGACTTCGCCACCTTAGTTGCAATTCTCAGCGGCAAACCTACAGCTATGTTGTTACCCGGGCCGGGAAGACGCACACCGCCGGGACGCCGGCCACCACCGGGAAGCGCCCCCGGACCACTCACAGCTCCCCTCGGTGAGCGCGGAGGCGGCGGTGGCGGCGGAGGCGGCGGAGGTAGAGGTTCGTGTTGAGAGGAGATACTCACACTACGAAAACGAGTAGAGTACTAGGCATCAATATGGGATGGGGTTCACGTGAACGAACGAGGTGAGCACTCCTAGCCGGTGGAGGCTTGCACTGCCTGTATAAGGTCCGCTCTCTTGTTTCACTTACGCCGTATGGCTGAAAATAAATAATTGGACTTGGAGTAAAGTGAAGGCGGGTGCGCGGGGCGCGCGGGGTACGCTTGCAGAGTGTCGCAGTCCAGACTTTCGACCGCTCAATCTGAACAAGTTGATACTTGGGACGGGCAAGGCATTGACAGTTGCTAGCCGAGTTGATCACAGTGGATCGCGCTAATAACATCATGGAGGACTGACCTGTTACCAACGCAGGCTTGTTAATGGGAGCATACCGGGATGTTAATATTCAAGCGAATCTGGCTTATAGCTTGGTTAGTTGTTGGACCAATCTTGACGGGGACGGGTGCAGTGGTGGCATTGCAATTCCTCTATGAAGTTGTTCCGGGAATGCAACGAACCGCTCGCTATGTCGATCCTCCCGTCCTGATTTCGATATCCTGCGGCATCGTAGTCTTGACGGCGATGATGATGCATTTCTGCCCCTACTACAAATTCTCCTCGATCAAGGGAACGCAAAAGGATTGAAGTGTTCGGGACAGGGAACTTGTAGGAAAAGACAACGGAACAGGAAAGAAGAGGGGTCAGGCTTGCCGTGCAGAAAAGCTCCGCTTTGAGCCGACGTGAAGTGTCTGAGCACCGCCTGTAAGTCACCATGGACGGTGGCGGCGGTGCAGGCGGAGGCGGTTCCTTAGGAGGTGCTAGGCCTGGCAGTCATATCGGGGGTGGGCACGACAGCGGCTGGTACAGCTATTGATACCGCAGAGTAATGTTGGGACACCCCACTCAGAGGCGGGTTGGCCAAACCCGTGATGTCCCTCTCCGGACTATGGATGCACAGGACGATCAGAGCGGACAAGGCTAGACCCCACATCTTCTCGCTATTATGATGATGTCTCCGATGTCGGAGGGTGTTCGTTTGGAGTCATGAGAATAGAGAGGAGCGGCCTATTTAGCCGCCAACGCTCACCAATCCTGCTAGCTGCCGTCGGAACGGAATCGAGGGTCGCGCAATGAAGATCGTCGGAGGTGTCGCGATTGGGCTTGTCTTGCTACTGTGGTTCCTCCGACTGCTTACTTTTCTGACTCGAAGACACAGCAAGGCGACTCCGAAGAATGTAGCAGACTGGATGGAGAACTTTCTTGACGGGAAGGGCGGCTTATGGGAATGGGACGACTTCAGATCCATTCCAATAAACGATCCTGAGCTGGATCGAATTCGAATCCGATGTCGCGATCTTCCAAAGGAGTTCCCGCCGGGCGAGAACGAAGTCTATTGTAGTGCGGAAGGCGAGAGGGTCATGAGGGAGGGCATAAGGCAGCTGCGACAACAAAGCATTAACGAGAACAGCGATCAAACCGGGTCCACTTGATAGATTGTGAGGGACCGGCGCAAACGACGTCGCGTACACCTACACGCGCGATGCCTGGAATCGACTTGTCAAGGTCGCCAACGGCGCGAGCTCGCGCAGTGAATTCAAGTACAACGGCCTGGATTGGTGCATCGTCAAGACGAGCGATACCGATGCCAATGGCTCGCTCGATCAGCGGCGCTTCCGCTACTACAACGCCGAGTGGCAACTCGTCGAGGAGCGCATCGATGATGAGTCGCCGTTCCAAGCTGATCCGGCAACCGATATCGATCGCCACGTGCAATACCTCTGGGGGCAGCGGTACCTCGATGATCTGATTGCCCACCGCGAAGATCCCGACACCGACGGCGTGTACGAGGAGACGTGGTATCACATGACCGATGCCATCTTCTCCACGGTCGCGGTGCTGGACGACACCGGTGCGCTCGTGGAGCGCGTGACGAACGATAGTTACGGCGACGCGCGTCATCACTTCTTTAATGATGTCGATGGAGATGGCGATGGCGACAGCTCCGATCTCACCACGATTCAGAATCTCGACGGTGATGTGATCATCGACGCGACGTACAACGTGGCTGCGGACATCGATCGCGACGGCGATATCGACATTGATGATTACAACCTGGCGAACGTCTCAGGCACGGACACGGCGCTAGCCAAGGGCGTGCTGAGTCGCGCGTCAGTCGATTCACAGATCGGTTTCTCCGGTCACGTGTACAACGTAGAGGTTCGTTTGTACTCGATGCGCATGCGCTGCTACTCACCCGCACAAGGCAGATTCATCGAGCGCGACCCGGCCGGGTATATCGATGGGATGAATCTGTATGAGTACGTGCGCGGAAATCCGGTCATGGGGATGGATCCGTTCGGGCTTCGCGGTCAGCGGGATTTTTGGGATCGGCTTATCGACGCTGGTACTGGTTTCAGCGACGGATGGCTATGGTTCCTCCCAATGAAGAAGATGCGCGAGTGGACTGGCTTAGAAAGCGACGGGATTCACTACGGTACTTCCTATGGAGTCGGGGTTGGAACAGCGGTTGTAGCTCAGGTGATAATCTTGCATCGGGCCCCGCCCCAACACTTCCGCTTTGGAAGGGGCCGCTTTCCGGGGGGCGAAAATGGCGTCTGGAGGTTCGTATTTGGAAACAAGAAGCCGGGATTCAAGCTGTTTGGCCAGATTCCACTCCATTGGCACATCCGGTTGTGGCCCTACCCTGGTGGGGAAATGTGGTTCTTATTCTTGCGGTTCTTGCTTGAGCTCGAAGGAGCCCCGTCATTTCTGTTAACCCCAGGCAATGGCCGTCGAACGCCTCCGCCTCCGCGAGCTCCGCCGGGCAGCGGGCCCCAGTTCCGCCTGCTTCCAGGACCTGGATATGGCCCGTGGCAAAATCCTCCGAGAGTCGGGGGTGGCGGATCGTCCGGGGGCGGTGGGTCCTCCGGAGGTGGTGGGTCGGCCGGAGGCGCGACGGGTAGTGGGTGTCAGAACTAACCCGCTAGGTACTACGCGAAGATATGTGAAGCAACACAACTATGATCGCTGAGATGCTGGCCGGAGAAGCTCGGCAATCGAGCATCGAATGATCTGAGACGGTGGACTCGAAAGGGATGATTGGAGGTGGGGGAACTCCCACTATGATGGTGTGGAGAAATGGATCATGCGCAATGACCGCGGGGTCGTAGTACCCTCAATTCACTCGGGCGATACCCCAGCGATACGGCATCGTCCTCGTGGGTTAGGCAAGGATTCAACCTGCCAACCGGCGGCACTTGGAAGGCTCTCTGGCTTGTGAAGGAACGACCAACGGGAACCTCAGAGTTCACCCGGCCAACCTTGTTAGGTCATTCCTAGGAGTGGCGCTGAGGATTACCGCGCGTATAATGGGGTAGCTATGAAAATCGCTGCAATTGTTCTAGGCCTTGTACTTTGGGGAGTCTTCGTGCTATGGATAGTGAAGCGCTTCTTTCCGCACGATGGAGGCATTGATCTCAGCAAGGACGATGTTACAGGAATTATCCAAGCGATGATCGACGGTAACAGTCAGGGTTGGGACTGGGATGATTTTACATCCATACCAATCAACGATCCGTATCTCGATCGAATTCGGCAGCGATGCGCAGGATTGTGGAAGGAGTACCCGCCGGATCGAAAGGGAAACTACTGCGGTCCAAAAGGAGTCGAGATTATGCGATCGTATGTTGCGGAATTGCGATCGGGCTAGAGATGTATCGCGGGTACAAGTTGCCGCCGGTGATGGATCTCCATCGTCGGCACGGCAGGCCGCAGCTTGCTCACGGTCTCGTCTTCGACGGCGCATCGCTCTCGGCCGATCAACTGCTTAACACCGTCAACGGGGGCAAAACAGGTGTCAGGATGATGTCTTAGGTTCCTTGCGCGGTGCTTATCAATGTTCGCAACGGCGCACGCCGTGGCTAGCGCAACGCTTCTACTTCACTGATCTCGAATAGAACGGCCTGGACTGCTGCATCGTCAAGACGAGCGATACCGATGCCGATGGCAATCTCGATCAGCGGCGCTTCCGCTACTACAACGCCGAGTGGCAACTCGTCGAGGAGCGCATTGATGATGAGTCAACTTTCCCGGCCTATCCCGACGTCACCGATATCGATCGCCACGTGCAATACCTCTGGGGGCAGCGGTACCTCGACGATCTGATTGCGCACCGCGAAGATCAACAGCTCGGCTGATTCCTCAGCTATTCCTACCGAGAAGCGGCATGAACGCTCGATCGAGCTCTGGAACAGGACGGGCATGTTCGCTAGAAGTTTGGCACCTAGTCAGGCGTCACCTCGGTAGGTGACACCTACTTAGGTGACGCCTAAGGAGGGGGTATGCCTGAGCGGTGACAACGAGTAAACTCAAACAACTTTGGCACTGGAGTGGCGGTCGATCTTCGGAATGGAGTGAGTGGTACGTTGGTAGACAACAGGCCTGCAAGACACGTCTAACTCTTTATGTTTGAGTCGGTTGCATATCTACGCATTCAATTCAACGTCGTGCAGTTTGCTTCTGCGGCTTCGGCGCACGTCACGGAGTTGGGTCAATCGTGTGGTAACTCGGAAAGGATACGGAAACTCGGGCGTTTGCTTAACGTAGGATAATTGGGGCTGCTCAGCCCCCACATCGAGTTCGGTCGGTTGTGCTGACGCAGATGATGCGAAAGCGTTGGGATGGCACGGATCGCCGAAGGCACGAAATGGGTCACGTGCTCAGGAAGGTGCTGAGGGCACGCGACCACTCCAAAGGGAATGAGTTATGAACGGCAGGGAGCGGGTAGCGGGCCAGGTTGTGCCGTGCGCGGCGATGCGGGAGTTGATGTTGATTACGGCCGGCGGGGTGCGGCTTGAGATCCTGCGAAGCCTGATGAAGGAGGCCAAGGACGTGTCGACCTTGGCGGATGATCTTGAGCTGGGCCTATCGATGGTGAGCGGCAATCTACGTTTACTGCGAGATAACGATCTGGTCGAGGTCGAGCGAATCAAAAAGAACCGCATCTATTCAATGAGCGATCGAATGAAAGGGGATTTCAACGGGCGATTCATTCGATTGCGGATTCGCTCCGAGGAGGGTGAGTGGCTGGCGATGCGATTGCTCTTGCCGACCCGACGAACGCATCAGCAGCGCACGCTATACAAGGGTGAAGTGAAGAAGCGGTGAAGCGACTAGGTGGTGGCGGTTCTGTTGAAGATCGAACGACGCCGAAGTCACCGGAAGAGTTTGATCGGTACGCACGGAATTCGACATTCGTTATACACATAAGGTGGCCAATTGCGCGACACGAAATGGCGGAGTTAGAGACGAGTCTGTATAAGGTGATTCCAAGTGCCTGCGGGCCCGGACGCTCGTGGGACGGTAAAAGCGCTCCATGGCAGATTGTGATGATCTGGACTCGTTCCCGACTGAAGGGAAGGCGATGAAGAGGGGCGAGAGCAAGCGATCGAAGAGATCGAACCTGGACGATGTACGGTCGGTCCTTCGACTGTTGGGTAATGATTTGCGTTGCCGAATGATTGTAGAGCTGGACGAGCAGCCGATGGATGTCAGTACGATCGCACGTCGGCTCGGGTGTTCGCCGTCAACCGCCCGGCGCAATCTTGGGCGCTTGGCAGATGGGGGCATACTTCAAGTCAGGCAGGCGGCTCGAAGTCGCAATTATCGCCTGAGCGAGATCACATCGGTTCGCAACCAGCGCGGTGCAGTGGTGCTGCAGGTTGATCTCCCCTGCGGCCAGAATGTCGCCATGAAGCTGAACTGGCCTCGCCCGGGAAAGTAGATGGCTCAGGTTGCCCGGAGTGGCCGGCCATTACCTCGACACACCTCGATCATTTGTTGCAAACCGGAGACAACGTCGCTGAAGTCGAGTGGCCCCCGGTAACGGCGTCTCTGAATGTATCCCGAAGTGGTTACGTCACGCCGAAGTACGCGCGCATGTGGAGGGGGCTAACCGGTACCTACCGCGAAGGGGCCGGGGGGTGTGGTAAAGATTTGGGAGCGGCAGCCCACATCGACATCTTGAGGTTAGCAGGATACGCATCGCAAAGCCGCGCCAAACAAGCGAAAAAGATACGATAAACTTGCATGAAACTACTTGCACTGCCGATGCATAAGCGTACAGTGTCCATATCCGAACGGATGTGGACAGCATCCTCGGGTATTCGGGTTGTGCTTCGGTGTGAAGCGCAGCCGACAATCAAAGATGCTCCCGCGTAGTGCAACCTACCGGGAGCGTGGCCAACGATGGGGAAACACCGATGGCAAACAAAGTCTATCAAATCGTTACCGATCGAGTCATCGCTCTACTGGAGCGCGGCGTTGTGCCATGGCGCAGGCCGTGGGCGGGAGCTGACGTACAGCCGCAGAACCTTGTGAGCCGGCGACCGTACCGGGGAGTCAATCCTTTTCTACTGGCTTGTACCGGCTTTGCATCACCTTATTGGGTGACTTTCAAGCAAGCCAAGACCCTGGGCGGATCGGTCCGCAAGGGTGAGAAGTCAACGCCGGTCATCTTCTGGAAGCGATGGCGAACCGATCGCATCGACTCGGAGACCGGCGACCGTGAGTCGGTCGAGATTCCGATCCTGCGCTACTACAACGTGTTCAACGCCGAGCAATGCGACGGGATCGACGTACCGGAATTGCCCAAGGTTCACGACTTCCAGCCGATCGAGCGCTGCGAGTCAATCGTGCCGGGCATGGCGAATCCGCCACAGATCGAGCATCGGGAAGCGAGAGCGTACTACCGGCCGACAAGCGACACGATCAATATGCCCAGAGCGGAGCTGTTCATCGGGCCGGAAGCGTACTACGGCACGTTGTACCACGAGCTAAGTCATTCGACCGGCCATAGCTCACGACTCAATCGCCAGGGCATCGCAAGTCTTGCGGCGTTCGGATCGGCGGACTACTCGCGCGAAGAGTTGATCGCTGAAATGGGCGCGGCGTTCCTATGCGGGCATTGCGGAATCGAGAGCGTGACGCTGGATAACAGCGCGGCGTATATCGCGGGCTGGCTGCGACGGATGCGCGAAGATCATCGGCTGATCGTCTCGGCTGCGGCTGCGGCGCAGAGAGCCGCGGACTACATCCTGGGAACTACGTTCAAGTCATCGGAAAGCAAATAAGCAAAGCGCCGGACAGCTCAACAGCTCTCCGGCGCATTCCTATCGAAATCCCCAATACAGGAGACTCCGCCATGATGTTACACGAGAAGTACCGACCGAGGGAATGGGCCGATCTGGTCGGCCAGGACAAGGCCGTAGCGATCGCACGGCGCATCATTGAACGAACAGGGTTTGATCGCGGTGCGTTCTTCATCGACTGCGCCGGCTCGAACAACTCCGGCACGGGTAAGTCGTCGCTGGCTTGGGTCATCGCCAGCACGTTGGCCGATCCGTTCTTCATCACCGAATTGCCCGGCGCGAAGATGGACAAGGCGGCCGTGGCTGAGATCGAGCGCAGCGCCCATCTTTGCTCGTGGTCGGCTGATAAGCCGTTTAGAGTCTGGATCGTCAATGAGGCGCACGCGGTCACGCAGGGAGCGGTCGATCTTTTGCTGACGTTTCTGGAGGCTTTGCCGAGGCATTGCGTGGTGATCTTCACCACGACCCGGCAGCCGGATGAGGAATTGTTCGGCACCGACAACGGACCGCTCTACTCACGCTGCCATTGCATCCGGCTGACGAATCAAGGGATCGCCGAGCCGTTCGCGCGGCGCGTGAAGTCGATCGCCGAGGCTGAGGGTCTGGACGGTCAGCCTATGGCCAAGTACGTGGCGCTGATCCGTCAATGCAAGAACAATATGCGGCGAGCGCTCCAGCTCATTGAGGCAGGTGAGCTGGCATGAGCGCGATCAAGGCTATCGGATACATCAGGGTCAGCACACGCGATCAGGCCGACAGCGGCGCTTCGCTGGCGTCTCAACGTGCGAAGATCGAAGCCTATGCCGTGCTGCACGATCTTGAGCTGGTCGAGGTGATCGAGGATGCCGGCTTCTCAGCGAAGTCGCTAGACCGTCCCGGCATGACGAATCTGCTACGGCTCATTCGCGGTCGCAAGGTCGGCGTCGTGATCGTTGCGAAGCTGGATCGGATCACCCGATCAGTGCGCGACCTCGGCGAGCTGATCGAGTTATTCCAGCGCGCGGGAATTGAGTTTGCCAGCGTAGCCGACCATATCGACACGAGTACGGCTTCGGGTCGGCTCGTGTTGAACGTCATGGGCTCGGTATCGCAATGGGAACGCGAAGCGATCGGCGAGCGCACATCCGAGGCACTGGCCGCCATGCGCGCCAACGGCAAGCGAGTCAGCCGCCATGCTCCATACGGCTACCGGCTGAACAGTCAAGGCTGGGTAGAGGATGAGCGGGAGCAGGAGGCTGTTCAGGTGATGAGGACGCTGCGGGCTGACGGCCGGAGCCTCCGCCAGATCGCGGCCGAGCTTGAGCGTCTTGGCCACCACAGCCGCAACGGTCGTCGGCTCTCAGCGCAAACGATCGCAAACGTGCTGAAACGGGTGTGAGACCGGTTGTTCGTCGCATCGCACGGGGACGAAACCCCACCCCCTTCGGGAACACAGTTCCCAAATCGCCCGTCACGTGCTCAGAATGCGGGTGCCTCACGAGCGGGAGACCACGTGTAAACCATGTACAAGCCTACTCGATAGCCTTGGCCGTCGTGTCCACAGGTAGCAGGGCCGCACGCTGATCGGGTGGTAGGGATGCCAACGCTTGCCCCAACAGCTCAGGCTGAGCAGCCAACAACGGCACGATATCGACGTCGAACTCCGCGGGTGTCCGCTGCTCGGTCTTGTGCACGACTACAGCCTGAACCGGCTTGCCGACCGTGCGGTCGAGGATCATCTCGACCAGCATCGCGCAGTATGGCTTGCCACTCTTCTCGTGGAAGCCCGGCGTGCGGGCCAGTATGATCAATTGTGCCGCCATCGCCTTCGGGTGCGAGGCTCGGTGATCTGCAGCGATCTTCTCCAACTCCTCCAACGGATACTTTGCGATGCCCGGCTCGGACTCAGACCCCAGCTCGTGTATGTACTCGATCACGCTCCCACCGGTGTTCGGCCGTCCTCGGCGATTGCCGGACTGGCCCGGTTCCCATGGTGGGCAGAGGTTTGCCAGGCTGTTGGGGTGTGGCATGTATAAGGATAGTCGGCTCAGCGCAAACGATCGCCAACGTGCTGAATCGAGAATGAATCACTGCACCGCAGTGGAACGACAAGACGTGCTCGTGGGCCTCAGTGACGCGCGCGTCAGTGGCCCGCATTACCGTGGTAATGGTCCGCGGTTACGTCCGCGATGAGGGTGCCGCGTCCGGGATACCCTCGGCCACGTCCGCGATGAAAACGGCCGTTTGGCGCAAGCGCAGCGCAAGACGTGACGTAAGTCCTTTGTTTACAAGGGAAAACAGGGGTTTAGGAAACCGGTGCTCTATCCGACTGAGCTACGGGCGCTCGACGAAATACTAGCCGGTCTTGGCTGATCTCGGCATCGCGGCGCGGCAGCGAGTCTAGACCTCGATCTGAATGTCGTCGCCGTTGACCTGAACCGGATAGGTGGCCAGATCCTCATCCGCCGGTGGGCCCGTCACCTCGCCGGTTCGGACGTTGAATGTCGCCATATGAAGCGGGCACATGATCTCGTCGCCGGTGACCTCACCCTCACACAGTGATGCCTCGGCGTGCGTGCAAGTATCATTGATGGCGTAGAATGTGCCGCCAAGATTGACTACGCAAATGCGGTGATCGTTGACGGCCACGCACTTTGCTGATTGATCCCGGATATCAGATACTTTGGCGACGTTCACGAACTGCGGCATAGCGGTACTCCGTTGGGCCGGCATTGTAGGAATCAGATCGCGTGCGCATAGGGGCGATCATTCAGGCGAGAATGAGTTCACGCCGACTCCCGGGGAAGGTGCTGATGGAGGTCCACGGCCAACCGCTGTTGCAGTACCTGTTGGCGCGGGTTCAGCGCTGCCGTGAACTCGACGTGATCGTTGTAGCCACTTCGACCGAATCGAGTGACGATCCGATCGAGTCGTTCTGC
Source organism: uncultured bacterium (assembly GCA_965369945.1). GTDB lineage: Bacteria > Planctomycetota > Phycisphaerae > Phycisphaerales > SM1A02 > JADFNO01. The sequence continues at coordinate 10,011 of CBDUST010000024.1, read as the reverse complement.
GATGAACGTGATATTGCGTGCTTCCGGGGGCCGCTTGAGAACGTGGCTGAGCGGTTTCGCGAAGCCGCCAAGCGGCATGAGCTTGACGTTTTCGTTCGTCTTTGTGCGGACAGTCCGCTGCTGGACCCGGCGCTGGTCGATGAAGCGGTCGCAACGTACAAATCAGGCGGGGCGAACCTGGTTACGAACATCATGGAGCGGACCTTCCCGCTAGGTCAGTCCGTTGAGGTGATTTCGGTACCCGTCTTTGCTGAGGCGGTTCCTCAAATGAGCAGTGCCGATGATCGTGAGCACGTAACCAGCTATTTCTACGACCACGCCAACGATTTCCGGATCAACGCGATCCGCTGTGAGCACGACTGCGGCGACGCCAACTTTGCGGTGGACACGCCAGCTGATCTGGAGCGGCTCACTTGTCTCATCGCAGCGATGGATCGGCCGCATTGGTCCTACGGACTTTTGGAACTGATCCAGCTGCATCAAGGCTTGGCCAACGTAGTAGCCACCGGATCAGATCGAACGGCTGGACCTGAGTAGACCGCGTTTCGAGAGGTCGACTGTCGAGCTAGGCTGTTTCAGGTACACTGCGGTGGGCTGGCGCCACGATCGCGCCGGGTATTGAGGCAACTGCATGGACGCATGGCCGCTAACCACGAGCACAGATGCTCCCGCCGGGAACCGGGACTCCGCCGATTCGACCGGCCTCACCAGATCGACTTTGCGAGCCGCCATCATCGGCCTAGGCGTTGGTCGGCAGCACATTCGAGCGTATGAGGAACATCCGGCCTGCCGGGTTGGCACGCTTTGCGATATTTCGCCCGCCAAGCGACACGAGATCTCGCAGCAGTACCCCAACTATGAGGTGACAGCCGACTCGATCACGGTGCTGACGGACCTAGCGATTGATGTCGTTTCCATCGCCTCGTATGACAACGCTCATGCGGACCAAGTCGTCCTCGCCCTTGAGCACGGCAAACACGTCTTTGTCGAAAAGCCGTTATGCCTTGATATCAAAGAACTTCGGCGAATACGTGCGGTGCTGAAGCAGCGGCCGGGGCGGCTGCTTTCATGCAACTTGATTCTCCGCAGATCGCCGCGTTTTCAGCTGGTTCGGCAAATGATTCGTGACGGGCGGATGGGCCGGTTGTTTCACGTTGAGGGTGAATACAACTACGGCCGGCTTCACAAGCTAACGAGCGGCTGGCGCGGAAGGATGCCCGACTACAGTGTCGTCCTGGGCGGGGCTGTACACCTGGTCGACCAACTGCTGTGGCTCACGGGTCAACGGGTCGTTCAGGTCGCGGCGTTTAGCAACGGAATCGCGACTGATCGCTCGAGTTTCCCCGGTCATGACATGGCGGCAGCGCTGTTGCGATTCGAGACTGGCATGACCGGCACGGTCACCGCGAACTTCGGATGTGTTCGGCCGCACGGTCACGGCCTGACAATCTGCGGAACCGAGGCCACGTTCGTCAACGACGATCCGCATGGGCGTTTGTATACCTCGCGCGACGCTGCGTCCGAACCGCAGGTCATCAGCACTGCGCATCCCGGCGCTGAAAAGGGCGACTTGATCGCGAACTTCCTCAATACCATCCTCGGTAGCGCCGAGCCTGAGATCACCCACGACGAAATCTTCCAGACGATGTGTGTGTGTTTCGCGATCCAGCGCGCTCAACGCGAGCAGCGAATCGTCGAAGTGGAGTATGAATGATGCGTTCACAACCTAAATCTACCGCGTTCGTCCCGCCCGCTTCCAGCAATCCGCTGCCGATCGTGGATGTCTTGTCGACACCTTCCGCGACGGAGGGAACGTCAGTTCGGTCCATTCCGTTCGGCCGACCCATCATCGGTGATGAGGAGCGCGAGGCGGTGATGGAGGTTCTTTCAGGCCCCACGCTCACGCACGGACCGCAGGTTCAGCAGTTCGAGTCTGCCTTCGCCGAGTTCACCAAAGCCCCACACGCCCTGGCGACGTCTTCGTGCACCGCGGCTCTGCACCTTGCCTACATGTTCCTGGATCTCGGGCCTGGGGACGAAGTCATCATGCCGGCGCAAACACATATTGCTACAGCGCATGCCGTTGAATTGTGCGGCGCGCGATGCGTGTTCATCGATTCTGAAGCGGACACCGGCAATCTTGATTTGGACCAACTCGAACAGGCGATTACCAGCCGAACCAGGGCGATCTGCGTGGTGCATTACCTGGGGCTGCCGGTCGACATGCAGCGGGTGATGTCGATTGCGCAGCGACGCAATCTGCTCGTAGTCGAGGATTGTGCGCTGGCGATCGGGGCAACATTCGATGACATCCACGTCGGGCTGCACGGCGATGTCGGCTGTTTCTCGTTTTATCCGGTCAAACATATCACCACGGCTGAGGGTGGAATGCTCATCACCCGCCGAGACGATATCGCCGCTGCCGCCGCCACACAGCGCGCCTTTGGAATCGACCGAAACATCGTCTCGGACCGCCCGAGTCCCGGCGAGTATGACGTTACCCACCTAGGCAACAACTATCGCATGAACGAGCTTGGCGCCGCCATCGGCCTGGTTCAGCTGAGCCGGCTGCCTCAGTTTCTTGCCGAGAGACAGGCGAACTACGAGGCGCTCGCGGCCGACCTCGCCTCAATCGCCGAGGTCCGACTGCTCCAGTCGACGCATGGTCCGTTCCTCAGCAGCTACTACGCCCTGGCCCTGGTGCTGTGTGATCACCTGGTTTCCAAACGGTCGCAGATCATGGCCCATCTGAAGCACCGGGGCGTGGGCTTTAGCGTGTATTACCCCAGGCCGGTCCCGCACATGAGCTATTACAGGCAACGATATGGATTTGCCGATAACAGCTTCCCAGTGGCGTCGCGTCTCAGCGCGGCTTCTATCACTTTACCCGTGGGACCGCATCTGGTGCGGGAGGACGTCCAGTACATCGTCGCTTCGGTCAAGGATGCCATTGCAGCGGTGAGATGAGATGACCCCCTTACTGAAGCGCAGAATCACGTTGATAGGCGGGGCCGGGTTCATCGGTCATAACCTGGCGCTGGCTCTGTCGTCGCGCGGAGCAGACGTCACCATTATTGACTCGCTGCGCGTCAACAACCTGCTGTCGTTCTCCAAGGCTGATCCAAACACACCCAATCGCGATCTGTACCTTCGCCTTATCAACGAACGCCAGCGAATGCTTCGAGCGGCGGACATATCGATCTACACCCAAGACGCTCGCGATGAGCAGGCCCTGGCCGACTTGCTCGGAATGATCCAACCGCAGGTGCTGATTCACTTAGCCGGTATCGCCCACGCGGATAAGTCCAACCGCCGACCGCACGATGCTTTCGAGCACACGCTTCACACGCTCGAGAACACTTTGGCGTGCGCCAAGGATTGGCTCGAGCATTTCATCTTCTTTTCTTCGAGCATGGTTTACGGGCATTTCTGTAGCGGGATCGTGAACGAAGAAACACCCTGCAACCCGATCGGCATTTATGGGGCACTGAAGTACGCCGGTGAAAAACTCGTCATCGCACACAATCAGGTCTTTGGCTTGCCTTATACGATTGTCCGCCCCGCGGCCCTGTACGGTCCGCGCTGCGTGAGCCGGCGTGTTGTGCAGGTCTTCATCGAAAATGCGCGGCGAGGCGAGACATTGACCGTGGCGGGCAACGGCGCTGATCGCCTCGATTTTACGTTCATCGAGGATCTCATCGCAGGCGTCATCCAGATCATTCAATCGAGTGAAAGTCGCAGCGAAACGTTCAATCTCACCTACGGTCAATCACGGTCTATTGCGGAGCTTGTGGAAGTCCTCAAAGCTGAGTTCCCCGGAATCAGCGTCGACTTCCGCCCAAAGAACAGGTTGATGCCCGATCGGGGAACGCTGTGTGTGGATAAGGCTAGAGCGCTGCTCGATTATGATCCACAGTGGCCAATCGAACGTGGGATCGCCCAGTACATGAAGTCGTATCAATCGCTCGGCGAACCGGCCCTCGTCGAGCCAAAAGTGGGCGGCGCGTTGGTGGCTCGCTAGCGCAAGGGTCCACCAATGCTCACCCATGCCGAACTTCACCGCGACGTTTGGCTGACCCGGCAGCTTGGCTGCAACGCCTACCAGATCAGTATCGAAGCGCTGCTCGATGCCGGTAGTGAAATCACCCCAGAGGATTTGGACAGCCAACTTGCCCAGCTCCAGACACCGCCGGCTTTTGCGTATATCAAAGTGCCGACCGACGCGCCCCAGCACCTCAAGCCATTGCTGCAATGGGGTTTTACGCTCGTCGATTCGAATCTTCAGTTTGAAAGATCAGTTATCCCTCCAGGCCAACCCCTCAGTGATGTTGACGTCAGACTAGCCGAGGTATCGGACGAGGATGAGATTGCCGACCTCGCCCGGCGGAGTTTCGATCATTCGCGCTTTCACGCTGATGAGCAAGTCTCTGATGAGGTAGCCGACAAAATCAAAGCTCAATGGACGCGCAGCTATTTTCAGGGCGAGCGCGGAGACGTGATGATAGTTGCCATCGACCGTGGTCGAATCGTTGGATTCCTACTGGCGCTGATGTCCGTTGACGGCGCGATGGTTGTTGATCTTGTCGCCGTCGATGAGGAGATGCGCGGTCATGGTGTAAGCGGGGCCATGACTTGGCTCGCTCAGGCGCAGTTCCCACAGGCTGTCTGCCTGCGCGTGGGAACTCAGTTGGCGAACGTGCCAGCGATCCGCTGCTATGAGCGTCTCGGCTTCCAACTTGTGCAATCCCGATACGTCCTTCATTACCACAATACATGATCGTGATCGGTCCATGAGAGGAGCGAGTTGAAAATCGACCACTTCGATCTCGACAAACGAATCATGATTGTGGCTGAGATCGGCAACAACCATGAAGGCGACTTCGTGCTAGCCCAAGATTTGATCGGTCTGGCTGCCGAGGCCGGTGCGCACGCGGTGAAGTTTCAGACGTTCACGACTGATCAGTTCATTAGTCCACACGACGCGGAACGATTTGCGCGACTGAAATCATTCGAGTTATCTCCAGATCAGTTTGAGCGACTCGCTGCACTCGCCGCTAACGCAGGCGTCTTGTTTCTCTCAACGCCGCTTGATCTACCAAGTGTGGACGTTCTTCGACCCCTTGTTTCAGCCTTCAAAATCGCCTCGGGGGACAATACGTTCGTTCCGCTGCTTCAAGCCGTGGCGGAGACGGGCAAGCCGATCATCCTTTCGTCGGGACTGGCTACGATCAATGAGCTACGTGCATCGATCACGGCCATCGAACAGATCTGGGCAGCGAATGGCGTCGAACAAGAGCTGACGATCCTTCATTGTGTTAGCAGCTATCCGGTTCCACCGCAAGAAACGAACCTCGGCGCCATCCAACACCTTCGGGAAGTGTTCTCCTGCACCGTGGGGTACTCCGATCACACCATCGGAATCGACGCCGCAGCGCTCTCCGTAGCTCTGGGAGCGCGCATCGTCGAAAAGCACTTTACCATCGACAACAACTACTCCGATTTTCGAGATCACCAACTGTCCGCCGACCCAACGCAGTTTCGCGAGCTTGTTCAACGCATTGAGTGCATCACAACATTGATGGGCAACGGCGAGAAGGAGCCCCAGGCAAGCGAACAGGCCGGGCGCGAATCGATGCGCCGTTCGATCGCGGCGCGCCGCGATCTGCCAGCCGGAACGGTCATCATCGCCGACGATCTCACTTGGGTTCGTCCCGCCGGTGGAATCGCCCCCGGAAATGAACATTTCGTTGTGGGCCGAACACTCATCGAGACCGTAGCGGCTGGCGATCAAATCCTCCCCAACATGGTTGCGGATAAACACTACGTAGCATCATCGTAACAAATGTGCGGCATTGCGGGATATATCGGAACCGAAACGATCGACCCACAACGGATCGAGGCTTGTTTTGGGGCAATGCAACACCGTGGTCCCGATGCGGCCCGGCAGTATCACCACAGCCTCGCGCCCGGCCACCATGTCTATTTGCTTCACACGCGCTTGAGCATCATCGACATCGATCCGCGCGCCAACCAGCCGTTTCAGATCGACGGGCATGTTCTGGCCTTCAATGGCGAGCTATACAACTACCTCGAACTGAAGCCTGATCTTCAAGCTCAAGGATGTACATTCCAAACCGAGTCCGATACGGAAGTCCTCCTCCAGCAGTTGATACACCACAGCACGAAAGGTCTCGATGATTGCGAAGGGATGTGGGCCTTTGGCGTTTACGATGAGCGAGATGGATCACTGCTCTTGTGCCGTGATCGATTCGGCGAGAAGCCGTTGTATCTATTTCAGACCGACTCCGGTTTGTTCTTTGGTTCGGAAATCAAGTTCATCAAGGCGCTGTCGAATCGCCCGCTACAAGTCAATTACGACCATCTGTTCCGGTACATGGTCAACGGATATAAGGCCCTGTACAAGAACTCCGCGGGGTTCCTGACCGGCATCAAGGAAGTTCAGCCGGGAACCGCGATGACGATCACGCGAACCGGAGCGATCAGTCAAGAACGATACTGGCAGCCGGCACTTGGGTGCAAAGAGGATCGTTCAGCAGCGGATGTCGCGGCGCAAGTACGAGATTCGCTGATCCGCTCGATGAGACTGCGATTGCGCGCCGATGTGCCCTTGGCGTTCCTTATGAGCGGCGGTGTCGACTCCAATGCGCTGATCAGCATCGCCAAGCGCGTTCTTGACTACGACGTACACGGCTTCACGATCGTTGATTCCGACAAACGCTACGACGAGCAAGAGCTTGTCCAGCATGCGGTCAAGCAACTCGGCATTCGCCACACGATCGTTCACGTTGATACAACGGACTTTCTCAGCAGACTCCGTCAACTGATCGTTCAACATGATGCACCGATCTGCACGATTTCATACTACGCCCAATGGCTTCTCATGCGCCAGATCGCGGCGCACGGCTATCGCATCTCGATCAGCGGCACCGGGGCTGATGAGCTGTTCACTGGTTACTACGATCATCACAACCAATATTTGTACGAAGTCCGCGACGACAGCGATCTGTACAACGAATCAATCGCGGCATGGCGCCAACACATTCAGCCGATCGTCCGCAATCCCCTTCTGGCGAATGCCGAAGCGTTCATCCACGAACCGAAGATGCGCGAGCACATCTTCTTTGATGCCGATGTGTTTGCTGAGTTCTTGATCAGACCGTGGCAGGAAGCGTTCACCGAGCAACGATACTGCGACGGACTGCTGCGCAATCGGATGCTCAACGAGCTTTTTCATGAAGCGGTGCCGCCAATTTTGCACGAGGACGATCACAACGCGATGTCTCAGTCGATCGAGAATCGTTCGCCGTTTCTTGATCGTGAACTGTTTGATGTTTCCCAGCAGATCCCCACGCGCCATTTGATCTCCAACGGTTACGCCAAAGCGGTCTTGCGACAGGCGATGCGCGGGATCGTGCCCGACGCAATCCTCGATGAACGCCGCAAGATCGGATTCAACGCGTCGATCAACTCATTCGTTGATTTCACGAGCGATGAAGTGCGATCCGCGATCCTTGATGACAGTCCAATCTTCGATCATGTGCGAAAGGACCGAATCGAAACGCTAATGACGCAAGATCCGCTTCCAAACAGTCGAAGCAAGTTCCTCTTCTACTTCCTCAGCAGCAAGATGTTCGTGGAAGAGTTCGGCACGTGATGCAGTTTCTTCGATCACTGTATTCCGCCGCTTGGACATATTGCTTGAGACTGCGCGGCGCACGGGTCGGGCGCAATCTTCAAGTGCAGGGGCCGGTCCATATTTTGCTGCGCGACGGGGCGTGCCTAGCCAATATCACGATCGGCGATGACGTCACACTCGGCGGCACAACCTACATTCGCATGCGAAAAGGCGGGAAGATCATCCTCGGCGACGGGGTTCGCACCGGCACGGATGTTTGGCTGGTCGCCGCCAACGACGCTGAGCTTCGCGTCGGCGCGGGCGCCACGCTCGGCAGCTACAGCATATTCAACGGCGGGCACGGCCTGACCATCGGGAACGACTGTATCTTCGCTGCTTTCGTATACGTCAACAGCTCCGACCACCACTTCAAGCGAGACCAACTCATCAAGAACCAAGGTTTTTTTGGGGCGGAGATAGTGATCGGAGACGATGTATGGCTGGGCGGTCATGTGTTTGTCAACAAAGGCGTGACGATTGGAACTGGTTCGGTGATCGGTGCTGGAGCTGTCGTGATCGAGTCTATCGATGAATACAAGGTAGCCGTCGGGAATCCGGCGCACGTGATTCGGGATCGGGAGTGATCGAGGCAGACGGCTCCGTTCACGGCGTTCCTCCGCAGCGAGAGTGAATAATGAAATACTGCACACGTTGCCTGATGCCGGACACGAAACCACACTTGTCGTTTGATGAGGACGGCGTGTGCCAGGCGTGCCGCGCCCATCAGTTCAAGAATGACTACCTCGGCGGGATCGACTGGGACGCTCGCAAGAATGAGCTCGACGCCCTACTCGATCAAGCGAAATCCGTTGGCACTCCTTCCTACGATGTGCTCGTACCGGTAAGCGGCGGCAAAGACAGCATCACGCAGGTTCATCGTGTCCTCGGTCGAGGCTTGCGAATCCTCGCGGTGCACGTGGATTACGGCGTCAAGACCGAGATCGGCAGGCGCAATCTCGAGCGTGTGCCGGACATGGGCGCGGACCTACTGGTTTTTCGTCCAGGTCAACCACTTCATAAGCGGCTCATTCGCATTGGGTTGGAAGACTTCGGCGACCCTGACTTGCTGAGCCATACACTGCTGCATGCTTATCCGCAGCACGTTGCGCTGCAATACGGGATTCCGCTCGTCTTGCTCGGCGAGAATGCAGCAGTTGAATACAGCGGAGAGACCGCCACCGCGGCGAGCAACACAATGACGCGCGCGTGGTTCGATCGATATGCAGCGAACCAGGGCCGAGATGCGCGGGTCATCAGCGAACGATTCGACATTCCCTTTGAGACGTTGCGTTACTACGACTTCCCCGACCGGATCGCACAGTCATCGACGAAGGCTGTGTTCCTGAGCTACTACTTCCACTGGGATTCTGCGAAGCACTTAGCGATCGCGCGGAAATATGGGTTTGAATCACTCGATGGGCCCGCTGAAGGCACATACCGCAACTACGTCGGGCTCGATGAGAAGATCCACCGCATTCATCAATACTTGAAGGTGCTGAAGTTCGGTTACGGACGGGCGACCGATCATGCGTGTGAGGACATCCGCAACGGGCGGATCACACGCGAGCAAGCCAAACTACTCGTCAAAGAACACGATCTTGAGAATGTGTCCGATTATTTTCTCGATGATGTCGCTCGGTACCTTGATATGACCAAAGAGGCGCTGCTGGCTGTCTTGGAGCAATATCGCAACCCGGATATTTGGCGTCGCGATTCGACCGGCCATTGGACGATTCCGGGCCACCTTCAGGACGATTTCTCCGGCGTCGCTGCGCAGATCGCAACCGCCGGTGCTCGGTGAGGACAGATCGTTGCGGCTAGGATAGGAAGAATCATGGAGCTGACGAAAAACCAATCGCCGCGGACGTTCCAGGTTGGTGCGGACCAACAGATTCAGATGACCGATTGCGCGCGCATCGAACTGAAACTCAACGAGCAAGTCACGTTCGTTACGGAGTCGGGCAGTGAATATGACGTGGCGCGCACGGAGTTTGGTTACTACGCGACGCCGTCGCTCAATGAACGGCTGCGCGAGCACGGTTTCCGGGCGGTGTTGACGAAGAACAAGCGCGGCCGGTTCTACATCATGCTCGTCGAACAGGACAAAGAGGATGTACTGGCCCGCTACCTTTCGACGCAGGACATGAAACTTGTCTGCCGACTCGACGATGATGAAGTGCTGGCGCAACTCGAGCGGGCAATGAGCCGCTAGAGCAGTTTCACTGAAGATGTATCGGCTGCGTGCTCTAGTCATCTCGCGCCACGATGAATTTACCGGTCCTAACGGGTCGATCGGCGCGACTCCGGTGGCACGG
>CBDUST010000023.1:0-26988 GCA_965369945.1 uncultured bacterium | reverse complement strand
TGAGCGAACAGATCATTGGTCGTGGTGATGATTCGGCTGGCCGCGGAGTAGCCGGTCGAGGCCAAGATCAGGTTGATGAATTCCTGGGAGAGATCGACGTTGGACAGCTCCAGAGCGCCTCCGATGAGTCGGCCGGTTCCGAATTCCAATGGGCTTGTGATCAACGCGGTGCCGGAGTTGGGCCCAGCCCTGAACAAATTGCTCCCCGCATCAACCAGGCCCTCGGGATTGGAGAACTTCGCCATCGCAAGCTGCCCAATATCTCGGGTGAGACCGTTCGTGAACGAGCCGGAGATGGTCCCGTCTTCCCCAATGGAGAACCCGCTGAGCGTACCGATGGGCGATCCATCCTGGAAAACGGCTGCAAGCACGCTCATGTTGTCAGTCAACGCGGTGATGGCGTCTGTGCCGTCGTCAAAACCCATTGACACTGTTAGCGGACTCGCCGCACCGTTGGTGCGCACCAACGAGAACGATTGGTTCGTGGCCGAGACAAATCGGCCGTTGGAATCGAATTCTACGACTCCCAAGCCAACGACACGGTCCAGCGCGTCGTTGTCCGATGACTCAGCGACGAACTCCCAGGTTGAGCCTGCGCTGGGGGTCGTGGACTGAAGGACGAACGTCAGGTCCACAGTGAGCCCCGTTCCCAGCGAGTCATAGACGATGAAGCTCGTTCGCACAGATTCGCCATCCGCCGATCCGGTCTTGGTCATGAGGAACGGCTGATTGAGCGGCGATCCGGCCGGCGCCCCAGCGTAGGTCACCGACATGTCCGCGTTGTCGATCTCGAGGTCCTGGACGGTGCCCTCGTTACTGGTTATGACAATTTGGCCGCCGGCGTTGATAGTGATTCCGCCACCCAGCGTCTCGCCGCTAATTGTCGAGCCGTCCAGACCAAGCACCTTGTCGAGAAACGCGATGTAGTCGTTCATCGTAGTGCCGAAATCATCGACACCTGCCGCGGCGGCCTCACCCGCTGTCATAAACCCAAAGGTGTGCGAACCGAGATCCTTTCCACCCTTCTCGACGCCGTTGACCGTGATGATCGCTTGCTCGCCACCTTCAAAGGCCAGGAACGATCCGCCTGCGCCATCGCTGATGTATAGATTGACCGCGGTCAAATCCTCCGTGCCGTCCATCTCGTTGCCTGGAGTCAACGCAGCGTCAGTAAAGAACGCGAGCGACTCATGGATGGATCCCGTGGTGCCGACCACACCGGACGGATTGACATTGCCATTGAAACTCACGGTTCGCGTCGCCTCTGCCAGGGTCAGCGTGCCGACGGGAATGTTGAGCTCGACGAGGTTGCCGTCAATGATCTTGAACTGCTCATCCACGGCGAAACCCATGACCTTGGCCCCGCTGATCGTGACCAGATCGTTGGCTTGGTTGCGCTGAAGGGCGCCGGCTCGGGTGTAGAAGCGTTCACTCGCCTTCTCAACAATCAGGAAGCCATCGCCTTCGATCGCGACATCGGTCGCCACGCCGGTCGCGCTGATCGACCCGTTGTTGAAGTTGCGCTGTGTGCCTGCGATCGACACGCCCAGTCCGATCTGCCCGGGGTTGGTGCCGCCGGTACTATCGCTCGGGGCCGTTCCGAGCGAGAAGTTTCGGCTGAACGTCGGGGCAAAGATCATCCGGTTGGATTTGAATGCGATCGTGTTGACGTTGGCAATGTTATTGCCGATCACATCCAGGTTCCGAGCATTGGCAGCCAGCCCGGACAATCCAGTGAACATTGCAACTGTCGAAGCCATGTGATTCTCCTTGTCTCAGTCGCTCGTTCGGTGTTGCGACTGATTGGTCATCTATGCGCGGTCGGTTCTCGGTGGCCCAGCTGAATGGGCATCCGCTATCTGTCGAGCAACCCCGGCAGGTGGCAGCTGCGCCGCAGGTGGGCGCAACGGTTCAGTTTCTTGGTCGTCCGGGCCTAGGACGTAAACGGCGGCGTCAAGTCCGCCGGCGAAACGCGATTCGGCGCCGGCCGACAACTCCGCTTGGAGGGTGCGCTGCTCGACATCGAGCAAGAATCCACGCCCGTCGATCAGCATCATCGCCCGCTTGGCCCCGGAAGCCTCAGCGCGATCGGCCGCAGTTGACAATCGCGCGATTTGTTCATCATTGAGCGTCTGATTCGGCTCAAAGGCAAGCTGGACCTGGCGGCCGCTTTCAATTGCTCCTTGCGACGCAAGGGTCAGCAACTGCTGAAAACTCTGATCCGCCAGACCTGGTCGCGCCGGCGCAAACGCAGACGAATCGAGAACCGGCCTGACAGCCGGTTCGAGCTGGCGAAGAAGTTGAGTGGGGTCAAGAGTCATCGTCGATGGGAGTCAGCAGTTCTTGAAAGGAGGAACGGGCATGGCCTGTAGCGGCGCGGATCGGTCGTCGGGGTATTACAGATCAGGATCCGTGTCGTGGATGGTGTCCAAAGACTCGAACGGCACGAAGAATCCGTTGTCCAACTCGAGCACCACCGAATCACCTTCACGACTGACTGACCGAACGTAACCTGAGACACGGTCGCTTGTAGCGGTCAGGCCGGTGATGAACTTTCCGATGAGATTGCTCCCCCCCGCCAATTGATTTTCAGTGACGAGCGACTTGAGTTGTTCGATGAGTTGGATGTCCGACTCGATGGAACGGATCGAGTTGAGCTGTTGCAGCAGCGCGTTTGAGTCGTTCGGGGCCAGGGGATCCTGGTTGGCAAGCTCGGTAAAAATGATGCGAACGAAGTCTTCAGACGACATATCGCTGAAGCGGTTTCCCACGTTCGCTCGAACGACACTGTCCAAAGGATTCGTAGCCGGGATTTGTGTCATTGCTAGTCTGCTCCAGCCGGTTGCGGTAAGACGTCAAACGCAGCGTACTCGCCGATCGGGCGAGGCATGTGGCGATGGGCGGAACCGAACTCGTCACCATTGCGTCGACCCCGGCTTTCCCCCTTTCCTGCGTCCGTCCGCTCCCTATCCTGCTGTGTTTGCTGCTCGGGCGAGTCCTGGCGCATGACCTGCGCGTTGGCCTGTGGTGTTGTGTGCACGGTTAGCCGCTCCACTGTTAGGCCGTGCCCTTGTAACGCGGATCGGAGCACGGCTAAGGATCGTTCGAGCAATGCCTGTGCCTGCGGGGTCGAGGTTTGGAACTCGGCAGTCACGGTGCCCTGGGCAATCGTCATTTGGATGCGAAGTTGCCCCAGATGCGGCGGATCTAGACGCATGGTCAGGACGCCGCCGCGCTGGTTGAGCGTGGCCGACAATCCGCGCAGAATGCGCGCCGTGAACGGATCGTTGCTCGGATCTGCGCTTCGCGTCGGTGTACCCGACGTTGGCAGTTCCTTAGTCGCACCGGTGGTCGTGCTCGTCGGCGACAACGACTCAGCCGGCAATGACACCGCCGACTGAACCGGGGCCGGCTGCCCGGTTACGTTCTCCACACGCACGGCCGCATCGATCTGCACCGCTCGCGCCGAAGCCGGGGCTCGCTGCGTCGATTCAGCGCTCGACGTAGATCGGTCAGACTGATCTGAACGCGACTGCGACTGACCCCCATTACTACGGGAATCCTGTGACATCTCAGACTGCGATTGAGGCGCAGGAGATTGCAACCGACCCCCATTCTGCGCCGCGCGATCAATATCCAACGGTCGAGCCTCATGACTTGCAGCGCCTCGTTCGCCGGAACCGGCTGACGGCACAAATACCTGTCCGTTACCTGATTGATCCGAACTTGGCGATGGCGGCGAAGCCGTGTCATCCTTGACGCTCGTCTTCGCCGACGACTGGATCGAGTCTGAGGTTGGCTCTGGTACTCGGTTCTCCGTGGCGACGTAGGATTCTTCGGCGCCCGAAGAGGTGGAGGGAGCAGTGACTTGTGAATCGGTCCCAAGCTGCGTTCGGTTATCAACAACGCCAATGCGCGAAGCAGGGACGGTCTCATTCGGAGCCAGCGTGGAGGTTTGGACGGCTGCGCCGTCAGCCGCCGACAATCCTGAATTCGGCGCCAGCGCGGTCTCGGGAGCACCAGCAGGAGTCGCCGTGGTCGGCACAAGAGGGTCAGATCGTTCTACACTCGCCGCATCAGTCCGAACGTTCGGCAACACGGTCGATTCGACTGCGTTTGGATCGATCGATCGAGCCGGTTCCTTCGAAACGTTCACCTCGCCAGAGACAGCAGAATCTGCGGGCAAGCCTTGCGCGAAGTCGCCGTCATTTTGCGCTGGACGGTCAACCGAATCCAAAGGCGTAGACGGTTCCTGCTCAGGCGCCTTCGGTCGAGTGGTTGGCTCGTCGGTCGGCGATTGACCACGCGTCAGCGCCGACTGAGCCGTCCTCGTCGCCTTCGACTCACCGCGGTCATTGGCCGCGTTGCTCGCAGTATCCAGTCGGACCCGCTGGTCCCTTGCGGCCGATCCAGGAGGATCAGACCGCCGCGTTTGCTTCATAATCTGCGTAAAGGAAGACCGATCGGTTCGGGCGGTGATGCGCGATCGATCCGATCGTTGACGCAGGATGTCGGTCTGCGTCTGCGCAAGATTATTCGGTGTCGGGAGTAGCGTCTGCATTGCTGGCATCGTCCGAACGGTCGGCGGGTTGGCCGAAGGTCCTGAGTTGCTCCAGCAATTCCGTTGCCAATTTCTGCTCGGCCGGGGATTTGAAAGCGCCGAGCAGCTTTCCTCTCTTGCGATCGTCCATGGCGTTGATGTAGGCCACCGCCTGATCCATTTTTCCGGTGGCGACCAACTCCACGATCATCGTCTTGGCCTGTTTGGGTTGCTGCGACTGCAACAACTTCACTGCCTTGGCGAACTGCTCATCTTCTTGTCGCTTCTTTTCAGCTGCGGCCGTCTTCTCCCAAGCCTCGACTCGGGCCTTGGATTCGGCCTCTCGTTCGTCAGAGGCACGCTGAGCTTCGGCCAGTTGGGCGAGATTGGTCTTCCTGGCGTCTTCAAGCCGACGGATTTCCTGATCCGTATGCCGCGAGATCTGTGAGCTAAGCTCGATCGTTGCCGCACTGGAAAACGGTGGATCGTCGCCAATCGCCTGTTCTCTTTGTAGAGCAACCTCAGCTTCGGCCTGAACCTGTCCTCGCCTGGCCGCGACCTGCGCCTCGGGGATGGTCATCGAGAACATTCGGCGAACTTGCTGTACACGCTCGCCATCCAGGCGATCTGAATGCCAAAGCCAAGCAACGAACATCGTCAAAGCAAGTAAATGAACTACCGCCAGGAAACTCAGGATATTCCAGATCGTCTTCATGGATCAGACTCCTTGCGAGCCGCAGCGATGACGGCAAGTTCGTCCAGAGCGGTGGTCTCGGCCTTATCGATTGCCGCTTTCCATCGTTCGAATCGCCGCTCCCGAACAAGCTCGATGGCGCGCCGATGGCGAGTGGCCTCGATCAAACGGGCTCGCGCCCCTTCGAGCCTCTTGTACACGCCCGCGAGTTCGAGCACGATTTGCTGAGCGCGGCGCATGATTTGCCGCGAGCAATTGGCTTGGAGTCGCAGGTCGCGCACGTCGATCAGTCCCGTCAAACCAGCGCGAAGCAGGCTCTTATCCGTTACCAGGCTCCGCTGATGGCCCCGTAGAACGTCTTCCAGACCCATGCGATCACGCTCGATCTGCGCGACGACGCGCTGAAGCTCCTCTTCGGCGCGACGACGTGCTTTGAGAACTGCTTGAAGCGTGAACACAAACCGTGCCATCTGCGCCCCTTCCCACTAAACTCGCCGTGCGCCGCCGTTCGACGCGGTCGACGACCCAGCCGATCCGTTGTCGTAATGAGCCTTCGCCTCCGCTGCAAGTTCGATCAAGAGCCGGCAGCTTTGCGGGAACTCAGCGGTCTCATTGATGCCCTGTTGAAGCATCGCGTCGATCTTCGACTTCAAGGCAATCGCGACGTCGCAGTCTGCGTTCGAGCCGTGGGCGTACGCCCCGATATTGATCAACTCCTCGGCATCTGTATAGGCGGAAAGGAGTTTTAGGATCAGCTTTCGAGCCGCGCCATGGTGCTCGTCGCAGACAACATTCGCTACGCGAGAGATCGAATCCTGCATGTCGACGGGCGGGTAATGACCGCGAGCGGCCAGTTTCCGCGAGAGTACGACGTGGCCATCCAGCACGCCGCGGGCCGCATCCGATATCGGTTCGGTCAGGTCGTCGCCCTCTACCAGGACCGCATAGAACCCAGTGATCGATCCGCCGCCCTCGATCGAACCGGCCCGCTCCAGCAACTTGGGCAGCGCCGCGAAGACCGACGGCGTGTACCCCTTTGTCGCGGGCTGCTCCCCCACGGTCAGACCGACTTGGCGATGGGCTTGAGCTAATCGTGTCAGTGAATCCATCACCAGCAACACATCGTCGCCCTGCTCTCGAAAGAACTCAGCCACGGTCGAGGCCACCAGCGCGGCGCGCACACGAAGCAAGGGAGATTCGTCTCCGGTAGCAACTACGATCACCGACTTGGCCAACCCTTCCGGCCCCAGTGATTGCTCGATGAATTCGCGGACCTCTCGGCCACGCTCGCCGACCAATGCAAGCACGTTGACATCGGCAGCCGAATTGCGCGCGATCATGGAAATGAGCGTCGACTTGCCAATGCCAGGCCCGGAAAAGATTCCGACACGCTGGCCTTTGCCGACCGTGAGCATGGTATCGACCACGCGCAAACCGGTCGGAAGCACTTGATCGATCCGGCGTCGGTGAAGCGCGCAGGTGGGCGGAGGATCAAGTGGACGAGCGACGCAATCCGATGGCATTCCCTTCCCATCAATCGGACGGCCCAAACCGTCGATGATCCGTCCAAGGAACGATCGACTGATTGCGACGGTCTGGGCAGACTGCTCCCCGTGAACACGTATTCCCGGGGCGACTCCGTTATTGGAGCCGAACAACATCACGATGCTGCGCGGGCCGTCGAACCCGACGACTTCGCCGCGGATGACCCGTGAATTACCTCGGCCCAGCTCGAGTCGCACCAGCGCGCCAACCGGCAGCGGCAAATCATCCACGTACAGACCCAATCCCTTCGCCGCCGCGACAGTGCCGATTATTTCTTGGGTTTGCAACCGGCGTAAGGTTTCGAGTTGTGGCCCGAGCACCGTCACGCTTGATCTTCTTCCGCCGGGGCCTGATCGCCTTGCATCTGGTCCTCCGACTCCTCTTCGATGGACTGAGGCAACAACGTGTCTACGATCCGCTCGATTTGACGCTCAATTGTGGCGTCAATTCGCCCGGCGCCGGTGCTGATCACACAACCGCCTCTCGTTATCGAGTCGTCGTCGCGAATGGCGGCGTGCGTGCAGGTGCTCGTCATCTCGATCAGCTCGGGCAACATTGACTCGACCAAAGCTCGATCCTGCGGAGCAACCGAGATCGTCACCGCCCTCGGCGCCACGAGCAGCTTCAGGGCCTCAGTGAGCTGATCACCAATGACCGATGTATCGGCCTGTACGATGCGGTGCGTGACCTTTTCGGCCATCGCCAGCGCGAAGTCCAGCACATCTTCGCGCGCCGCCAAAAGCATGCTGTTCAACTCGGTCTCCCACTTTTCGACAGCCGCGACGAACGCTGTTTGCAACTCCTGAAGCTGCGGCGTGAACTCGGCGATCGCCTCCTCGCGCCCGGCTTGGTGACCTTCGGCGCGCCCCTCGACCAAGCCCTGATCCTTGCCCTCGGCAAAACCGCGATCGGTGGCGGAATCGATCAGCTTCTGGGACTCGACCGTGGCCCGATGCATGATCTCCTGCGCCTGCTGTTTCGCTTCTCGTTGCAACTGCTCCGTTTCACGCGTCAGCTCGCGCAGATCAAACACCGAAGCGCCCTTGGTGAGCGGACCGGCTCGTGTGCTTTTGATCAATGCCATATAACCATTGCCCAGTGAGTCGTGACCCGAATCAGACGATTAGATCGTCGTCACCCCGGCCGGAGATGATGATCTCTCCGGAATCTTCCAGGCGGCGAACGACATCGACGATGCGCTGTTGCGAGGCCTCGACATCACTCAGTCTCACCGGCCCCATGTACTCCATGTCTTCCTTGATGAGATCCGCCGCACGAGCAGACATGTTGGAGAACACCTTGTCCTTCAGCTCATCACTCGCCGTCTTCATCGCCAGGCAAAGCTCATCATTGTCGATCTCCTTGAGGACGGCCTGGATTCCCTTGTCATTGACCTTGAGGATGTCCTCAAAGACGAACATCAACCGCCGGATGTCTTCCACCAGATCGGGATCTTCGGCCTCGACACCCTCCATGATCGCCTTTTCCGTGGATCGATCGCACAAGTTCAACACTTCAGCGACGGTCTCGACGCCACCCACCTTCTCCATCGAATGCACGAGCATGTTCGACAAGCGTGATTCCAAACCCTGCTCTACTTCGCTGATCACTTCCGGGCTGGTCTGCTCCATGTGCGCAACGCGACGGACGACCTCGATTTGCTTCTCGACTGGAAGTCCCATCAGAATCTCCGACGCCTTGTGGTGGGCAAGATGACTGATGATCAACGCGATCGTCTGGGGATGCTCGTCCTGAATGAACGTCAACAAGTTCTCGCTCTCGGCTTTTTGGAGGAAGGAGAACGGCGTCCGCTGAACCTGTGTCTGAATCTGCTGGATCATCCGATCCGCCAGCTTGGGATCGAGCGACCTCTCCAGGAGCATCTTGGCGTAGTCCAGCCCGCCCTCTTTGGCGTATTGACTGGCCATGCGCATCGCATAGAACTCGTCGATGACCTGATCGCTCAGGTCGGCCGGGACTTCCCCAAGCGAGGCCAGCGCGCGAGTGATTTCCTCGACCATTCCGGTCGGGAGGTTCTGAAGCAGAACCGTGGCGACCTCATCCTCCAGCGACAATAGGAGGATCGCGGACTTGACCACCCCGTCCAAGTCGTCGGCGCTCTTGGGTAACTTTCGTAAGTGGCTGGCCATGCCCGGCGTCGCCTTTCCTAAGCCTCAGCCTTCGCCCAACGGCGAATCAGGCTGGCCGCTTCTTCCGGGCCCGTCTTGATCGTTTCGTTTATCTGTTCCAACACTTGTGCTCGACGTAACTCCGCGTCGTCCAGCTCGACTCCCTCCAAGGCCATCGCCGATTCCTCCGCTTCACCCACGACGTCCGAGTCGTCAACCTCCAGTGCCGGAGGCAAGCCCACGATCTCAGCCGGCGATGGCAGCTCTTCGCGAACGTTTGCCTTTCGCACCATCAGAAACATCATCGCCAAACTGATAAACGCCAGGCTTCCCAGTCCGACATATCGAACTAGCGATCCGCCGACCGCGCCTCCGGTCCAACTCTCCGGCGCGACGTTGATGGCCCCGGGACCTGGCAGCGGCGGCATCGCAAAGTCGGGGTATGAACTCACCACAAGCAGGCCCGGCACAGCGTCGTCGAACGGACCGGTGTCGATCAGCGGCTCCAGGTCACTGGTGATTCGAGCGATCTCCGCTTGCTCCACTGTTTGTAGTGTGGCGGCATCGGGGACCGCCGTTGGATCATCTTGATCCTGCTGATAGACCCCAACGAAATACGATCGCGGAATCTGAACCGACGAGTTGATCTTCAGAGCGTACCCCTTTGGATCCTGCTCCAACGTTCTCTTGCTGGGGAAACGTGTTACCGACTCGCTGTCGGTTCGATCCATCGTCCGGTCAGAACCGGTCGGCCCGAGCGAGGCAATCTCAACTCCCGTGTTTGATTGAACACCCGGAGTACCGGCCTGGCGCTGATTGCTTTCAGTTTCCGATTCACTGCTCTCGCTCGTTGGAACGCTCAATCCGGCCTGGAATTCGTCCACGCGCGTTGATTCGGTCGTGGTGTTGACCATCACGTTCACGGACACGGTAACGCCCGGGATGTACTCCAACGCCGTCAGGAGTGTCTTCTTGACTTCCTTCTGCAACGCGAGCTTCCGTTCCAAGTTGAGGCTCGATGTGACGTCTTCCTCGTTCTGGGCATGATGAGATCGCCCCGTCGTCGTATCAACGATGGCGACATGGCCCACGTCAAGCGCTGCCTCGGAGTTGGCCACGAGTTGGGCGATCGACTCGACCTGAGCTTGCGACAGGGGACCGACGCGCGGAGTTACAGTTACCGAGGCTGAGGGTGGCACCGTCGTACCGCGAAGACCCGCTCGTCTGGAAGGATCGATCAGCACCGTCGCTCGCTCTATGCCGCGCATTCGGCTGATCATCGTGCTAAGCACGTTCATCTTGGCGATCAGCCAACGCCGATCGTGTTGCTGCCGCGTCAGGAACGGGCTGTCCTGCTCGATCAGTTGCTCGAAGTTGATCTTGTCCGGGCTGATTGCATCCGTTTCCAAGAGTCTGGCGGCGATGCTGTAGCGTTGCTCGCTAGGCACGAGCAACTGACCACCACGCTCCTCATAGGGGATCCCAGCCGAGACGACATAGCTTATCGCTCGCGTCCGGGCGCCTTCATCGTCAAGATTCACCGGCAACGGCATCAACGACGGCTGACCGGTGAGCTGCGCGACGAGAAACAGCGACAGCACCAGAACCGCCATCAACGACCCGATCAACAACCGCGCCGTCGCCGGCAGCCCTTTCATCTGGGCGACGATGTTATCGATTATACGTTGCAACGCCCGCATAAGTCGGCCTCCATGCCTTTGGTGCTCAGCGCCAAGCCGTACCCCGGGGTCGTGCTCACCCCTTCGGCCTCCATGCCAGGGCGATCACCGGCTCAATCTTGTTTGATCATACTCGTATTTGTTTCAACTCGTCATATGCGGCTAGAACTTTGTTGCGAACCTGTACCAATAATCGAAACGCAGTGTCAGCCTTTTCAGTGGCGATCATTACACTCTCGACATCAACGCGCCGTCCAGCCCAAAGATCCTCGACCGCCTCCTTCGCGTCGCGTTGGAGATCATTCACTGTGTTTATCTGCTCCTGGAGCGTATCCGCGAAGCTGGAGCCTGTTCCCTTGGATTGCCCAAGGTCTTGCAGCGGCAACAGATCGCGATTCAACGCGCCGCTGTTTCCAATAAGTCCGACAGGGTCAGTCATGGCAGGAGGACGAGTCCGGAGTAGCGAGATTCACAAAGTCGATTGATTACTTTCTACGCAATGATCTGGAGCGCGACCGACATCATCGATTTCGTCGCTTCGATCGCGGTGATGTTGGCCTCGTAAGCTCGAGCGGCAAGCATCGCGTCCATAGTCTCGACCACGGAGTTGATGTTTGGATACAACACGTATCCCTCGGCGTCGGCAAAAGGCGAGCCCGGCTCGTATCTGCGATTCAGCGGACTGTCGTCGATCTCGATCGATGCCACATGCACGCCTTCGGTTTGACCGTGGGTCGGATCGCCCTCACCGAAGACCACGTATCGCCGACGGTAGGGCGCGTATTCATCATTCTCGTTCAGGAAGGTCCGTTGATTGGCAATGTTGGCGGCGATCACATTCAGACGTGTTCGTTGAGCCACCAGAGCCGAAGTCGAGATATCAAGGACGCCATACATAGGGGTTAGATCCGTTCGCGGATAGCAGTGTTGATCAGAGCCATGCGACTGCGGAGTAGCTCTGCCGCGAGGCGAAAGGTCATGAAGTTCTCGGCAAGATCCTGCATGGTTCGTTCCAAATCTCGGTCGTTGCGGTCGTGGAAGAGAATGTTTCGTCCGATCGGCTCCGGACGCAGTTCAATGCCAGTCGAAGTGATCTGAACGGTTCGCGAATCCTGAAGGTCCAGCTCACCGCCGGTGGCGCCGTGGCGTGCGCGGCGGGCATCAATGGCGTTGCCCAACTGGGCTTGAAAAGCCTCGACGGAAACATCCATTGCCCGGTAGCCGGGCGTGGAGAAGTTGGCGATGTTGTTGACGATGAGCCGATGCCGTTGGCCGGCAAACTGCACCATTCTCTCCAACACGGGGATGGAATCGCCATTGGTAACACCGTCGATCATGCTTGCACGCTCCCGAAGCGCAATGCGACACCAAATCGCCAGCAAAACGCAGACCGCAGCCCAAGCCAAAGGCCGCCGGGCACCGGCATGTGTTCTTGCGTGCAAACGTTGCACGAGGCGCAGCAGTTGCGCAGCGATTCAGAGCGTTTCGGCAACAATCTGCTGCTCCTTCCACTTCTTGAGCTTCAAGCCGAGCGTACGAACGCCAATCCCCAGCGCCGAAGCGCTGCGTTGCCGGTGACTGTTGTTGTTCTTGAGCGTGGCAACGATCGCCTCACGCTCGACGTCGTCGAGGGTGAGTTGGCCGTCACAGACGATCCCCGGACACACTCTCCTGTCTCCCGTCAGCGGTCCTACCTCGATCATCGCAGCGGGGAGGTCCGGTGCGATGGCTTGACTGGCAAGCCATGGCGCGATGAGAGATGCCTGTATCACGTCGCCGCTGGTCAGGATTGACGCACGCTCGCAGATGTTTTGCAGCTCCCGCACGTTGCCCGGCCAAGGGTATTGACGAAGAAGCTCAAGCACTTCCGGCTCGATCGTCTTGACCGGCTTGCCCTCGCGGGTTGCGACCTGTTGGATGAAGTATTCGGTCAGTTGGGGCAGCTCCTCGGGAATTTCGCGCAGTGATGGCATCTTCAAAGGCAGAACGTTCAGACGGAAATAGAGATCCTGGCGGAACGTCCCGCGTGCAACCTCTGCGGGAAGGTCGCGATTCGTCGTTGCGATGACCCGCACATCAACGGTTCGGCTTGTGCTCGAACCGACGCGCTCAAACGATCGTTCCTGAAGAACGCGCAGTAACTTGGCCTGGATGGCCGGAGAGATTTCACTGATCTCATCCAGCAGCAGTGTTCCTCCATCGGCCAACTCAAACCGACCCTTGCGCAGGCGATCCGCGCCGGTGAACGCGCCCTTCTCGTGGCCGAACAACTCGGACTCCAGAAGGCTCGTGGCAAGCGCCGCGCAGTTGATCGCCAGAAACGGCATATTCGCGCGCGGGCTGCGTTGGTGAAGACGCCGGGCCGCGACCTCCTTGCCCGTACCCGAATCGCCGCTGATCATCACCGTGCTGTGACTGTCAGCAATGCGATCCAAGCGCTCCTTTAGTTCGCTCATCGTCGGCCCGTCGCCGATCATCTTGTGTGTCACTTGGCCCTGACGGCTACCGGCCGAACTTGCCGCTGCACGCAGGATCTGGTTCTCCTTGAGCAACTTGGCGTGCTTGACAGCGCGCTCAATCGCTACGAGCAACTCATCGCCACTGAACGGCTTGGTGATGTAGTCGAACGCCCCTTTCTTCATGGCGGCGACTGCGGTCTCCACCGTGCCGTAGGCGGTCATGAACACGACCGGAGCCTGCTCATCGACGCGGCGGATTTCCTCCAGCAATTGCAACCCATCCATCTCCGGCATTTGGAGGTCGGTGATGATCGCGTCGAACGATCGCTGCGCAAGCTTCTGCAGGGCCACCGATCCAGTCGCGGCCGCTACCACGTTATGTCCTTTACGCGCGAGTGTGGCGGCCACAGAGTCGCGCATCATCTCTTTGTCATCGACGACAAGAATCCTACTCATGCTCCGTGCTCCTTAGACGAGGCGTTGTTGGCGAGAGGCACACGGTCCAACCGGCCGCGGCCATTAAGAGTGCTCGGCTCGATGTCGTCTGGTCCGCCCAGCGGAAGGAAGAGCTCCACCTCGGCGCCGCCGTCGGACCGGTTCTCTACCGAAACATGCCCGCCGTGGGCATCAACGATGCGGTGAACGATCGCCAACCCAAGCCCTGTGCCCGTCTTGCGGGTGGTAAAGAAAGGATTGAACATTCGCTTGACGACTTGCTGGTCAACACCCGGTCCAGTGTCGGCAACGCTAAATACCACCATCTCCGTACGCCGGCCGTCAGGGTGCCGATGCATGCGCCGCGACACTCCCGTCCGGAGTTCGCGCTGAGTTGAACACGATTCAATCATCGCGTCCGCGGCGTTGCGCATGACATTACTCAGGGCCAGAACGAACAGCCCTGCGTCGACCGGGAGGGTGAACCCGAAATTTTCAGTGTCGTGGCGCACAACCGTGATCTCACCGTCGGTCAGTAACGATTCGCAAGTTCCCAAGGCCCGGTCGATCAAGTTCAGTGCTGATACCGGCGCGGTGTGAACCGTCGTGTCGCGGGCAAACAGCAGCACGTCGCGCACCACATCATCTAGACCCTTGATCGCGCGACCGATCTTCTCGCACAGCTCGGTCTGTTGGGGTTTTCCGGCTAGGTCCTCCGCCAGCATCTGCACATACAGCTGAATCGACGCCAGTGGATTGCGGACCTCGTGGGCGATACCCGCGGCCATCTCCCCCAGCGCCGCCAGCGATTTCGACCGGCGAAGCTGCTCGTTGGCCTCAGCCAATTCGCGCTGGAGATGGGCGACCTCATTCCGCAGGGCCACGTGCGTTTGCTGCAATTGCTGCGCCGTATCGTTGACCGAGCGCATCAGTTGCTCGAGGTCCTCGATGCCGACGTTCGGTCTTTGGGCGATGTTGGGAACGGCGATGATGCTCATGCTTATCCTTGGCGGTCCGCGAACCGAGTCATGACAGGATGCGATTTGAAGTAGGCGCGATGCGCCTTCTTGGCGGTTCCCACGCCCGCCAGTTCGTGACTTGTTCGATCTCGCCTTGATTCGAGACGCTTCTGATCTTCGCTGTCGCGCTCCATGACTTGGGCCAGTTCACCATTGATCTTCTCGACCAACTCCTCGATCTGCCGACGAGAGTCCTCAGAGCCAGTGTCGCGATCGCGCGGCAGATGCTCCAAGAGCGTCGCCAGCTCAGACTGACTCGCGACGAATTGATCGATAATCTCTTGGCGCAGGCCGAGCACCGCGAGCAGCGCTTCGGTCTTGCCGGTTTCAATGAACTGTGATTGCTGTTGCGCCAATTGCGACAATCGCTCCACGAGCGATTGCAGCTCTTGAAGCATCTGCATCAAGCGTTCGGTCGAGTTTCGGTCTGGGTTCGTCATCATCGATTGGACAGTCGGCCCACGCCGAGCATTAGTTAAGCGGTATATTCTCGAGCCATCTTTTCCACGCATCGCGGTCCAGCAGCGAATCTCGAGCCTCAAAGACACTGTCAGGAAGCTGGCGAAGCCGCACCAGGGCCCGATTGTGCGCGACACGGGCACGTTCCAAATCGCCGAGCTTGTAGTAGCAGTTCACAATCTGGATCAGCGCAGTCATGGACGCATGATGCTCCGGGAAGCGCTGAGCAGTTGCATCATAAAGCTGAACGGCGTGATCGTAGCGATCGAGATCAAATGCACAGTCGCCGCGATACAGATAAGCATCGCGGATGAAACGCCGCTGGGCGCGATCGGCTGGAAGTGTATCCAGCGGATCGTCGCGCTCACAAAGTACCGAGTAAAGTTCAAGCGCCTCCTCAAGCTGTTGGGCGTAGAGTGTTGACAGTATCTGCCGTTGCGAGGGTGCAAGCACCGGATCCTGCAACTGACCCTCAAGGTCAGCGGCATGGCGACGGTAGCTGTCGGCCAACTGGAACAGGATCTCGTTCGAGCGCGCATCTTCGGGATAGCGTTGGTACGCTTTGTCGAGGATCTCGATGGCCCCAACGTATTCACCGGCGTCGTGCAACAGCACACCGAGTTCGAACAAGGCTTCGCGATACTCGGGCGCGTTGGGATCAAGTTGGACGTTGCCTTGGAGCACCTGCTCCAGCCGCTGCTGAGCCTCGTGCCGACGACCCAACTCCAGGAAGCACTTGGCCAGCGGGACATGCGCACCGGCGGCGTACGGGCTGCGCGGGTGATTGGTCAGCACTTGCTCGTAGTAGGTCACCGCCGTCTCAAACTCCGCCGCCGCCTGATGGCATCGGCCCAGACGGAAGATCGCCTCGGGCCGGCGCGGATCAGCCTCCGAGCGTCCGGCGATGTACTCGCTGAAGTGCGTGGCGGCAAGTTCGCGGAAGCCCGCCAGATCGTAGCTGTCAGCGGCCAACCACAACGAATCAGCCCAGTTTTGATCCTGCTCCGGGGCACCGGCGATGCCACGGGCGTGGCGAACGTAGTAGTCGCCGGCGCTGCGGTAGTGGAGCATGGCCTCGTGGCGGATCGCGGGATCAACATCACCAAGCCGTGACAAGACCACCTCGTCGGTTCCCTGCGCTTCTCGAAGCAGATCGTCTGCACGCTGCCGATTTGTGTAGGCAATTCGCAGAAGGACCCCCACCGACACCCGCCCGGGCTCGAACAACTGCTCGGCCAGGGTGATGTATTGCAAGGCGACGTCCATCTTCCCTGCGACCAGCGTTGCTTCATGCCGATCGGTCAAACTTCGGGCGACGCGTGGGGCTGTCACGTCCCGCCTCGGTCCAGCTTCGGGCAACAGATCGCGAATCTGCTGGTAGTCAGCCAAGCTCAGGTCATGATCTCCAAGCACGCTGTGCACTTCAGCTCGCCCCAATAGACCGGGCAAATGACTGCGAGTCAAGGCAAAGTCGCGAACGACCTCGTCGAAGCGCTCGAACGCCTCGCGCCATCGGCCGTGGGCGACGTCGACCTGTCCCAGCAGCACAAGCGTGGCGCCGCGCTGCGGCTCCGGGCCGACGAATTCGTCCATCGCCGCGTGAAGGTTGAACTCAGCGTCGGCATGCTCGCCCAGGTCGTAATATCCACGGGCAAGCAACGTATACAACTCACCGAATTTCACTTCCTCAGGTCGAGGTTGCTGAATCTCGAATCGCCGCATATCTACAAGAAGTCGATCGACGGCTTCTTGGACGAATCCACCTTCCAAACGAAGTTCAGCCTGACGGGCCACGGCCCAGACTGAGTCGGCGGGAGTCAAAAGGGGATCCTCGCTGTACTCCGCCAGGAGATGCATCAGCGATTCGTACGGCAGATCGGCCTGTCGCAGGCTGGCGTCCACCAGACGGCGCAGGACATGGTTGCGACGGCGCTGGATATTCAGGCCGGCATCGCCGCCAACGGCCGCCAAGCCTTCCAATTCGGCCAAGCGGCTCTGAGCCGCCTCGCGATCTCCGATGAGGATCAGCGACAGCGCCCACTGCTCCAAGCGAGCCGGCCCCATTCGGCCACCGAGCTCGGCGGCGGTGGCATACTGTTGGGCGATGCGGCGATGATTCGCAATGACATCAATCTCTTGATCGGCCTGTCTCGCTGCGATCCAATCACCGACCAGCGCATGAAAGCGAGCCTGCTCTGGTTGAGTGGCCAAGAGAAGCTTCGGCTCGATCACATCGTTGAGTTGTGATTGGGCAAGCTCGAGCCGGCCGGCGTCGATCAACTGCTCGACCTGGTTCAGAGCACCAAAGAAGTCGTTCTTAGGCTCGCTCTGCGTGGCGATCGAAATGCCCAAGAAAATCAGTGCAACGCTGAGCACAATCGCCGGGACCTGCCACAGGTTGCCCCAAGCCGACCAGTCGGCGCTGGGGTCGGCGTTCGACGCCGCCTCCTCGTCGGCTTCCCCATCGCGTGGCCTCTCTGGGCCGCGCTTCAGGTCTTGATCGTCGGCCACTGGAGATCCTCTCACTGCCGTGTTCGATCGCAGGCTGGAATCGGTCGTCCCGATCTCATCCAGCGGTGAATCCATTCACCGTCGCATCGCTTATCGGTCGCAGCCTCAAGCGGACTTCAGCATTCAGAAATGGGCTTCGGCACAGGTTATCGGTCGTTGACGCGGGTCAGAGTTGAGGCGGTGCGTCGTGAACCACAAACGTTCGTGCCATCAAATCACCGAGTCCCTGCAGATGGTGGTTGAGCAGCGCAAACACCGCTAGCACTGGTATGAGCAGCACGATTACCTTGAAGATATTCCGAACGAGAATCGACCCAAGTGTGGGGCGCGCACCCTGGGCGGTGATGACCCGTGCCCCAAGCATCGCCTTGCCGACCGACCGCGCGAACACAATCTCCCCGACCGTGCCGTGAATCACGGTAATCCCGATCAGCCAAAGGCAAGGCGCGGCGTCGGCGATATCGGCGGTCCACATCGGAAGCTGCAGCAACTGGGCCGGAGTGCACTGAAGCAGCAGGATTGTAATGAGGCCTCCTACTACAAGATCGATACCCAACGCGAGCACCCGTGGAAGCAGCGAAAGTACAGCCACGGCTGGCGGGAGCTTTATTGGCGTCGCCTTGGCCGCCGGCCTGAGTATCAACACCAGCAGCAGGACGGTCATCGCCACCGCAAATAACAGCGGCATATGCAACGATCGCCACGGCAGCAGACTTTGTCTGGTGAGCTTCTCCGCCGGAGTCAGCGCACCAGTGATGGGATCGATCCGGCGCAGCTGGTATCCATCTCGGTTAACTTGTTCAACCAGACGCAACCCGTCGCGCAAGCCGAACACCCCCCATCGACCGCTTGGGGCGGGGAACTCGCCAAGCGCTACCAACGAACCCGGCCGCAGATACGCAATCTCGATCTGGCCGGGGGCAGCCGCTTGCAGCAATAGGGCGATCTGATTCTCCCAGCGAGTCACGGCCTGAACGTGCCGAACGTCAACAGGCACTTCAAGGGGTTCCCACGTCTCCTGAAGGTTCCTTTGATACAGCACGCCCTGTCCGCGTTGATCAGATGACGCGACGAGCAGCAGCAGGTGATTCCCGTCGGCTGGGCCGACCGCCAGCCGGTAGTGACCTCGGTTAGGAAGATCGTCCGGCAGCGGCAGCGGTTGCCACCGCGTACCCGCAAGCTGCTCCAGCACGGGTTCACTAAGGACAGGTTCAGCGGCGATCGAGCCATCGCGGGCTTGCACGCCGGCTCCGGCACGTTGCAGCGGTACCCGTAGGGCCACCGGACCGCGAGGAGTCCCGATGAATCCCACTAGTTTCCCGAGTCCGTCCAGCGAGTCCACAACGCTCAATCGATCCGACGGGTCATAGTCATATACGCCGATAGCGGGGTTGAGATTCGCCTCGATGGTGAAGGTTTCTCGCCGCGGCCGATCGCCGCCGACCGTGGGCCGAAAGATCAGCCAGAGACGGTTGGCCCAAGCCGCCACGGCCTCAGGCCGCTCGTGCAACGGTCGACCCCGGAAGTGTGGACCATCCATGGCAAGCGCATGGTGGTACAACACGAACGTGTCGTCCCCGCTGGTGGACGATCCAACAAACCAAAGATGATCGTCACTGGACGCCCCAACTAACGCCTGAGCACCGGCGGGATTCGCTGCGATGACCAACCATCCAAGGGCGAGCGCCGGCAACATCCAATTCTGTAGCGACCCGCGCATCTTTGGATCATAGCCTCGTGCGGTTACGGCGTTAACGACGTCGCGAGCGGGCCCTCGATCCGATCGGGAGCAAACGCGCGCTTGATCCAATCCAGATCGAAATACTGTTCCTTCACGGCATCCGTCGGGTTGCGAACCGCCACCTTCACGGAACCCGATCCATCAGCGTAGACGATGTCCACCAGGGTCGGGAAGCGCGGCTGCGATCCCGGAACAGCGCCGCTGCGTTGAACTGACTCGTACCGCCGTAGGGGCAACGCGCTGTGCATGAGAACAACGAGGTCCGGCGAAAGCAGCTCCACGCGGATCGGCAGCAACGAGTCCGGATCGAAATACAGCCGAAGTAGCTGCTGGGCCTCACGAACCGTAACCACCCACGCCTGCCGCTGAGAATCGTAAGTCACTGCGGGCGAAGGGCCTGGGAACTCAACCGGCAGCCGCCCCAGGCCAAAGAGTTGCACCAGCGCATGCGGTCGGATCGGAAGACGGGCCGCCGGATCACGATCAGCATCGTTGGTCGCCTCGTACAGATACAGAACGGTTTCATCGTTGCCGAAATCAACCATCCAACTCGCTGAGCCGTTCGATCCCAGCCACATCAGCCGCTCGCCGAGCTTCTGAACGTCCATCGCCGTTCGGTCCGGCAGGACGAACCATACCTTGGCATGGCCAGTTTCAAAGTGCTTCCCGTTGTCATCCGTCCATCGAAGATCGACGGACCCGGCCGCATATACCGCGGTCATCCGATCCAGGCGGTCGTTGTGCCCTGCCGCGATAGTCTCATATGACGGTGCGTCAACCTCACCTCCCCCTCCCCCGGCCCCGGAGTCAGACCCAGGCATCGTCTGACAGGAATTGAGCATCGCTACCCAGAGCGTTGCACACGTCCAGAACACTGTCCGTCGCCTCGGCGGTGTGCTCGTAACCCGGCGCCCGCTGCGCGTCTCTCGAATCTCGTTTTCATGGTGTCGTAACGTCATCGCTACCACGCTCGCAGGCCACGCAAATGTTCAGAACTCGCCCCGCAGAACCTCGGTAAGTTGGTCGGAAAGCTCGCGAATGTCCTCTTCATCGAGGTGAGGATTCAACACTTCGATCGGCGTGGAGTTTCCATCGGCGCCTCTGGGCAGCATTTGCCAACGCTCGTCGTCACCGTCCAGCACTCGGCCGACGTACCGCAACCGGCGCTTGCGCATCAGAATGAGCGCGAGTATGAAGCGAAACGCTATACGCTGGGGGCGCACGTCGTCGCCCAGCCGATCGAATAGATCCAGCAGCACGTCGTCATCGACCAGGATCTTCTGCCTGGCGTCCGGCTGCGGGACGACGGTCCGCCAATAGCTGAACAACCGCTCGGGGCGGGCCCCACCCTCCCACGCCTGGACGCAATAGTCCAACCGATCAAACTGGTCGTCCTCGGTTCGCTCACACAGCGTCGCTACACAGCTCGAACCCGGCTCCAACGGCTCGCCGGTTGCTGCACAGGTGCCTGTCGGCCTGGCCACACGATATTCAGCGCCATACTTAGACACAGTGTGAATCCTACGGCATCCTAGGGGAATCGTCACCCAAGAAACCCCCCAAGACGCGGCGGGTGTGGTGCCAGGCGGTATACTTCCCTAGATCATCACTGCCGGTTGAACAATCCATGCTTCGAACCATCGAAAAGATTCTTCGCAGTTACGACTGGTATGAGATCATCCTGGAGGTGGCAGTCATCTGGCTCTGCGTCTATCTGGTCGTCCGCTTCCTCAAGGGCACGCGCGGCGCAGGCGTCATCAAGGGCTTCGCGATCCTGCTGGTTTTGGTGACGCTCGCAATCCAGGTGATGGGGCAAGGCTCGGATGTCTTCGGGCGGCTGAAGTTTATCTACGATCGGTTCCTCGGGCTGGTGGCGCTGCTGTTGATCGTCGTCTTCCAGCCGGAACTAAGACAGGCGATGATTCGCCTGGGGCACGCGCGCTGGCTAGGCGGATCGCGGCGACAAGTAAGTCTGGTCATAGACGCAGTTTCTGAAGCAGTCAGTTTCCTCAGCAAGAGTCAGTTCGGGGCGCTGATTGCCATTGAGCGCACAGTCGGACTCAGCGGGCTCGCGGAGGGAGGCGTCAAAGTGGACGCCAAAGTCAGTGCACGGTTGCTCGAATCGATCTTCTGGCCCAACAGCCCACTGCACGATTTGGGTGTTGTGATCCGAGGTGACCGCGTGCTGGCCGCGAGCGTTCAGTTTCCGCTTGCTGAGGAAGGCTCGGTGCCGCCGGAACTCGGCTCCCGGCATCGCGCTGCCGCCGGTCTCACTCTGGAAGCCGACTGCCTGGTGGTGCTGGTCAGCGAGGAGAGTGGTGCAATCTCGATTGCAGAACATGGAATCATCCAGATCGACGTACCGCGAGATCAGGTTCGGGAGCTGCTTGCACAACGCCTCGAGACGCCGCCTGAAGAGGCGCCCCCAAAACCTGATCCAGCGCCCCCTGCTGAGCCGGAAGATCGTCCAGCCGATCAACCCGCCACAGACGACCATCCGGCAATGTTGGCCAAGGAGGTGTGAGCATGGGTCTACGCAGTCAACTACCTACTCTTCTAATTGTCACGGTCGTGGCGGTGCTGATCTGGCTGTGGGCGGCCGGAGAAACGCAAGAAACCGATGAGCGCACGTTCCGTGTCCAGTTCACGACGCAAATGCCAACTGAGCATATCGTTGAGCCGAATGAGTTGACGCTGGCTGTGGAGATCGAAGGATCGAGGTCCGCCCTGCGATCTGCCCAAGCAATGGGATCGCCGATCGTTTTGACGCTCGATGCGGGGCTGGGCGATCACGGCGTGGATCTGGCCCGGCTCTTGAACGATCACTCCGGCTTGCGCGATGCGCGCGTCAGCGTCATCTCAACCGATCCACCCACGCAAGAGCTCACGATCTACAAACTAATCTCGTCTACAACACGAGTCCAAGAGCCCGACCTTGGGCGTCTGGAGATTGACGGAGCAGTTGTGATCGACCCGCCACTGGTGACGGTCCACCTGCCGCAGCGCCTCGAACGCCGGCTCGGCCCAGACATAACCGTAAAGGCAGTGCTTGATCCGACGCAGTTGGAGCAGTTGAATCCCGGCGAACCAGCCCGACTTACCGCGCGCCTCCAGCTCCCTGAAACGCTGGCCTCGCAAGGCTCGGTTTCGATGACGCCGACAGCCGTGACGGTCTCGTTTACGGTCCGCTCCAACATCAAGGAAACGACGCTACCGACCGTCCCTGTTCACATCAGCGGACCCTGGAAAGATCACGACGAGTACGTGGTTGAAGTGACCGAGGCTGATCGATTCCTCGAGAACGTCACCGTCACAGCTGACGCGGCCCTGATTGAGCGGATCGAGGCGGGCGAGGTCAAGGTTTTCGCGCTTCTGCACATCAGCAGCACGGAAAAGGAGCAGGGCATCGAAGCCAAGCCCGTCACCTGCTTCCTCGCTCTGCTTCCGCCCCCGGAAATCGGATCCACCACTGTGACCGCTCAACTTGACGGGTCGCCGCAACCGCCCCTGATTCACCTGCGCATCAGCGAACGAGCCAGGCCGAAGTGATTTCATGGGCCGAAGCGCAGCGTGGAATTCTGCAAAAAGAAGTCCGATGGAATCGACGCGATCGTACAAGCAGACGGGCACGTCATCGTCTGATCCACCCACGATCTTCGTTGGACGTGTCGCCAGGCTCATTCGCCTCATTGGCTTGCTTCGCAATACGAATCAGGCCTTGAGTGTGGACCGACTCGCCGTTCAACTCGGCGTGAGTCGCCGAACTATCTTTCGCGATCTGAAACTGATGCAGCAAGCGGGTGTCGCCTATTCCTCAGTCCACGGGCAAGGCTATCGAATCGACGACGACGCTTTTACCGCTCGCTTGGATCTCGGTCCGGTCGAGGTGCTGGGCCTGATGCTGCTGACGAAGCTGGCCAAGACCGCCCCCAACCAACCCATGTTTGGCCCGGCTGTCTCAGCCATTGATACGGTGCTCGCGCAACTTCCCGCTTCCGCTCGAACCGTATACGACGACTTGATGTCGAGTGTGAGCATCTCCCCCGGTGCCGTGGACTTCTCCCACGACGACGACGAACACTACCGCACGCTTCAATACTGCATCGAGGAACGGAAGGTCTGCCGAATCGTCTATGACCAGGTCGATCCAAAAGAACGCTTGGAAACAAGACTCCAACCACTTCATCTGCATTTCTACAAGCGTGCGTGCTATGTGCTGGCCTTCAGCGAAGAGCACGATGAGGTCCGGATGTTCAAGCTGGCTCGGATTGTCGAGCTGGAACCTACCGAAGAGGATTTCGCTCCGTTTCCTTTCTCGATCGAGAACTATTTGGACGATGTGTGGGGAATAATCCCCGGCGATCGCAAATACGACGTTGTAATCGACTTCTCAAAGCGCGTCACATCCAACGTAACGGAAGTTAAGTGGCATCGAACACAACAGACCACGCTTCTGCCGGACGGATCGTGCCAGCTTCGATTCCACGTCAACGGCCTGCACGAGATCAAGTGGTGGGTGTTCGGATATGCAGACCAAGCGGTGGTCTGCGAGCCGCCGGAACTGCGCCAAGCCGTTCGAGACCTCGCCCAGCGCATTGTACGCAAGTACGACGAGCAGTAGAGCAGTTTCACTGAAGACGTAGCGGCTGCGTGCGATGGCTGTCCGATGGCACAGTAGATTTGCCAATCCGACGGGTTGATCGGCGCTACTCCGGTGGCACGGGCATCTTGCCCGTGCGACATATCATGGCGTGACATTTGCACGGGCAGGATGCCCGTGCCACCCGACCGTCGCACGCATGAGGTTCCGATTGACTCGGGATACCAGCGGGCTTGAGGCAGCTACTTTGACCCATTTCTGCCATGCCCTGACGCTGCAAGAGCATTGAAACTGCTCTACCTCAGTAGATTACTCCCAACGTGTCGCGTGCCATCGCTTCTTGCCTCGGCGCAAAAGAATTGTCTTTCCGTGCAGAAGATCATCCGTGGTCAAGCAGTGATCTGCATTGGCGCGTGTACCGTTAATAGCAACTGCGCCGTTGCCGAGGAATTCGCGGGCTTCTCGCTTTGACCCGGCCAGGGAGGTCTGCACGAGCACCTCCACCACCGACACGCCGTCCCCTTCCAAAAGAGTCTTGTCGTGCGTTGAATGTGGAAGATCGGCAAACACTTCTTCCAGCATCGACTCATCAAGCCCGCGCACATCGCCGCTGAACAGTGCTTGTGAAGCGACTTCGACTTTCTTCAACTCCTGGTCGCCGTGCAACAATTCGGTCATATGGGCTGAGAGCGCGCGTTGGGCAACGCGATCTTGGGGCGCCTTCTCGTGCTCGCCAGCCAGTGCTACGATTTCGTCGCGGCTCATCAAGGTGTACCACTTCAACCATTGGATAACGTCCGCATCGGGCAGATTGATCCAGTATTGATAGAACGCATATGGGCTGGTGCGCTCCTTCGTATCGGCCGAGAGCCAGATCGCGCTTCCTTCGGACTTACTCATCTTCTTCCCGTCGGAACGAGTCACCAGCGGCGCTGTCACACCAAACACCTGGCCCTGTTCGGCCCCGTATTCCCGTCTGATCAAATCCATCCCCGCTACGATATTGCCGTACTGATCCGAACCGGACATCTGCACCGTACAGTCAATCGTTCGGCGTAGATGCAGGAAGTCGTAGGCCTGGAGGATCATGTAGCTAAACTCGGTGTAGCTGATGCCCTGC
This sequence comes from uncultured bacterium, assembly GCA_965369945.1. GTDB lineage: Bacteria > Planctomycetota > Phycisphaerae > Phycisphaerales > SM1A02 > JADFNO01. Next base: position 2,057 of record CBDUST010000023.1, on the reverse strand, counting down.
TCGCGCTGTTCCAACCGCCATTTGATCGATTCGCGCTGGATCATTTCGTTGACGGAGAAGTGCTTACCGACATCACGAAGCACCTCGATAAACCCCAACTTGTCCAGCCAATCGACGTTATTGACTACGACCGCTGCGTTGGGAAGCGCCGGGTCGAAGTCAAGCAGGCGCTCCATAATTCGGCGCTGACTGGCTACGTTCGCCTCAACTTGTTCTCGTCCCAGCAGCGCACGTTCATCATCCCGACCGGAGGGATCGCCGATCAGACCCGTTCCGCCGCCCATGAGGGCGATGGGTTTGTGTCCAGCCCGCTGCCAATGCATCAGCAGCTTGATGGGGATGAGATTGCCAATGTGCAGACTGTCGCTGGTCGGATCGAACCCGACATACGCGACACGGCCCGGCGTAGCCAGGTGCGCGTCAAGCTCCGCGCCTGCCGTTCGCTGGTGCAACAAACCACGCCAGGCAAGTTCATCCAGGAAGCTCATCGTCTGTTTGGTCTTCGTCCGAGACATTGCAGTTCGGGCGCGACAATGTTAGTGATCGTGCGATGGATAGTACGCGCTGATCACTTCGATCGCCTTGCGCAAAGCGTTCGCTGTGTCTGGATCGGCCGATTGTTTAGCTTTCATCGCCGCAACGATCACCGCATGGTGCTCGGCTAACTTCTGAAGATACGCATCATACCCGTCGGCGCCCGGCTCGGCCGCCTTCACCCGCTGGGCCAGGTAGTATTGCGCGATCGTCGTTTGGATGCTTTGGGCGTGCTGCTCCTTGGTCATGACCCAGCGCGTTGCCTGATTGAAACTCTGCGCATCTCGCTTGCCCGCCAACTCGTTGATTTGATCCAAGGCCTTGGCGATCGTCGTGGTGTCCTCGAGCATCGCCGTGATCCTGGCGTGATCGTCATAGATCCCGCAAGGAACTTGACAGTGCGCGATAGCTGTAGGGCGAACGGCCGTAAGGAACATCGAGGCGCAAGCACCTGCCACCACCGCCGTCATAAGAACTGAACGTCGCATGATTGATCTCCGTTTCAAACTCCCGTCTCAAAAACCCGACCCGCGACCACCGCGAGCGCCATCCACCAGAATACCGCTAATTCCCTCGATCAGCTCAGCGCACTCGCCGGCTGCCCCCATTGGGCGATCTCGGCCTTGATTTTGGTTCGCGAGAACCAGATGAGCATGAAGATCGGCAGTGCCCATCCCCAAACGATCCCGAGCACTAGGGTCAACGGGCCAAAGACGGCCATGAACGTCCCCAAGAATCCCGGCATCGCTGCTGGGGTGTTCGGATCCTCCTCCAACATCCGCTGCATCGCTTCCATCTGAGCCTGTTGAACTAGATACCCGACGATGCTGGCGTAAACGACAAGCAACATCTTCGAACCTGCCCAAATTCTGCATACCTTGGGGCTCCCTGGGCTTCTCTTGGTGAGTCCGATGCCACCGATCAAGAGCACGATCGCGATCACCATAGTGAGCCCCCCTGAGATAATCATCAACGGCATAAGAGGCTCAGTTATGCTCATCATCTCTGCCTGATCTTCGGGCATGGCAGACGTGAAGAGTCCTGCAACCAACGGCCATCCAAGGCCCATGCAGCCTTGCAGCGTCGCCAACGATCCGAAGATGATCGCGATGATCCCGATCACCGTTGGCCACGACGACGGCTTTGGTGGGATCGCCCCCGCATCCGTCGGCGGTGTCATCGGAGTTGGCGGCGGCATCTGCGGTCCAGTGGTCGTCATAATTCAAGCTCCCTCATTACTCAAAGCAGTTGACTATAGGGCAGACTCATCGGAGCGCTGCCGCCACTGCGCTACCTGCGACTTGATCGTCGGCCGTGAAAACCAGATTGCCATGAACACCGGAAAGACAAGCCCGAACACCAACCCAATGACACTTCCAACCGCACCGGCTATCTGCTGCCCCGGGTTGGTGCTCGGCGCAGGCGCGCTGAGCATCAAGATGAGCGTGATCGCTGCGGCGATGAGCGTCCAAGGAATGATTATCCACGACCAGAGTTTGCAAAGCTTCGCACCCAAAGCCTGG
>CBDUST010000022.1:0-27306 GCA_965369945.1 uncultured bacterium | reverse complement strand
CGGCCAACCGGCGCCGGACTGCTTGGACCGTGGCGATGGACGTTGGATTGGCCGCCGCGGTGATCCTTGCCTGGCCGACGGCTTGGGTGGCGGATCAGATCTACATCAGGACCGAACCGGCGATCATGGTTTCGGGCAAGGTGTATCAGTATGGAGACGGTGCGTTTCGTGCCAGTCTTTCTGGGGATGACCTTCCGTTCGAACTGACTCGCGATTCGGTTTTCTATGCCAACTTCACGTTCACTGTCGCCGGTCAGCGGCGTGGTTGGCCGTTTGTCAGCTCACATCGCCAGCCGGAGCCGTTGCTTGAGATGGACGTTTTCTCGAGCGGTCAACCCGGGCAGCGTGTCGATTTGCCGATCGATTCACCGTTGCGCGCTGCGATTGGAGCGGCAATGTTTCAAGGCGGGCACACGAAGGAAGTCGAGTTCTGGCGCGGGACAATTCCGGGGGCGGACCATCGGATCACGACATGGGTCGCTAATGGAATCGTCTGGACGCTTGTGCTGACGCTGTCGGTGGGCGCAAGCATTTCGACGATACGGTTCGGCTGGCTGTTCGTCGCAGTCGGCCGTTCTGCGGACGAGCGGCAACGAAAACGCGAAGGATTGTGTACCGCATGCGGGTACGATCTGCGCGGCAACCAGTTCGGCGAGCGTTGTCCGGAGTGCGGAACGCTGACGCAGTAGGTGAGCGACGGCGCGGCCCGCTTCAGCGGGCGGCGCTCTCCTAGCCGACTCCCGCTTGAGCGTCGACCGGGCTCGGGGACGAGCCGGCTCGCTACGTTCTTGGTATAAAGTGCAGAGATGTCTGACCTTGTACTGAGCAGCGTCAACGACGGCATTGCCACCGTCACGATGAATCGTCCGGAGAAGCGCAACGCGCTGTCGATCGAATTGATCGAAGCACTGGAACAGGCGATCGAAACGATCGAGCATGATGAGTCTGTGCGCGTGTTGATCCTTGGCGGCGAGGGAGAGTCGTTCTGTGCGGGGATGGATTTGCAAGGGGTGATGGCGGATGCGGAAGGAATGCCCCGAATGTTGCGAGGGCTATCGCGCGTTCTGCGACGAATCCGCAGACTTGCCATTCCGACAATCTCCAAGGTACAGGGGGCGGCCGTCGGCGGCGGATGCGGATTGATGGTCGTGACGGACTTCGCAATCACCCATCCGGAAGCGAAGGTGGGCTACCCCGAGGTCAGCTTGGGATTGTGCCCCGCTGTGGTTGCCCCATGGTTGATGCGCAAAATCGGCCCAGGTCCGGCTCGGGCGATGCTGCTGGCTGGTGGAACGATCAGCGGGCAAGAGGGTTATGACCGGGGGTTAGCATCACACTTGGTCGAGTCGGATCAGCTGGATACCCAGGTCATGAAGCTCGCGCAATCCCTGACAGAGGCTGGGACCTTGGCGGCCAGAACGACTAAGACCTGGCTCAATGAACTGGATGGCTCGCTCGAGGATGCGGCCTTGGATAAAGCAGCGGACCTCTCGGCCGACGTGATCGCCTCTGACGAAGCACAGACGCGCCTGCGAAGCCTCTTTGGCGGCGGCGGGAGCTGAGAGACGCCCTCGTCAAAGTGCCTTAGACAGCATCTTTGCAGTCCTATGGACCGGCTGAGGCATGGTTTGTACAATATTTCACAAAGTTCGGCTCTGAAATCATAGCTGGGCAAACCCAGATTCAGGCCTAATGACCGGCCGCAGACAAAGCCGCCGCCGAACTGAGTCGATCCCTGATACTGGGCTGCACAGCCGGCCAAACCCAGCCCTTTGCCGGAGGTCGTCTAGAATCTCTGGGAGCGGGACTCGGCTCCCGGGCCTGACCCGCTCGAAGCTCGGCGCGTTTCTGACCAAGAATGTTTGATCCACGGAGGATCTGTTCGTGTCCAAACCTGATCTCGCCGCCGATCTCAAGAACATCTCGGAGAAGGACCGCAAGCAGATCGCCAAGGCCCAGGAGATGCTCGGGCCCGATCCCAGCCGTATGGGGTTCATCAAGAGTATGTTCTGGGGCAACTTCCGCGAGGAGCTTGTATTCCCTTACCCACAGGTGAACCCGGAAGAAACGGCTCGTTGCGATCAGCTCCTGGCTGGACTTGATGATTACCTTCGCAACGAACACCCAACGATCCAGATCGATCAGGAGCAGGAGATCCCCGACTGGGCGATCAAACGGCTGTTTGAGCTGGGCGTGATGGGAATGATCATCCCGACGCAATATGGCGGCGGCGGCTTCGGCATCACCAGCTACAACCGCGTGTTAGAGCGCATCGGGCGTACATGCGGTTCGACTGCGGTAATGGTGTCGGCCCATCAATCGATCGGATGCGGCGCGATCTCGCTGTTTGGAACTGAAGATCAAAAGAAGCATTATCTGCCGCGCATGGCTAGCAACATGCTCAGCGCGTTCTGTCTGTCTGAGCCGAACGTTGGTTGCGATGCAGGCGGCCAGGAAACACACTGCCACCTCACCGACGATGGCAAACACTACATCCTCAACGGCGAAAAGAAGTGGGCGACCTCCGCAGCGATGTCCGGGCTCTTTACCGTGATGGCCAAGCAGAAGTTGATCGACCCCGAAACGGGCAAGGAAAACGAACGCATCACCGCTCTGATCTGCACGCCTGATATGGAAGGCATCGATATTTTCAGTCGGAATCGCGCCAAGTGTGGGATCCGCGGCACGTGGCAGGCGCGCATCCGCTTCACCAACGTGAAGATTCCCAGAGAGAACCTGCTGCACAAGGAGGGAATGGGTCTGCACGTCGCGCTGACGTGTTTGAACTATGGTCGCTGCACGCTGTCTGCCGGGATGATCGGCGCCGGGCACAGCGCTATGGAGCAAGGCATTAAATGGGCGCAATACCGCCACCAGTTTGACCGCCCGATTGCCGAGTTCGAGCTGATTAGGGAAAAGATTGCCACACTGTCAGCTTACTCATACGCGATGGATGCGATGCTGTATATGACGACGGGCTTTGTCGATCGCGGTGATGAAGACATCATGCTCGAAACCGCTGTGTGCAAAATCTTCTGCTCGGAAATGGGGTTCCGCAGCACGGATCTGGCCCTCCAGATCATGGGCGGTGAAGGGTACATGACCGAGAATGAGGTCGAACGACTGTGGCGCGACAGCCGAATCAACATCATCGTCGAAGGCGCCAATGAAGTCATGCACAGCTTCGTCTTCGCCTATGGCTCGAAACAACTCGGCGAACACCTGCTCGCCATCAAGATGAACCCGACTTCCCACATTTGGGAAGGTTTGCGGCTGGCTGGGGAGCTGTACTTGGGGCTGCGCCGCCCAGCGCCGTCCATCAAACGCCTGCGACCCGAGCTGGCTCACTTCCAACACACGCTTGAGCAGTTGGTTCGCGAGTTCAGCCATCAAGTAAAGATGATGCTCAAGACGCATCGCGAGGAAATGATCACAAAGCAGATGATCCAATATCGCTTGAGCTGGTGCGTGCTGTGGATCTATGCGATAGCGTGCACCCTCGCACGAATCGACAAATCGATTCGCGACGGCATCAACGGCGAGCAGTTGGAGCAGGACATGAAAACCGTGTCCTACATCTGCGATATGGCCGAGCATGAAGTTCGATCGAGTATCCGTGGGTTACGACAGAACACCGACCGAACAATGCTCCGCTGCGCCGAGGCCGCGATGACGCAACTGGATTCCATACCCAATTCAGACTACGTTATCCCTGAGCGGACGCCGGATGAATCGGCTTTGGGCACCGGTAAAGTACCAGACCAGACGCATATTCCTCAGTTCGGGTCCGGTTCGACCGTCGCCGCCTCTGACATCCCGCATTGATGAGGATCTGGAATATGATTCGCTGGCTGAATGTCAGACGGCCTCGCCTAACTTGACCGTCGCCTTGATTGGCGACAACCGGAGTTGAACTGAAGATTGACGAAGTTCCCATGAATACCTTCGAACAAATGACCGAGCGCGGTCACGAACGAGTGTGCTTCCACCAGGACCCCACGACGGGCCTGCGGGCGATTATTGCCGTTCATTCAACCAAGCTGGGCAGCACGCTTGGCGGAGTGAGACGATGGCATTACGCCACCGAAGCGGATGCGCTGTACGACGTGCTTCGACTCTCTGAGGGCATGACCTACAAAGCCGCGGCCGCAGCGCTCCCCATGGGTGGCGGCAAGAGTGTCGTGCTTCTACCCAAGCCCGGCCATCCAGCGACCAAAGACGAAGCTCTGGCGATGGGCCGATTCGTCGAGACCTTCGACGGTGCGTACATCGCCGCCGAAGACGTAGGATCGGATCCACAATATATCGATTGGATGGCGACGCAAACCCAGCACGCCATGGGTGGTGAGCGAATCTCGACCGGCGGCGACCCGTCGCCATACACCGCGCGCGGCACGATCAACGCGATGCGAGCGGCGCTGGCGCATCTTGGTAAGCCCGTCGACTTTGCCGGGTTGACGATAGCGATCCAAGGCGTCGGGCATGTGGGTTTTGGATTAGCGCAATTGCTTATCTACGCCGGCGCGAAAGTCGTCGCCGCCGAGATCAACGAGGCAACGCGTCAACGCGCGATGGTCGAACTTGATGTTGAGTTCGTAGATTCCGATGCGGCGTTGTTCTCAAGAGAATGTGACATACTCGCGCCGTGCGCGTTGGGGGGCGTAATCGATGCGAACCGCGCGCAGTCGCTGCGGTGCCCGATCATCGCTGGCGCTGCGAACAACATGCTGGACGACCCGGATGAAGATGCGGTGATCCTCAAGAACCTCGGGTTCCTGTATGTACCGGATTTCGTTTCCAACGCGGGCGGATTGATACAGCTTGCGGGCACCCATCTGGGGCTGACAGAGGCTCAGATCGATCAGAAGATCGCCGATATTGAACAGACGACGGCCCGGGTGCTTCAGGATGCCGAATCCATGCCGTCAACGCACGCCGCTGCGGTTGCGCTTGCGGATCAACGCATCGCGGCCGGCGAGGCTACGACCCAGGAGCAAGTCCATGCCGGCTAGGACCGTATTCACCGCCAGCATCGAGTCGGTCTCGATCCTTGACGAGCACGGGCGTTTCGATGCGCAGCTCGGGGCGGACCTGATTCCCGACGAGGACGTCATCAAGCTCTACGAGTCCATGACGGTGTCGCGGCAGTTTGATCAGATCGCCTTCAAGCTGCAGCGATCCGGCCGAATGGGCACTTACCCGGAAAACCGAGGCCAGGAAGCGACCTCGCTCGGCGGCGCTTACGCACTCAATAAAGACGACTGGCTGGTCACGTGTTACCGAGAAAATACCGGACTATTTTGGCGCGGCCTGCCCATGGAATACATCCTGCTGCATTGGATGGGCGATGAGCGAGGCAATCAAATCCCCGAAGGGCTGTGCATCACACCCATGGCGATCCCCATCGGGACGCAGATGTTGCACGCAGTCGGGCTGGCATGGGCAGGCAAGTATCGCAAGGAAGATCGACTCGCATGTACATTCTTTGGGGACGGCGCAACCAGCGAGGGTGATTTCCACGAAGCGATGAACTTCGCCGCGAATCTTGATTTGCCGGTCATCTTTTTCTGTCAGAACAACGGCTGGGCGATTTCCGTCCCAACGAAGATGCAGTGCTCGGCCCCGACCCTGGCGCAGCGCGGGCTGGCGTACGGCATGGATTGCATTCAGTGTGATGGGAACGATATTTTCGCCGTGGTGAAAGTGGTCAAAGAGGCCGCGAGGCGCGCTCGTGAAGAAAGTCGACCGACGTTTATCGAGGCGCTGACCTATCGCTTGGGCGATCACACCACAGCTGATGACGCCCGGCGGTATCGCGATGAAGCGGAGCTGCAATTGTGGCTGCAGCGCGATCCGCTGGTCCGCCTTCGTAACTACCTTACCGAACGTAAACTCTGGGACAGCTCCAAGGAAGAGGCGATCTTGACCCAAGCCAAGCAGGATGTTGCTGCGGCTGTGAAGCGAGCCGAAGAGATCGAGGCGGACCCGTCCAATGAGATATTCGATGCAATGTATGCAGCGATTCCCGATGAAGTCCGCCGACAACGCGACACCATGCGCACAAGTAGTCTGGGGCAAGAACGGAGCTGCATCGAAGCGCCGGAGCAGCCGGGGGTTGAAGAGACCGTATAACGACAATGGCAAACTTAACACTTGTGCAAGCAATCAACCTCGCGCTCATCCAGGAGATGGAGCGCGATGACCGCATCATCATCTTGGGCGAAGACATCGGTCGAAACGGCGGCGTATTCCGCGTCACCGAAGGTCTGTACAAGCGCTTCGGCGCTGAGCGAGTCGTCGATACGCCGTTGGCCGAATCCGGAATCATCGGATCGTCCGTTGGCCTGGCGATGGCGGGGCTGCGACCGATTCCTGAAATTCAGTTTGAAGGTTTTCTCGGTCCGGCGTATGACCAACTCTGCACACACGCGGCCCGGATGCGCAGTCGGACGCGCGGGGCGCTGACCGTGCCTTTGACGCTGCGTGTTCCGGTGGGCGGCGGAATTCACGCACCGGAACTTCACAGCGACTCTCCCGAGGCGGTCTACGCGCACCAACCGGGCATCAAAGTCGTGATGCCGGCCTCACCGTACGACGCCAAAGGATTGCTTATCTCGGCGATCCGCGATCCTGATCCGGTCATCTTCTTTGAGCCCAAGCGCTTATACCGAGCGTTCCGCGAGGAAGTGCCCGAAGACGAATACACCATCCCGCTCGGGGAGGCGCGCGTTGTCACCGAAGGCGACGAGCTGACCATCATTTCCTGGGGAGCGCCCGTCGTTCAATGCATGAACGCGATCGAAGCCTCCGGCAAGTCGATCGAATTGATTGACCTGCGAACCATCGACCCGTTGGATACTGAAACGATCGTGACCTCCTCGCGAAAAACTGGCCGCGTGGTGATCGTTCACGAAGCGCCGAAGAACTGCGGGCTGGGAGCAGAAATCGCCAGCCGTATTATGGAGCATTGCTTCTTGTATTTGGAAGCGCCGATCCAACGTGTTACGGGCTTTGACACGACGATGCCGTATTACAAGATGGAGCTTGAGTATCTTCCCGAAGCGGACCGCATCGGCAAGGCAATCCAAGAGGTAACGGCGTACTAAGAATGGAATTCACCGCAGAGGCGCAGAGATCGCAGAGTAGAAGCTTGAAATGAGTCACGTTGAATACCCATACCACGAGTTGACTAGCGACATCATCGGCGCTGCGATCGAGGTCCATAGATCCCTTGGGCCTGGTCTACTGGAGTCGGCATACGAGATCTGCCTCGCGGACGAGTTGGATCGGCGCGACATCGCTTTCCAACGGCAGGTCGATCTACCTGTGGAGTATAAGGGTCGCCGACTTGACTGCGGATACCGCTTGGATTTCCTGGTAGAGAGCACGGTGATCGTCGAACTAGAATGTGTCGAAAGAATCATGCCTATTCACGAAGCCCAACTCTTGACATATCTGCGGCTGGCGCACAAACAAGCCGGCCTTCTCATTAACTTTAACGTACCTTTGTTGCGAGACGGAATCGTTCGCAAATCGCTTTCTAAACCCCCTCTTGTCTCTGCGACCTCCGCGCCTCTGCGGTGAATCTTCTACAAACTCATGGTCATCAAACAACCAATCGATAAATCGCACTTCATCCTGCCGGACCTCGGCGAAGGTGTTCACGAAGCGGAGATCATCTCCTGGAAGGTCAAGGCAGGCGATCGTGTGGAAGAACATCAGACGCTGGCGGAGATGGAAACCGACAAAGCGCTGGTCGAGGTGCCAAGCCCCTGGCCGGGCGTGATCGAGAAACTTCACGGCAAAGAGGGTGAGATCATCGCGGTCGGAAGCGTCCTTGTCAGTTATAAGGCGGACAATGACGAGGCTGCGTCGGGCGATACTGTCATCGAAGAACCCCCGACCGAGAGTGAAGATGCCGGAACAGTCGTTGGATCAGTGGACTCCTCGTTGGTCGTGTCCAATCGGCTTACGCGCCGCAACCACGAAGAACATGCGGACGTCAGCAACGGCAAGGCGTTGGCGACGCCGGCGGTGCGGCGCGTTGCTCGGGAGTTAGGTGTCAATATCAACGATATCCCCGGCACCGGCCGAGGCGGACGTGTCACCGTTGGCGACATTCACGCCCATACAGGAGGCGCACCACAAACAGCGGCACCTGTTCCTGTCGCATCGACTTCACCCCCACCTTCGATCTCAACCGACGGCATCGCTGAGCGCATTCCGTTCCGCGGTGTTCGGCGCAAGATCGCTGAGGCGCTGAGCCGTTCGATCAAGACAGCGGTTCACTTTACGGTCATGGATGAAGCGGATGTTACCGCCTTGGACGCTAAGCGACATGAGTATGCAGCCGTCATCGGAGCAAAGCTCAGCTACCTGCCCTTCCTTGTGATTGCGGTGTGTCGAGCGTTGAAGGAACATCCATCGCTCAACGCCAACGTCGATGACCAAAGGCAGGAGATCCTTATCAAGAGCGTGACGAACCTCGGCATCGCGGTCGACACCGATCATGGCTTGATGGTCCCGGTCATCCCCAATGCTGATGCACTGAGTATCTCGCAGATCGACGGCGTGGTGGGCGACCTGGCCAAGCGCTGCCGTGATCGGTCGATCCCGCGCGAGCAGCTCATCGGTGGAACGTTCACGATCAGTAACGCTGGGAGCGTCGGCGGGATGTTCACCACACCTATCATCAACTATCCGGAGGTGGCCATCCTTGGCGTTGGCAGAGCCACGGAGCGCGTGCTGGTCAAGGATGGCAAGTTCTATGCGGGCAAGGTGATGCCCTTGAGCCTGAGCTGCGATCATCGCGTGGTGGACGGCGCCGAAGGCGCCCGCTTCCTCCAAACACTGATGAAGCTGCTGGAGCAGCCCGAGTCTCTCGTGTAGCCCCTGCCGCTGCCGGCTGCAATTGTCATTTCATCTGCCTATTACGCAAGGCAACCGCTTGCATCGGTGATGCTTGGGAAGGACAATGGACCAGCGAACCGATGCGTGGGGTTTGAGCGTAGTACATGAGCCAATGATCATTTCTACCCGGCCTCACGATCAATAGCCTCGTGAGAGCGAAATACATGACGCCGACAACCGCCTCCAAAACCAAGATTCCGCCGACTGATACGTCCGCAACGCCAGCAGCGGTGCTTCTGCAGCGCATCCAGAATGCCTCGGCAACGATCGGCGTGGTCGGGCTCGGTTATGTCGGGCTCCCGCTGGTGCGCGCAGCTCATGCGGCTGGGTTCCCCGTGGTTGGATATGACCGCGACCGAACCAAGATCGACATGCTCGATGGCGGCAGAACCTACCTCAAGCACCTCGGCACCGACCTGGCCAAAGAACTCGCCGCCTCCGAGCACTTCAAGGCGACCGCCGAGTCGAAGGATCTGGCCAACGCAGACGCCATCTTGCTGTGTGTGCCGACACCGCTGGGGCCGCACCGTGAACCCGATCTGAGCTTTGTTCTTGATAGTACGAGAATGGTGGCTGGCATACTGCGCAAGGGTCACTTGATCGTGCTGGAATCAACCACATACCCCGGCACAACGCGCGACGAGATGCTGCCGATCCTAGAGAAGGAGTCCGGCCTGCGATGTGGGGAAGATTTCTTCCTCGCTTATAGTCCCGAGCGCGAAGACCCCGGCCGGCCGAACTACGACACGGCCACGATCCCCAAGCTGGTTGGCGGCATTGATGAGGTCAGCACCGACTTGGCGCTCGCGCTGTACCGCGGCCTCATCACGGACGTTCACGGCGTCTCGTCAGCGGAGGTCGCTGAAGCCGCCAAACTCTTGGAAAATATCTATCGCGCAGTCAACATCGCGATGGTCAACGAACTCAAGACACTCTTGGCCGAGATGAACATCGACATTTGGGAGGTGATTGAAGCTGCATCGACCAAGCCGTTTGGGTACCAGGCGTTTTATCCCGGGCCCGGGCTCGGCGGGCACTGCATCCCGATCGATCCGTTCTATCTGACGTGGAAAGCCAAAGCAATCGGTCGTAACACCAAGTTCATCGAACTGGCCGGCGAAATCAATGCTCAGATGCCGGCGTATGTTGTCGCCCAGTTGATGTCGGCGCTGAATAAACGCTCCTTGGCGCTGCAAGGTGCGAAGGTGCTCATCATCGGCATCTCGTACAAACGAGATATCGATGACGTGCGAGAAAGTCCTGCTGCTGAAATTATCGAGTTGCTGTGGTCAGGCGGCGCCAACGTCAGATATCACGACCCGCATGTGCCGAAGTTCCCCAAGATGCGCGATCACGATATCGACTTGTCATCGCTGCCCCTTACTGAGCAGACGCTCAAGGACCATGATTGCGTCTTGATCGTGACGGATCATACCGGCGTCGATTACGAACTCATCGGGAAACACGCCAAGTTGGTTGTTGATACGCGCAACGCCATGTCGCGCGTGCCGAATCCAACTGCGACGATCGTTAAGGCGTAGAGCGCTCACAATCTATTTGGCTAGTACGAGCAGCGAGTGCCCGCCGAGCAAGCGCGCCGCGAGGTTCTGACTGAACGCAGCGAGAATCTTCCGCGGCCATTTTGCGATCAGTGACTTCACGCCTCGCCCTCGTTCAGCTCCAACTGCAGTATAGAACGAATCGATGACGTCGTAACCGCAGTCTTGAAGAGTTGCCAGCGCCGTATCTCTTGTGAAGTAATGCAGATGTCCGAACTGTTTGCGCGTGTTCATGATCGGCGAGCTGCGCAGCACCGACTGAACCGAAAGATCAAGCGGAACGTGAAAGATCGTTCGATCGGCCTTTGGGCGAAGCGCCCTGAGAAACCCGATGTAGTCAGGCACATGCTCAAATACATCGATGCACAAGAGCAGATCGAATGCGGGCCTCTCGTCGGGTGGTAGACTCACGCAGTGAAACCGCAGGCGTTCGTTGGATCGCTCCTGACACAGCGCAAATGCCTGTGGCGAAACCTCATATCCATCAAACTCTGCATCCCCCGGAAGCGCTTCTTAGAATACCTTGAGAATCTCCCCGGCGCCGCACCCCACCTCGCAGACTGTTCGTGGCTGGAGATTGTGCTTGTGGATCATGCGCAGAATGTGATCGGCCTTCCACGCTGAATCTTCGACATGATACGAGGGATTCTCGCGCGCATATTCACCGGTCGTGTAGATGCTCGGCGAAGTCTCCGTGACGGACATGGCGTTGAACAGTGTTCCTGGATCGACGGCTATGGTGTTTCGCAGATTGGGGCGGCTCAGTCGTGATTTGACTGCGGTTGATACACTGCACCGATGGCGCATCAATGGTCGTGGCAATTGCTCCGGGCTGGTTCGTTTCGCCTTGATGGCGGGAGTATGTTCGGCGTGGTGCCGAAGCCGATTTGGTCGGCACTCATCGAGCCCGATGAACAAAACCGCATCGCGCTCCAAACTAACTGCTTGCTGCTGGATGATGGCTCGCAGAAGATCCTCATCGAGACTGGATACGGCGAGAAGTGGTCGGATAGGGAACGAGCAATCTATGACCTTGAGCGCCGAACGGTCGTTGATGCGCTGCGAGAAGTCGGCTGCGAACCGGATCAGATCAACTTCGTCTTTGTTACACATCTGCACTTTGATCACGCCGGCGGGTTGACTGTTCTGGACGACTCCGGCGAGGCGATCCCAGCATTCCCCAACGCTACCGTCATCACCCAGAAAACTGAATGGGACGATGCACAGGCGAATAAGTCAACGATGACGCGAACATACTTGCGCACTCATCTCGATCCAATCGCCGATCGCCTGCAACTGGCGAACGGCGAGAAGGAGATACTTCCGGGGGTGACCGTCTGGCCGATGGTTGGTCATACTTGGGGCCAGCAGGCGGTGCGCTTCGATGATGGCAACGGCATCGTGTGTTTTCCCGGCGATGTGATGCCCACCGCCAATCATGTCGGCCCGTCGTTTAACATGGGGTACGACATGCTGCCGTATCAGAACATGCTATCGAAGCAAGCGCTGCTTGAACGTGCTCGCAATGAGAGTTGGCAGATTGTGATCGACCACGAGCCGGGCGATGCCGTGCGGCGCGTTGTAAACGATCCGGACCGCGCAGGACGATTTATCCTCCCAACCGTCGAATCTTCGTAGTGCCATCAGACGGGAACCGGTGCTGTAGCGAGTCGGCGAACCATCTCAAGCAATCGCATCGACTGGGTCTGGCGGGTCAGCGTGGCGAGAAAGTCGCGATCCGGCTCCATGCTAAGTTTCGTTGGTGCGGTCAGCAGGTTCGTCAGCGCTTCGGTGATGCGCTGCGGATCCGTGCCAAGATGGAGTCCGCGTTGTGATTGCTGCACCATACGCGCGATCGCTGAACCATCCTGACCTCCCACGACCAGAACGGGGGCGTCGAGGGCGAGATATTCAAACAGCTTGCCGGTGAGTACGCCTGCGGTCGGATCGTTCCAATCCACGAGCACCAGCGCATCGGCATCGCGCTGCATCCAAAGCGCATCGGCTCGGTCAACCGCATCGGCTGCTTCCACAAACTCTGCGACATCGTACTGCCGTGCAAGGCCTGTCCAGACTTCATGTCCACGACCGACGATCACCAATCGAAATCGCGCGGCGACGTCAGGCTTGCCTTGCTTCAGAAGTCGCATCGCCTGAAGGAGCGGCGTCGGATCCTGCCCATCCTTGTACAACGTACCCGTATAAACCAAACGAACGATTCCATCGCGCGGAAATATTTTCTGCTGCCCCAAACCATCGAGTTCATCAGACTCAAAGCCGTTGTACACGACTTGCACATCAGTTTGCGTATGTGATCGCAAGGTCTGTGCCAATTCGTCGCTCACGGTCGTCGCTAAGTCAGCGCATGCCAGACACCGCTGTTGCAATCGGCGCTCGCGCAAAGTAAACGGGAATAACCCGGGGTACAGATGGTTGTTCACCCACAAATCACGAAAGTCCGTCACCCAACGTCGCGCCAAACCAATCCGTTTCAACTCAAGACCGACAAGGTGAGCTGTGTACGGCCCTGATGAACTGACGATAACGTCCCACGGTTCTTGATCGCGACACCAGGCGAGGGCCGGCTTCACCCAATAATCAGTCAGATCAGGCATCCGAACGGCGGAGAACACTCCGCTGCGATCTTTGAGCCGACCGAGCGCACCGCGCTTTCGGATCGTTAGCGCCGCTGCCCCGGCATTGTTCGCAATAAGTTCCTGTGCATCAAGGTCACGCCGACGCAGTGCGCGGTACAATCGAGGTACGTCGTAGCTCACTTGGACAACTTCGTACCCATCATCAGATCGCGCGTGATCCGCCTGATCGTCATTGTTTCCCGTCGTCAAAACCGTCACTTGCTCGCCGGCCTCGGACCAGTAGCGAGCAAAGGCCTGCGCGCGAAGGGAGGCGACGTTTTGGGGCGGCGGGAAGTACGCTGTTACGAGCAGGATTCGCATCGATCAATCAGTCACACCGCAGGCTCAAGCTGCTTCGGGTTCGAGGCTGTCGCGCCGCTGTAGACGTCCAGCACTCCTTGAAGATAGCTCTCTTCACTGCGCTCAGACAGAAACGCCGAGACATCGAACTGATTCAACTCGCCACGTTCAAAACTTGCTGTGACATCATCGAGACTCGATTCGACACTTCCGGGGGCAAACGGATCGAACATGAATCCGACGCCGCTGGTTTGGACGATCTCTTTTGTGCCGGCGAAGTTGGAGACAAGAACATTCGTCCCAAGCGCAAGCGCCTCAAGCACGCTCATTGGATAATTCTCAGCGCACAACGAACCAAGGACAAGGAGGTGACTTGCACCGATGATCGACATCGTCTCGTCGTGCGGTCTCAGACCTACGAACTCGACGATTCCGTCGATTTCTCGCCCCGCGCAAATACGCTGACATCGCTCAAGCTCGCTCCCTTCGCCAACGACGGTCAGTCGGCCGGGAAATGACTCGGGCAGCGATTCGAGAAACTCCGCCAACCCTTTCTCCGGCTCGACACGGCCACCGAAAACCATGCGTAACGGACCATCGGGCTTCGTCGGCGCACTGGTCGGGCACGGCGCTGGAAGCGGAAGTAGCCGCGTGGGCATGCCAAGACCGTCGAACAGGCTCTTGAGATACCGACTGGGACACACAACACAGTCGATGACGCCCCGGCGTTTGTGAATGCGGTAATTCCAAATGTGCTGAAGCACTTTCAAAAACGAATGTGCGATCGACCGATCGTCCCATCGGCGGGTCAAGAGGTACGCGAGACTTGCTAAGCGCGACGCATCGGCCGGCTTCATACGACCCCTGCGATAATGGCACATTCCCGAGTTCGGACACAGGAGGTGGTGATCGTGCGCCGTCATTATTACTCGAACTGAGTGCTGCTTGCGATACGAATCCAACACCGCAAGAATGCCCGGCGACAACGTGTGATAGAAGTTGTGCAGATGAACAACATCCGGTTGGTACGTAGCCAATCGCTCCGCAAGCGCTTTCTTACAGACGCTCGATTCGATGTAGCTCATAGGCGTTCGACGATGACCCTCGACGTCATCCTCAGTAAAGAGGTCCACTTCAATTCCGCGTGATTGCAATAGCGTCATCGTCATTTCGATGACGACTTCGCATCCTCCCGATGAGCGGTAATCGTTGACGTGCAAGACTCTCAACGCGATTCCTCGCTGCCGGCGGGCGGATCGCTGTGACCCAACCGCTAGGCCCGTGCAGTGTACCGACGTCACGTGAAACTGGACCCAGCGACCTCAATCAGGCGGTTGCGGCGCAGGCATGCTCGCCGACGAAGGCAATGACCGTGTCGGTCACATGAGCAAGCTGCTGGTCGGTCAATTCAGGATAGATCGGCAGGGCAAGCGTTTGGGCCGCAGCCGACTCAGACCCCGGCAGGTCGCCCTCAGCAAGACCCAACTTGGAAAAACACTCCTGCATGTGCAAGGGCACCGGGTAGTAGATCTCCGTGCCAACGCGCTGCTCCTGCAAGTGTTGGCGCAATGCGTCACGCACAGAACTGGGGACTCGAATCACGTACTGGTTGTAGATATGCGTAGCCTCGCCCGACGTCGGCTGAGGTGTTCGCAATGGAAATCCGCCTGCGGTCAGCGGAACCGCTGAAGTCGCAGCGCCGGCCGCGGCAAAAGCACCATCGTACGTCTCGGCATTTTCACGCCGGCCTTCATGCCATGCTTCGAGATGTCGCAGCTTGACGCGCAAGATTGCCGCTTGAAGCGCATCCAATCGTGAGTTCATGCCGATCATCTTGTGATAATACTTCGGCTTTGAGCCGTGCAAACGAAGTATGCTGAGTCGCTCGGCGAGGTCGGCGTCGTTGGTCGTGAGGATCCCCGCATCTCCGTAAGCGCCAATATTCTTGGATGGGAAGAAACTGAAGCAACCGATCACTCCGCGCGAACCGGCAAGCTTGCCGTCGCTGTCACGACTCCCGATCGCTTGAGCTGCATCTTCGACGATCGGCACGCCAAGCTCCTCACCCAGCGCCAAGTACGCGCTCATATCCACGGTTTGCCCATAGAGGTGCACGGGCATGATCGCTTTGAGCCTTTTGCAGCGCGATGCTGCCTGGCGAACTGATTCAAGATCGACGTTGTACGTTTCCGGGTCGATGTCAGCGAAGACAGGAATCGCACCGAGCCGAGCAATCGAACCGGCGGTGGCGAAGAACGTGTACGTCGGGCAGATCACTTCATCACCCGGACCGATGTCCAGCGCCATCATCGCCAGCAGCACGGCATCCGATCCCGAAGCGCAGCCGATCGCAAAACGAGCGCCGCAATACGAAGCGATCTCCTCTTCGAGGCTGCTTACTTCCGGCCCCATGATGAATCGCTGCGTTTCGAGCACGCCTTGGATCGCCTTTTCGATCTGACCTTTGATCGTGGCGTATTGAGCGCGCAGGTCCAACAGCGGGACCGTTACTTCAGTTGTCATCGCTCTGCGTCTCCTTGAGCGGGCTGATGGATGCGTCTTGGAGCGCGTATTCGTTGCCACACGACGTGCAAACGATGCGCTCATCTTGAGTAGATGGCAGGCGGTCCCCACAGCGGCACACCCACCCGACGCGCCTGGCTGGGACACCGACGACTAGAGCATAGTCCGGAACATCCTTGGCGACGACCGCACCGGCCCCGACAAAGGCGAATCGTCCGATCCGCGCCGGGCAGACGATCGTGCAGTTCGCACCCAGGCTCGCACCGCGACGTACTAATATGCGTTGATATTTGCCGCGACGCACGATCTCGCTACGCGGATTAATAACGTTGGTAAACACCATCGACGGTCCACAGAAAACATCATCTTCGAGCGTCACGCCGGTGTAGATCGACACGTTGTTTTGCACCTTGACGTTGTCGCCAATCACAACATCCGGCGAGATAACAACATTTTGGCCGATATTGCAGTTCTTCCCCAACGTGGCTTGGGCCATGATGTGAGAAAAATGCCAAATCTTCGTGCCCGCACCGATCTCGCACGGTTCATCGACGTAGGCCGATCCGTGTACCTGCACGTCCGGATGCTTGGCCGTGTCAAACTGAGACATGCGGCTGAGAAACTGTGGTGATGGTCGGTGCATCTGATTCAGCATCACGACGCGCTAAGCTAGGCTGCGCGTCCAAAGCCAGCGTCACCGGATGGCCGTTGGTGGCCAATGAGCGCTGCGCCGCATGCAGAATCTGTAAGACGCGCAAGCCGTTTTGCCCATCCGTTCTTGGGCGCTGCCGGGTATTGATGCAATGAAGGAAGTGTTGGACCTCCTGCATGAGCGGCTCGTCGAGAGGGTATTGAACTTCGACACCCTCGCCGCGAACAGGCACCGGTTGGCCCGCCTCCCAATCCACTCGCTGATCGTAGAGCACGAGCTTCTTGGCCACATCATCGAAGCTGGCCATCTTTTTCGAGCCGATGACGACCAGCCGTTGCTCTTTGAACGGATGAAGCCATGAAACGAAAATATGCGATCGGACGCCGTTATCGAAGAGCAACTGAGTAACGGTTACGTCGGCGATGTTCGCCTGTACGTACGATCCGCCAGTGGCGACGATCTGAAACGGCATCGCGCCGACGAGCCTGAGGATGACGGAAATATCGTGCGGTGCAAAGGACCACAGCGCGTTTTCCTCCGTCCGAATCTTGCCGAGGTTCAGCCGATTGGACGTTACGTAATTGATCTTGCCCAGTTCGTCGGCCTGAATGAGTTCGTGAAGCTTGAGAATCGCGGGGTGGTATTCCAATAGGTGCCCGACCATGAGGATTCGATCGGCCCCATCGGCACGCGTAACCAAATCGCGCGCGTCGTCTACATCGATGGTCAAGGGTTTCTCAACGAAGACATCCTTACCTGCGTCGATCGCCTTGAGCGCGAGGGCATAATGTGTCTCCGCCGGCGTGGCGATCATGACACCATTGATAGCCCGGTCAGCCAGGACCGGCTCGATGGAGTCGTAGACGTTCACCTCCGGTGCGATTTGGGCCGCTTTGGCTCGACCGGCAGGCGTTGGATCGACCACCGCTTGTAGGCTGCCAAGCGCATCGGCAGTGCGGACGATATTCGCCCCCCACGCCCCGCAGCCGAGCACAGCGATTTGCGCATCTGATGCCACGCGGTCGCTCCGTTTAGTAGTCAAAAGAGGCTTGGATGCCCCCAAAAGGGCATCAAGGGCTGGACGATCCGACCCCTGTTGCACGTTGGGGCAGACGCTAGCAGTCGCCGCCCGGCCGGTCAACTATCGACCCGTGACAATGCCGATCGCCCAAGCACAGTATTATGTTTCCAATCCGGATTCGTTCACCGAGGAAGACCCTCGTTCCATCGCCCCAGCCAGCTATGCCCAACGAGATATACCAAACCGCTCAGGAAGCCCGCCAGGCCACCGACGCCTTCTATGCTGATCGTGGCTTTGAGTACACGCCCGAGCAAGTTCAGCAGTGGCTGGAAATCTATCTGCCGAAATTGCCCAAGACCGGCCGCGTGCTTGATCTGTGTTGCGGCGACGGCATCTGGGCGGCCGGCATCAAGACCGTCAATCCTGCTTTGAGCCTTCATGGGATCGATATCTCCGCCGGGGCGATCGACAAAGCGAAGGAATTGGTGCCGAACGATGTGGAGCAGTTCGTCGTTGGTGATGCGGAGAGCTCGTTGCCGTGGCCTGATGGAACGTTCGATCTGATATTCGCGCGGGGGCCGGGGCTCTACAACCAACACTCGATGGATCGCGGCGCGACCATCGCCGTGATCGAAATGTGGCATCGTGCGCTGAGACCTTCGGGGCGATTCGTATCGATCTTTTACTCAAACCCCGAGATGTTCGGCAGCTACTCAAACCCGCTCACGGTGCGCCTGCCGTATAACCGCGCACCCAGGCTCACTGATGCGGTCGATTTCACCGGCGGCAAGTATCATCACGACATCACGAGCTTCCTATTGCCATTTCGTAAAGCGTGCAACGTCGAGCTTGGCGAATACCGGTTTGTTCGGAACACATATATTCTCGAGACGCGCCGTGCCGGAGCCAGCCAATAGGTCATCACCTGTGCATCGATGAGGTGCTGCACGCTTTGCCTCAGAATAGGGTACGATCCGCGATATGATCATCTACGAGAACCCGAACCACCGGTCTAGCTCGACCGGCTACGACGCGACCTACGCGGCGGATCCCCGGCACTTCACGCACCGCTCGACGTTCGAGGCATTGGATACGCTGTTTACTAAGCACCTGAAGATCGATCACCCCTTGAGGTGTCTTGATCTCGGATGCGGACAGGGCCAAGTGGCGGCGCGAGTGCACGACATCATCGCCAAGATCGCTCCGGATCTCCTCGGCGATTCACAAATCTACGGCCTGGACCTCAGTCCCGTCGCCATCCGCCAATGCGATGCGTCGTACCCTGATCTGCTGTGGATCAACGACACGTTCCAGGACTTTCTTACGCGCCAGGAGACGCGCTGCGAACTGTTCGGCCGCTTCGACCTAGTCATCAATAAGGGCGGCTTGACGTTCATCGAGTCCGAAGCCGAATACGACGAACTGCTGTCAGGGATTCATTCGCTTCTGAGCGAAGGCGGCAGGTATCTGTACATACAGAATAAGAAGTTCTACGAGCATTGGGCCAATCGAACCTGCAAAGAATGGGACCGTGATGTTTTCGACATCGCGGGCGGTCAGTTCGGCACACCGAGTATCATCGACAACAAGGGGTACTTCATCTATATCTACACGAAGGAGCCGGATGGCGTGGCCGGCGACTACCGGCCGGCAGCCGACGAGCCGCTATCGATCGAGTTCTGCTTCAACACGGGGCAATCCGAGCGGTGGTTCGTTGGCGGCAACGAGACGATGGCGCTGGGGGTCAGGACGCTCGTGCATGACCTGCACGAGTCCGAACCAAGACCGTTCAGGGTTGTAGGAAACATGCCGCCCGAGGCCAGAGCTCGCCATGAACTGCTCGTTGCCAAGACCGCTGCGGCAGCCCACCGAAGTGGATCAACCGTCGTGGTGCCAATTCACGATATCTGGCAGCCGAATGGGCGCAAATCAGACTTGATTCCGTCTCTTTACAGTGCGATGTACGCGGCGGGCCTCCAGCCTCTGCACTATCCGCTCAATTGCCGAACTACCCGGAAGTACTGCGACGCGGCGACTGAGTGGGTCGCAGCAAGACCTGACGCGATCCTGCTCGGCCTCGGACTTGAGGACTACCGACTTGATGCTCAGACGGGCGAAGCGTGGGTTGATCTGGACGAGTTTGCCGCACGCATCGACTGGCTCGCATGGAAGCTGCAGCGCGACACGGAGGCGAGGCTTATCTGGATCTGGCTGACACTGGATGATGATCTGACTTCTCGTGACGGGAAATGGATCTTCCGTGCGGAGGATGCACGGGTATACCAGGCGGCGGCGGAGCAGATTCTCAGGCCAGCCGGCATAGATCCGACTCAGCTAAGCCTACAAGAAGTGGTCCCACGCTGGGGCCGACAGCGCCGCCACATCACCTCGCGGCTTGCGAAGATCATCAGCCGTGCACTTCAACCAGAGGGAGCCACGGGATGAGATATATCGCGGCAGAGGAAGCAACAATACGCATGAAGGATGGTTCGACGCAGCGACTCCAAGGCGAAGCGGCGCAAAAACTGTGTTTGCAACGGACGATTAAAAGGCAGGGGGACAAGCGACTCCGGCTTCTTGGGGGGCGCAACGAGTTCGAACAATCTCGCCAACAACAGATTGTTGATCGCCTCGCCGATGCCGAGCGTCCCGGTCGGAAGCGCGTGCTCTTGATCGGTGATTCGATCCGGATGAGGCTTTGTAACACAACGGGGTATGGTTTGCACGCATATGACCGTCTTATCGACTATGTCAATCTCTCCCACATTCCCCACAATACGGGCGGCACAATTGGCGTCCTGGACTATCTCAACGATTGGCTCTCATGTCAGCCTGACATCGTTCATATCAACGCCGGGCTGCACGATCTGGCCACCGCCCCTCCCGGCGCGCCGCCTCGCCCGTACCACCAATCACCGAATAGCTACGCCAAGAACCTGCGGCGGATCATCGAGATGATCAATATCGCCGGAGTGAAGACCACAATCTGGGCTCTCAATACGCCGGTCCACGACCAGTGGCATACGACCGACCGCAAACTACACCGCCTAACCAAGGATGTTTTCCTGTATAACCGGATCGCCGTTGAAGTCATGACCGAACTGGATATTCCTATCAACGATCTTTTCCAGCCGATCCTCGATGCCGGGCTGGAGACGTGTCTAATGCGAGATGGCGTGCATTTGGCACATACCGGCAGCGCACTGCTGGGTAGAATTGTCGCGGACCGGATTCTGAAGATGTGCTAATTCGACTTGGAACAGATCGTAGGGCAGGCTTTGAGCCTGCCGTTACTCCAGGAACTTATACTGGCAGGCCAAAGGCCTGCCCTACCGACTCACCGCTATGTACTCGTATAACCCCGATCGACGCGGACTCAGTGAAGTCAAGCTGCTCAAGCTCGAGCCTTGGCGGTTGTATCCCAAGGGTGATGCGCTCAGTGTCGAATTCTTGAAGCAGCATCGCCCCGACAAGCCGCACCTGACCCAGGACACTCCCATCGCGTCGATTGGAAGTTGTTTCGCGCGCGAGATCAAAATCTGGCTCAAAGCGAATAACTACAACTTTATCGAGACCGCGGACGGCCCCTGCACCGAGGCCGGTTCGGCGCGCTACGACCGCGTGTACAACACCTTCACACTCCGCCAGGAGTTTGAGCGCGCCTTCGGCGAATTCAATCCGACCGAAACGAGCTGGGAGTTTGAGGAGGACGGCCAAATGCGCCTCCTTGATCCGTATCGAAGAGGTGTCGCGTGGGAAAGCCGCCAGGAGATGGAGTGCGAGCTTGCGGAGCATCGCAAGAACGTGCAGCAAGCCTTCAGCGAAGCCCAGGTGCTAATCATCACGATCGGGCAAGCGGAAATCTGGTATCACAAATCAGATGGTTACGTTTATCCGCTTGTGCCGCCCGTGCAAGTATTTGATGAAACGCTTCACGGTTTTCGAGTGACGACCTACGAGGAGAACCTAGCGAACCTCAATCGCGTCTTCGACCTGTTCGCGAAGAACAATCCGACGGGGCACATCGTTATGACGCTTTCGCCTGTGCCGCTGCGCGCGACGTTTCGTGATATGAACAGCGTGATCGCCAACATTGCGAGCAAGTCGATGCTACGCGCGGTGATCGACGCATTGGTTTCGGGCCATAGTGATCGGGTGACGTACTTTCCTGCATATGAAGTGGTGACCGACTTGTCAGGGACACCGTACGAGGATGACAACCGCCACGTTCGCCCGGAGGCGGTCGATCAGGTCATGCAATTGTTTGAAGCGTGGTTTGTCGAGCCCAAGCCGGCACCGGTGCTGCGCTAATTCAGCTGTGCAAGATCGTTTGGGAGTCTGCGCTGAGGTAGCCAAGCTTGTCGAGCAGATCGCCCGCCACTTCACAAAACGCATCGACCTGCTCAGCGGAAAGATCGCGTCGCCATCGGCCGATCGTGTGGGCGTTCAGCCCGCGCGCGATCTGGTTATGCGAAAGATGGCCGTAGGGATTACGAAACAGCGACATATCCCGTTCGTGATAGGACAGCATCAACGGCGAATAACCCACGCCAACGTGATCACACACTTCCCGCAAGACGAGCTCCGGTTCATGCACCAACTGTTCGTATCGAACTTCCATGGCGCGCACGTTGGATTGCGAAGCAAACGCATGAAAATCATTGAGCATCTCAACCCACTCATGCGCTACCTTCCGGGGGTCGGTCTCGAAGTCGCCGGTGTTCAATCGGCTGGCCAGGATATCTCGGCCGTCGCGCACCATGATGAAAAATGATGCATCCGGATGTCGATTGTGGAGCGCTCGCGGATCAACCGCGGCCTTGCCTCCCCACACCGTCTTTCCAAGCTTGGTCATTTTGTAGATCATCAGTCGGTCGATAAGTTCCAGCCGACTGTCAATTGTTTCGAGTGAGTCGCTCGCCTCGGCGAATTGCTGAATTTGCGTAAGCACTTCGTCAACATCAAGCCCGGCCCGGCGCGCCCGCCACATGAACACCTGCAAATTCCGATCCGCAAGAGCCTTGATCCAGCCGTCTTGGTTGTCATCCGCTGGGCGACATTGCTCAAGTTCATCCGCGATCGTCTGCGGGTCCATCGGCTTGCCGGAGCCATCAAGCAACCGATCCTCGTAAATCTCATACGACATCGCCATCTCAGGATGCGCATCAAGCATCGTAACGAACAGCGTTCCGCCGCTTCGACCAACCGGGCGCAAAAAGACAGGCGCAATCGTCATTTCCTTCGGCACACCACAAACCAGTATTGGGAGAAGTTCTCGATCGACACGTCCTGCCACTTGTGAAACAGATCGGATAGACCGTCCGGATCGAACGACCAGAGATTCCCTTTGAGGCCGACATCCTGTAACGGTTCGAGATCTCTGCGCCAACGTGGTCGATGGGTTGGATCCCACATCGCGCCGCGTCTGGGATGGGTATCGTCCGGGAAACCGAACAACCCTACACCTGCGTCGGTGACAAGATCGTAGCAGGCATCGATCGCTTTGCCGGGCGAGTGAATGTAGGCAAGCCCCATCAGGAAGACGCCGGCGAATCGGCGGTGCAGATCGTCGGGCGGATCGGTGATGTCGGCCAAGACGTCCGGCTCACGATCCGGATCAACATCCAACTCCACCACCTTCACCTGCGGTAACAGAAAATCGGTTGTCTCGTCTCGCCGATCGGGCGGCAACGCGCCGACATTCAGAATCTCGCCATGCTGAGGAGCGTATGTGCTGAGCATACGCCACCAGAACACACGCGGATCACCATCGGCAGCTGGGTATTCTCGTGCAAAGACTGCTTTGCGCTGTGAACGGTGATGCGTGATTAGCGCTTCAATCTCGGCAGTCGATTGGAAGCTTCGACTGACGGGTTTGTCAGGCTGGGCATGGGAGAACCGCCCAACGAGTCTGTGATTGCGGCGATGATCGAGCCACTTGTTTTGTTTTGCCGTCTCACTTTCGATCCACGCTCCGAGCTGAGGTGTCGGTTCAACGCCGCGCTGAATGGCATCGTCGAGTACCAACGGCGGGAAGTCCCACGGCTCATAGAAATTCGCATACTTCACCGGATGAATCCGGAAGAAATGGAGACCGTCGGGAAGCGCTTCGATGCGCTGACTCAGTGGATGGGGGCGAGCGGTGAATCCGCCGTCGCTGAACATGCTGCGCAAGGGCTGCCAAAGCTGGGTATTGGTGCGATCAACACATACGACCTCAGCTTCCGGCGGCGGATCAAGGCGATAGTTCAGCACGTTCCCGCCGTGGTTGGTGTAAATGCGAATGTCAAGGTGTTGTTTGAGGAAGGCGACGTCATCGGCAAAGCGCTGCGCCGCCTCGGCCATCACCTGCGGGCTGTAGTCGCCGAATCGATCAAGTCGCTGCGTGTTGTTCAGCGCGTTGTTGTGATACCCAATACACCAGCCCGCCGCTTCGGCGCGCTTCAGCGCATCGACATTCAAGTCTTCAAACCGAGTTTCGTACCAATCGTACGATTGGCGGTGAAGCATGATCGATGCGCGAACACCCATTTCCAGCAGCGGGTCGATCAATCGCATCATTGAATTCGGCCCGCCATCCATATCGAATTGAATCAGCACGCTCGTCCCGTCCTCGATCGCCATCCCGTCTAATAAATCGTGCCAGGTGATGAAACCCACATCGCGATCAACAAGTCGCTCAACGCAGCGCAAGAGGTACGCCATCGGATCGCGATAAAACTCAGCACCCTCATTGAGTAACGTGGACGATCCTTCGTACACCGGCGATCGAAACCAACGCGTCTTCTCACCAGCCGGATAGGAAGGCGGATACGCCAGCGGATCGTTCATCATGCCCAGGCCGTTAGCATCATGATCGACGATCAGCGAGAGACGATGTTCCCACTGGCGCAGCTGCTGAACATGATCCGTTTGATCGGCACGGTGCACAGTGAGCGGCAACCGCATTGACCATGCGGACCACTGCGGCTCAGCGCGATCGCTGTGCATGGCCACACGAGCGTTGAGTTCATATTGGCCGGGCGGTAGCCCTTGTTTCAATCGAAGTCGGTTCGTTGATTGTTGCTCGCGAACAGCCTCACCGCGGCCGATTGCAATGATCCGAAAATCAAAGTGCGCCGCATCAGGGGGATGGACGAGTATTTCAATCGCTTCGCCATCTAGATACTGCGCATCAGGCGTCGCCAGCCGGATGTAAGGTCTACTCTCGGTTGCCTTATCAGCGGCGGCCGTCAACATCATCAGCTCCGCTCGTACCCAAAGTCAGTCAGCGCTGATCCAGCGACGACTTCAAACGCGCCGACTTCTTCAGCGGTGAGATCACGCTGCCAGCGCCCGACACTGCTGGTATTGATGGGTTGAGCGACTTGATCAGCGGAGAGGTGTCCGGTCGCATTCGCATAGATCGTTAGCTTCTGGTCATGGAAGGATAGCAGCCGATCGTCCCACGGCAGGCCGAGGAAGTCAGTGATTTGCCTCAACTCATCTTCTGGATCCGATGTCAGACTTTCATAGCGAACGAAACGCGCCCGAATGCCCGGTTGCTCGGAAAAACGCTGGAACTTCTGTGCCTGACGCTCCCAGTTTCTTGCAATATGATCGATCGACTGATCGAAACTCCCCACTTTCTTGCGGGAAGCCGCCACGTCGCGACCATCTCGCAGCATGTAGAGGAAGTACGACGAGTCGGGATAGAGTTCAGCGAGTTCGGCGTAGACGGAAGCAATCTTTGATCCCCAATGCACCTTGGCCTCGCGCTGCATCTTCACGACAGCAAGCTGTTCGATAAAGAACATGCGATCTTTGAATGTTGAGAAGTCATAGCCGGCGGCAGTATGTTCTTCCAGCATCGAACGAAGTTTTGGGTGATCGATACCTGACCGAACGGCTCGCGCCGCGAACGTTCGCAGGTCACGGTCCTTGATCTCGGCCAACGGCGAGCGACGAGCGAACCGCCCGCCCTTGCACACCGCAGCGTCGAGTTCGGCCAGGAATCTTGACGCGTTGTCTTGCCCACCCTGAGGTGGTGCCAATAGATGCTGATAGATCTCATAGCACATCGCGACTTGCGGATGGGCGTCCAACACAGTGGCCATGAGCGTGCCGCCGGAACGGCTGATGCCTCGAACGAAGATGCGCTTCATTTCGCGGTCGACTCCTGGGTAATCTGCTACCCGCACGGCAGGCAACAGTCGATGGGTCGTTACTATAGAGCGTCCGCAGCGCGTGGGCAGACAAACGGCCGTCTGGGTCCCCGCCTTTTACTCGCGCAGCCGTCCTCTAGTGAAAGCATTTGAGCACTTCCTGATACCAAGACTCCTCAGCAAGCAGTGGATTCTGCTGCGGATCGACGTTGTACCCCCATCGTTGCGGATGAATCAGGCAGAAGTTGCGTGTGCCCGGCTTGAGGTGGTCTAGGAATTTCCCCACCAGATCGAAGTTCTTGATCCGTTTCATGTCGCGCGTCTTGCGCAGCCCGCCGTCACTAAACCGATCGGTGAATCGTACGCTGTGGCCATTGTATACCCAGCGCAAGTTTTCCTCGAACTCCGGAGGCATCGACACATCCAGGTTGTAGATCATCCGACCGTCAAGCTCCACACCGACGCCTCCGTGCGGCACGACGAATGAGATGTCGTAGAGCTGACGAAGATGCTCCACATCCGATCGATACTGCTCCACGGCTCGCTGCGGGTCGAAACCGGCCAAGGGCAATGCGTTCTGGTGATAGGCGATGACGAATCCGCGCCGCTGAGCCTCCTCGAAGAACTCGTGATCGACCTCATAAGGCGGGTCGCTTGTCGTTTTTGAATACCGCTGCCGAAATATGAAAATGTTGGATCGAATACCGTGGACCGCTTCCATCGCGACCATCCGCTTCGTGAACAACGGATGGTTGTCGACGTCGTGCTGGATCAGAAGGTAGCGTTTGTTCGGATCACTGACCGTCTTGCGCCAGGCGGCGAACTCCCGCTTGTAGTTCGACCGGTAATCCCAATCATCACTGTCGGCAAAGAGGTCTTTGTAGGTGATGACCTGAATTTCCAGCTCGATGATGCGCTGCAGAAACTCCTCATACCAACCGAGCGGGAAGTTGGCCACCGGCTCGTTGCCCGGATTGATAGGGGGAGCGAATATTTCCTTGAGGCGGTCGGTGTGATCGAACATCGGCTGCAGTATACCAGACGTTGGAAGTGAACAGCACGATGGCCCGGTGAGCCGGAGCTTGGTCTAGATCTCGTCCATTTCGTCATCGTCAATATCCTCGTCGTTGCTCTCATCCAGTGTGCCCCCTGCACCGACCAGCTGGAGGTGGCCACGCGAATCGTCGTTGAGCGAACGGTACCACTGCGCGTCGCCGAGACCACGGATCACCGATCCGTCCAGGACGATGACGAGTGAGGCATGCGAAAGTAACTCGTCGGGCATCTGAGTTGATGTCACGAAGACGATCCGGTCCGAGAGTAACTCAACGATGGCCTGCCGTGCTTGGGTGTCCATCCGTGCCAGCGGTTTCCAATCGAGTACGAAATATCGCCTTGGGCTGGCAAGCCCCGGCGCGAGGCAAATCGCGTATCGGCACAATGGGGACAACGCTTTGATCGAGTCGGAACCGGGCGTTGTCCGGGCCGCCGCGTCCGGAGCCTCGATCTCCTTCAGCACGCCAAGATGCTCCAGCACACGCTTTGCTACATCGACACTCTT
>CBDUST010000021.1:0-27409 GCA_965369945.1 uncultured bacterium | reverse complement strand
AAGCGCGCGTAACCGCGCTTGGCAAAAGGACTTACGGCTTATCTGAACGGCATTCCTCCCTACGGACACGGCCCCCAGTTGGCGAGCAGCGTCACCAGGTCGAGGACACCGACGATGCCCTCCCTCGAATTCAGGCGGCTATCGGCTGCTCTGGGCCGCCGATCTGCCCGTGGGCGCCCGGTCTGCCGCCATTTCCTTTCGGCACCTCCGCCCAAACGGGATCTCGGGAATTCGCGGTGATTCGAGCCGCTGAGCGCTTGCTATTTCAACCGGTTTAGTCCTGAATGTGTGGCAGGACTGGACACCGTGCGAACGTCACTTCGTCATCTCTCAGATTCCCGGCGCAATGACCTGGCACTCGTCGTGCGTTATATTCATGATGCCTTCCAGAACACGCGCGCCTCAGGCAAAGTGTTCGGAATGGGTCGCAAGCTGAGGTGCGCGGCTGATCTGGCTGACCCCGAGATGATCGTGCTCTTCGGCGCGCACGCGCGCGGCGAGGTAAACGACTGTTCAACCAAGTCAGTGCATGACAACGGTCTCTACACACCAGACTACGAGTTCCTGGTCATCCTCGAGCAGTGCAAGCTCGCCCGCCGCCTCGAACTCTGGCAGACCATTATGCAGCGCTTTCGCGCCGATCCCCAGTCGAGCAACGGCGTCGAGCTGAGCTTCCTCACGAAGTCTCGCTCCGAGGTCAACTATCAGCTTCGCCTGGGCAGCGCCTTCTTTAGCGACATCAAGCACCAAGGCATCGTCCTTCATCGGTCTGAAGGTGTCCAACTGGCACAGTGTCGATTCATCGATCCGATTCAACAACCGATCGCGGCACGGCGTGCCCTGCGATGGTGGTATCGAAGCGCTTCTGACAGTCTTGTGGCCTTTGAGCTGTTTGTGCAACGACGCCGGTATCGCCGGGCGGCGTTTGAATTGCACCAGGCCGCCGAGTTCCTCTATACGGGGATCGTGATCGTCTTCACCGGTCACCAGTCAAGGTCTCACAACCTCAGGCGACTTGAAAGGAGAGTCTCCAACCTGGCCCCGGCGTTCTTCGGGCTCCTTGGTCCAGCAACGGAGAATGGAGAAAGTCGTCTCTTTGGTCTGCTCAACGCCGCCTACGTCAAGGGCCGTTACAACGGCGCCTTTCGGGTGACGCGACGTGAACTGGATGAGCTCGCCACACGAGTGCGCCGACTGCAGAAAGCAACCAAACGCATCTGCCAGGAACGAATCAAGAGCTACCCCAAGTGATCGTGACGGAAAGACAACCAGCAAGCGCGTACGCCCTAGAGAGGATCAAACCGATGGCCAAGACAGATCGCTCCAAAACACGATCAAAGAAGATTCGCTCCAAGTCCAGCAAATCGCACCGTATCGATTCATCGCTCTTGTTAGCTGTGCTCGATGAGCTCAATGAGCTAGCGGGTCTGCTTCGCTGTGTACCTGAACTGAACATTCTGTCTGATTCCTTCCGAGGGCGGGAGGGTGAGATGGAGGGCACCGACCTGGACCACGATCGCATCGCAACAGCGGCGATGGAGCACTTCGGTCGGAACCTCGATGTGATCGATCAGGAGGAGAGGGACAAGGACGCTCTCGACTATGACGCTCGCTTCGGCATCGATCCGCCGATGTACGCGCGCGAACTGGTCGGAGTACCTGAGGCGGTGATCGACGCGGTGCGCTGGCGGCTCCAGCGTCTCCGAGCCGTCCTGGCGATGCTGCATTGATGACAGTCGCCGCGCGATCATGTGTCGCGGCTCGCTCCGGATGCCTCGATGCCTTGATGCCTTCTTTACGGACACGGCCCCCAGTTGGCGAGGAGGGCGAGGAGGTCGGAGATGCCGACGGAACCGTGGTTGCTGCATGGGCGCGGTGGTGTCAGGGTATCGCTGGCACCCGGCAAGTGGCCCAGCAGCATGGACTGCCACCGGTCATCGCGGCCCGGCGTCTAGCGGAGCGACGGCGCTGCCAGCAGGAACCCTCCGCCGTTACCAGGAATCAGGCCAGGTTATCCCAGGTACGCGTGCAAGCTCCTCGAAGATCGTGCGGCCAGCGATGCAGAAGTTGGTACTCTCAACTTCTGCGGATCTTAGCGTCACCATTGCAACTACCCGGCCTTGCTCATCGACTAATGGCCCACCGCTATTCCCACCATGTATAAAGGCGTCAGTTTGCAGCATGAGTCCCACTTCAGTATCACGAATTGCACTAACGATCCCGCTTGTCACAGTAATCGTCAGGCTGTCCTTTCCGAGCCATTCCATTAGATCTGGCTCCTCTCCACTCTTCAACTTCGCTTGCCTTTCCGCGTCTCGTCTCTTGGTGTCACCTTCGTTCATCTCCTCGGTAACGTCTTGAGCCACTCCCGGAAAGCCATAGGCCATGACATTTTGACCAGGAGATGGGGAACTGGCGAACGCCAGAGCTTTCTCAAACTGGTGTTCGACTCGTATCCACGCGAGATCAACCGCAGTGCTCTGTTGAGTGATGGAAGCTTCCAGGATGAGTGGCTCTTCATCGGTCCCGAAGACTGTGAGGATGTCCCATCCGACGACAATGGATAAATCGCGAAGATATTCTGGGCCGGTTTCAACTACGTGGCGGTTCGTCAGAATCAGGCCATCTCGACTAACGACAAAGCCTGTGCCATAGCCGATTGGAATCCGTACCGTCTTTCCATCCTCCCGGAGAACCTCCGCTCGGACCACGACTTTGCAAATGACCTGCTGCATTTGCCTATAGAGTTGGCCAAGTTCCGACGAGCTTGATGCAGCCGTCGGCTCTCCTGTTACGGCGTCGATGACGCGCTCTGCAATGGTTCGGGGAGGAGCTACTACTTCTGATTCGGTTGGCAGATCGAATGTGATGTACAGCCCCACCAACAAGACAACTCCGACGACTCCTCCCGCAATCATTCGCCGTCGAAGTGGCCTCGGCTGTCGTGGCACCGAGTCCGAATCAGGGGACACCGGTTTAGGAATCGCCTCCTCCACGAACTGCCGAAATGACTCGTGTGAAGCTTCCGGCGCCGAAAGGAGCAGTCGCTTGGTCTCGTCGGCCAGAGGCCGGTTAAGTTCCAGTAGTCGAGAGAACGCGTCCCTCGCCTGCGCAACGTGGCCAGCGCGAGCATGCGCGATACCTTCAATCGCAAGATAGCGCTCGACTGGGATTTCATCGTATCGATCGAGTGTGCGCAGCCGGGATAAGACGGTCTCGAACGCTTCATACGATTCGACCGAAGCGGCGTGCATGGCCAGCTTGAATGATCGTTCAACAGTCTGGCTGGCCATCTCTTGACCCCACTCTAATTTCTAGTTTCTCTTGCTCATCCTTGCGGCGCTTGATGCGCTTGTCCAGCAATTCCTTGTTTTCCGAGAGCTCTCCAAGGAGGCCTTTCGATGGGTTCTTGCTGCCAAGGTCGTTGTGCCATCCATTTACGATCTTCTTCAGTTCAGTAGATCTTCCGCTCAGAATTTCTCGCACAAAATACTGCATGACACTCGTACAGCGCACGCATAACTCTGCATCGCCGGTGAGCGATTGATTTAGATTGAGCCTCTCCGTCAATGCGCTGATTGAGCGCCAGTCGGGATGATTCATAGAAGGCGCTTTTGCCCTCTTTCCAAAAGCATCCTGCAAATAAGCGATATACTCACCCAATATCCGCTGAATATTTTCGGCTTCGTTCTCTAAAGTGATCCGTAAGGTACTGAGATCTGTTTTGACGTCATGAGAGTTCGGGTCTAACCTTCGACGATCCTTGAGATTCTCCTCTCTTTTCCGAACTGCTTCCAATGCCGCAACATATTGACGCAGATGCTCTTGCCCATAATCGTCATCGAACAGGGGGGGGCCGCCGCTCTCGTGCGGCTTAGGAAGTCGGGTCTTGACGAACCACAGAGCGAGCTCGTCCGTACTCATCTCCTTGAACAGCGGCTCCAGGTCTGACTTTGTGGGGTCAGGCGTTTCGTCATCTTCTTCTAGTTGATCCAATGATTCAACATCCACTATGCCTCGCGGTCTGTCGGCTTGTGATGTGATATCGGCATCGTCAGTGTTGAACTCGTCGCGGGTGACTGTTTCGACCTTCTCATCTCCTGGTCGATCTTCAGATTCTGTGGGGGATTCGGACAGAGCCGGAGCCGTATCGACCCGTTCAATGTCAGCGGGCTGTGGCTTGGGCTTCACCAGTGTCGGCTCGACTGGTTCTTCTTGTTTGTTTCGCTCTTTTCTTGATGTATCCATCGCAAACGCGTTCTCGATCGGCGGCACTTGCTCTGGGACTGAATCCTGATCTCTGCGGAATATACTTGTGCCCAACGTCAAGACGCCAACAACGACGGCAACGCCG
This sequence comes from uncultured bacterium, assembly GCA_965369945.1. Lineage (GTDB taxonomy): Bacteria > Planctomycetota > Phycisphaerae > Phycisphaerales > SM1A02 > JADFNO01. The sequence continues at coordinate 23,055 of CBDUST010000021.1, read as the reverse complement.
GCAAACGAAATCGCCACCGCAGTCATAACTCGGCGCCGGTGCGATGACCGCGTTGGCACGTCGGTAGCGGCCTCTTGATTCAGGCAAGGAGGCTCTTGGGACACCGTTGCCGATTCATGGTTCCGCTGGAGCATTGATGTCAGCGACGGTAACTCGCGTAGGGTACCGGTCTCGATACCATCGCGCAGAAATCTAACAACCTCATTGCGAATCGATTCGTCAGGTTCGAAACGATATACCTTGCGGCGCCCGGATTGCTTAGCGGAAGTTGAGAGCGTGCAAACATCGACAGGCGCATCACCGCTAAGTAGGTTCACTCCCCAGCGATATCGCAGGCGATCATTGGTCTCAAGAACCTGGGGGAACGCGAGAACAGTCTCCGCGGTCTTGCGTTCGTGAGAGAACGCTGAAACGCTCCCTCTGTTCAGTTGCGATATCAGCCAGGCATCCAGCACCCCCAGATCGTTTCGCTGCACTGAACGGGGAGGGCCGGCAGTCATCGGTCGAATCGCGATCTGCTCACCTGATTCAAAGCAGGCAAGCTCCCAGATACTGGGATCGTTGATGACGGACTCCAGCCCGCGTTGTAGAAGACCCTCGTAGTCCTGCGGAGCGATGAGCAGCGTGCATAGCAGTAGTGTCGGCCGGCCGGCATCGTCCGGATGACCTCTAAGGCATCGCGTAATCCCAACCCGTCCAGATTGGAGTTGTCGGCCATACGCACTGGGCTCTGCGGCTAGTGCGTCCAGGTAGGACGAGCTCCCCGTCTGTCCGAATCCGAACATTGAAAGCTCATCAGACTCTGCAGGGTCTACGCCAGCTGAGTACGCCAGCGTGCAATAACCTTCCTTGGACCCGAATAGATGTGTATCGGCACGAATCGACATCACTGTTTTCCGAAGACCACTATCCATGTGACCAATGCCACGCCGAACAACAACACGCAAGCCGCACTCCAGAAGATTGACCAGAACACGACCGCTCTTTTCTTATCTTCGTGCTGTTTATCCAAGAAACGTCGGACACGAACCCGTGTTTCTTCCTGCGCCTGACGCTCGCGCCCGGCTTCCTCACGTTCCTTAATCTTCAGCAAGCAATACTCAAGTGGTTCTACGACCCCGATCGGTGGTTTTGTCAAGTCGGGAACGCGTTCACCGTCTGGGTTCTGTTTGGCGAACACCGCAGCACACGCAAAGATCTTGAACCGATCCATGGCTCGCAAGAGATTCGCATAGTTCGACGTCGCATATTCTCTCAGACCACCATGATCTCGCATCATTCGCTTGTGAAGATCGCACTTCGTGAAAACAATGACGATGGGAACATCCTTGCCGTCGGGCCATTCCCGGAGACGGTGGATCGCCTGAGTCATTCCGTACTCATCATCAACAATCTCTGAAGATGAACCGGAATGGACGACAGCTGGATCGAGCAGCAATATGACAGCCTCGGCCCTATCTACGTGATCCAGTAACTCACGTGCATCCTCAGTATTGGCGTTCTCAACGAACGCACGTCGAAACACCTCTCCGGGGTAATCCAGCGCAACAAGAAGGCGTTTGGTCCCGTGGTAGGTGATCTCGATGTCAGAGTACTGTGAGCCCAGAGTGCTTGCAGGCCATCTGCCAGACTTCAACTCGTCGATAACTTCCATGCAAGCGGTGTGTGAATCGCCCGAGAGAGCCCGCATGTGGAATCGGTTTGCAGACGACCATAGCTGTTGATACAGCCTCGCTAGAAAGATGGTCTTGCCAGCTCGCCGCCGACCAAGAATCACGATACGGTCGCGAGCAGGCTGGGCGGAGCCAGCCGTGAACTCCTGAGGGGGCGCGGTCAGCGCTTCTCGATCCCCCCTGTCCCCGACAGCGTTCACTGGCTTATGAGCCAAGCCGAGATCGTCTGGATCTTCGCTGCTTGCAGCATGCATCTACGGTTCCTTACAGGAAGCTGGCAGCTTCAACGATTATGCCCGTACCATGATATATTATTAGAATGGGAGGCCAGATGCCAGCATCCGAACATGAACGCGGGCCGTGGTCTGAGACTCCAGCGGGGTCGAAGACTCGTGATGACCCCAAGATCGAGCCCTGGGTGTTGTTCGGTGCTTCTCTGGTAGTAGCCGTAACAGCCGTTCTTTTTGCGACCGGGACATGGATTGTTCGATCCCACCAAACGAGCACGGCAATCGAGCGCGAAGCCACCATCGCTGAGGAGCTGCACTTGACAAAGCAGGAACTCGAACTGATTACAGCGCAGGCGGACGAACTAGGTCTACAAGTTACCGAGCTTCGGACGTCTGAAACGGATCAACAGCAAGAACTCCGGACCGTTCATGCTGAACTAGAGTCGATCAAGCGTGAACGCGACCAGTACAGTTCGGCGGTTGAGGAGACGCGGCGCAAAGATACAGATCCTACTTCGTTGCCGATAGCATCGCTGTCGGAGGCGCTGGGGCAGCGTGACAATGTGGTGGTCTCCGTCTATCTCGATGATGGAAACGGGAAGGCCGGCTTGGCGAGAGGAGCGCTGCTGGAGGATTTGAAGCAACGGGGTCGAGCAAAGTGTGGAATTGGATTTACTGATTCAGGCGACGTGCGTCTCACGCTCATCGTCATCGCGGTTACCTCAGAGCAAAACGTAACCGCACTCGGTGTGACAATGCGGCTGGCGAAGGCTTGGAAAGTTCCAGGCCAGGACCAGAAGCACCATGTTTTTCTGTGGCAAAGCCAGTCGGTCGGCTTGTGTGGTCGCGAACGAGCACCTTCCTTTGTAGAAGATCTCGTCGAGCGCCTCATAGAAGAACTCGCTTCCGAGCTAGCGAAGTAGTTCCGAGAGCTTGGATAGGCCATCGCGCGCTACTGAGGTTACCCCCTGAGTTGTTCAACCGAATTGCCAACGAAACCCTCGACGTCATGTGCAACGTCTGCGGCGCTCAACGTTCATTCCCAGGCTGATTCAGACCCTCCAAACGCGCTTTCGCATCGCGTCGATGACCGCCAGCGGCGCTATGTGATCCAGATAGCGCGCCGTCGTCGCAATAGACTGATGGCCCAGCTGCTTTGAGATGATGCCGATGTCCACGCCTTCGGCGCGGAGTTGGGCGGCGTGCGTGTGCCGGAAGCCGTGGGCGTGGACGCGCTTCTCGATGCCGGCCTTGCGTGCCAGTCGCGGCAACAGCACACGCACGTACGAGTCCGTCATCGGCCGGCCTTCGTGCGTGCAGAACAGGCGTTGCCTGCCGTTGAGCCAGATCCGCGTCCGCATGTCGAACCACCGCTCGAGGACCGCCATCGCGCCCGGGTCGATGCCTACGGTTCGGGCTCGCTCGCCTTTGCCGTGGAGTACACGGATTGCACCGGTGTTCCGGTCGATGTCCTTCGGGTAGACGGACAGCGCCTCGCTGATCCGCAGGCCGCTGCGGTATAGCACCGCGATCAAGGCCCGGTTGCGGATGCCTGTGGCGGCACTGTCCGAACACGCTCGCAAGAGAGCGTGGACATCATCGTCGGTCAGGATCTCCGGCGGGAGACGCCGACCGCGGTTCGAGCGTCGCTTGGCCATGTTCGCCTCCGATACAGTTGCGCTTTGGACGAAAAGCGTAGCTCAGTGCTACCTCAAAGTGTCGAACTAAGCAAGTCCATAACTCGCCGGAAACTCAGATTTGCTTTCGCGTTCAGGCGCACCGTTTGTATGCTCGATGAGCTGTTGCCCGCTCAGAATGCAAGGGGTTCCAGTGAGAATTAGGGCGAGGTGCCCCAGGGATCGGTACAGGCGTCCAACAGGGGTCATATGCGGGGGGGGCGTGGTCTTCCGCGCTGAAAGAGCACACGGGCGGGAATCTGAGGCGAAGGCAGAGTCGTCTCCGACGCGGTCTACACAGGGGTCGCGGCCGACTGTTCTCCTCGATATCGAAACTACGTCCTTCACCTACCCTCCGGGCCGCTCCCGTCGCATCGTCCTCAGGGTCGCTTGTGACCATGAGCTAAATCGATAGAATGATCCGTACTCTCCTGTCGATCTACCGCCCAACGGAAAGATGGCCACGACCTTTGATATATCGAGCCTCGTTCTACGAAGAGCAGTCTTAGCCATCGAACGGCGCGCTGAACGGCAGATCTACGATGAGCGTCTCACTCGATCCTACGTGCCCACGAGGGCCGTCGAAGATCTCAACACCACACAGAACCAGCTGCTCTACGGTCGGCGTGGTGTCGGCAAGACGCACACGCTCAAATACTATCTAAGTGATCGGATCCAGGAAGGCCAACTGTGTCACTACATTGACTGTACCTCTTTTGGCAGCGGCTTAGCGGCTGACGGCTCGCCGTTGAACATTGGTATTCGCTTCTTCAGCAAGTTCCTTTCAACTCTGGCTGCAGATCTCCTCGACGACGTCCTACGACTGGAACCGCCCGTCGAAGCAAATGTTGATCGACTCGTCGACCTTCTTGCGCGGCTTGACGGTCTCAGCCAACCATCACAGGATGGTTCTACATTTGACTACAGTTCGATTATCCAAGTCACAAATGGCGTTTTGGATGAGATCCGATCCGATCGCCTGATTCTCATACTCGATGAATGGGCTCAAGTGCCAATGTCGGCACAACCATACTTCGCTGAGTTCCTGAAGCGCGCATTCTTCTCCAACAACCGAATGACGCTCAAGATCTCGGTCGTCGACTACATGTATCGTCTTTCCGAAAGGCACGATGGTCAACATATCGGGCTTGAGCAGGCCGCCGACATCTTCTCCGACATCAGGATGGATCGATACTTCGTCTGGGACGAAGGTGAAGCCGTTGTAGAGCAATTCTTCGCAGAGGTACTTTACAACCACCTTGCGACGAGTCTAGACCTATCCCTTGATACCGAAGCGACCGTGAAGCAGGACATTGTTCTAAGCGACCTCTTTACGCAGGTGCAGGTCTTCAGCAATCTATGCCGCGCATCCGAAGGCAATGCGCGAGACTTCCTGGTGATCTTCGCAAAGGCACTCGATGAGTTTTCGCGGCAAGAGGGGCATCAGAGAATCGGCTTGTCGGATGTTTATACCGCCTCGGCTCTGTGGTATAGGCAAGACAAACAGACAAGTATCGCATCTGAAACACACTTGGAAGATTTTCTGGGGCATCTCTTGAACAGCGTTATCCGGGATCGGCGCGCTCGCACCTTCATGATCGAGTCAGGGGACATGGAGCATCCGCTGCTTCGTAGAATGTTTGCAGCGAGAATACTCCATCCGCTGAACACGGTGTGGTCACATCCTCACCGACCTGGTGAGAGATTCAGCCTAGTCACCATCGACTATGGAACGTATGTCTCGCTGAAGGGGACTAAAGGTGAGCCGCATGACCAGGTTTTCTGGTTTGAGCAGGACTCAATACCAAACGACGTCAGGGATCTGGTGCCTCTGGATGATCGGCGCAGCATACGCCGAATCATTGTGAGTCGCGATATCCTTGATAGGTACTGGCCGTCCGCATGACGACCAAGGTCGGGTTGTAGATGTTCGGCGCAGCCTGAGTCGCTGGGGGCTACCCAGCGACGAAACGATGCAAGGCACGATCAGGGCAGCTCCCACGACGGCCATCCAGACCAAAACGGGCGCCCTCCGCCGTCTCTGGAGGCCAGTTGTTCGCCGCTCGAACAGGAACTCGATTCACCGACGACGCTGGGCACATTGCCGCCACCTGAGTTGGAGATCCCCGGTCCGCCACCGGATGAGTTGAGATCCGCATCAGAGTGCGTCCACCCAGCGTCCACCAGGTAGGCGTCACTGCGCTTCGCCCCCGGTCCCCCGACCTCCCGGGAGTCCCCGGAGCGCCGAGCCTCGTCCAGCCGATCGTCATTCTTAGAGTCACTGTACGGCCGGAACGCGCACTCCTTCGTGGCCGCCGACCCTGATCGCCTACCGGCTCATTCGAACCGCGGGCTCAGTGCCCGGCCGTTCCGGAACCACGTTGGGCCGGCGGCCGTCTCGAGCTCTTCGACCCGCGCCGCCAGGTCGTCCAGCTCGATGCCGTCGCGCCCGAACTTGAGCATGGTCGCGGCGGCCCTGACCTTGGCGTTGTGCGGCGCTGAGTCGTCCATCATCACCTTCGCGAGCGTGTTCACGGCCAGCGGTGCGTACCGCTGGGTGAGCGCGATCGCCTGACTGAACGCCTTGCGACGCGCTCGGCGGTAGGCGGCGGCGAAGTCCGGCTCGTCGAGCCACCGATAGATCGTGCGCGTTCCGACCTTGGCGGTCGCGGCGGCGCGCTCGACGCTGTGCTCGGTCAGCAGCGCGGTGATGGCCCGCTCCTGCCTGGGGGTGAGTTTGTCGAGGCGGTTGTATGCCATCTGTAACCATTCGATGCCGGCGCACGAGCGCCGGCGACGCTACGGCTGCTGCCCCTCACACTTCAGCCGGCACTGTTCGAATAACTCGATCTGCTCCGCGTTCCGGACCGGGTCGCTGTACGTATCGTTGATGATGCGCTGCATGATCGCGATGCTCTCCGGACTGAGCTGCGGCTCCGGCCGGGGAGGAGGGATGAGTCGGGCACTCAACCTGTCAACGCGCCGCTTGAGGCTCATAGGCACGACCTCCACATCTCAGCGTAGCAGCGCAGCGCGATTCACATTCCAGATCGTGGACGAGCGGGTCGGAGCGTCTGCTACTCCAAGAGCACCTTGAAGCGTTGGCCACATTCCGGGTCCGCGCAGCGCACCCACCACAGCGCCGTGCCGTCGCCCTGGTCGAACAGCGACCGATACTTGCGCAGCTTGATGCCGCCACACTCTGGGCAGCGCGGCCGTTCGATCGTCACGAGGCGGAGCCGACGCCGAAGGCGGGTCGCAGGACGCGCACCTTCGCCATCTTCATGCTGCAGATGTGGGGTCATCGTGGGGAACTCCGGAATGTTACGAATCTCGGCGGATCGGCCTTGATGATCGGGCCAACCCATGGCTCACATGTGTCGACGGGCGGCACTGGGCAGCCCGCCATCACACACGGCCTCTTGAAAGGACAAGACACATGGCGGTAAAGAAAGCCAACACGAAGAAGGTTCAGGGCAAGACTGCGGCGAAGCCGAAGCGCAGCGCTCCCATGGGCAAGAGCAGCACTGGCGGCAAGGTGACCGCGACGGGCAAGACCACCAAGACGGCCAAGGCGCCCGCCAAGCCGAAGCGCACGAGCGGACTCGACGCCGCGGCGCAGGTGCTGGCCGAAGCCGGCGGGACGATGGGTAGTCGCCAGATCGTCGACGTCATGCTCGCCAAGGGCCTCTGGAAGACCAGTGGCCAGACACCGCATGCCACGATCTACGCGGCGATCATCCGTGAGATTCAGAAGAAAGGCAGCCAATCGCGATTCGAGAAGGTCGCGCGCGGCAAGTTCGCGCTCAGAAAATGACGCACCGATCCCCTCCATTCGCCGAGACGCCCGGTGTCGGGCGTCTTTCTCCGGCCTCGCCGTTTGGGCCCAGATCGGAACGAGTCGGCGACACGGGCGAACGTGGGCGGCGACGGGCGGCGTTGGGGGCGTTCTCCTACGCACCTACCGTCTCCTTCGTGTTCGCCTTGACGCGCTTCGCCTTCCGGCCCGTGAACCGCTCCCACCTGGTCACGATGACGTCCGCGTAGAGCGCGTCGAGTTCCATGACGTACGCGCGCCGGCCATGCTGCTCGCAGGCGATCAGCGTCGAGCCGGAGCCGCCGAAGAGGTCGAGCACGTTCTCGTTCGAACGTGACGAGTACTGGATAGCCCGGGCTGCGAGCTCCACGGGCTTCTCGGTCAGATGCACCATCGACTGTGGATTGACCTTCTTAACGTTCCAAACGTTGCGTGCGTTGTTCGGCCCGTAGAATTTGTGGCCAGCGCCTTCCTTCCAGCCGTACCATGCGTACTCACAATCATTCATGTAGTCCTTGCGACCGAGGACAGGATGATCCTTGACCCATGTGATGCCCTGTGAGAAGTACAGGTTGCGCGCCTTGAGTGCGCGGCAGTAGTTGGCCCAATTGGCATAACCGCCCCAGATATAGAAATTGCCGCCAGGCACCAGCGCTCTGGCGATGTTGCCGAACCACGCCAGCAGTACCTTGTCGAACTCCTCATCGGACATGAAGTCGTTGGCAAGCACGCGGTCTTTGGCTCGTAGCTTCGATGTGGTTGGTTTAGGCTTCCCCTGGCGAGCATCATCGAAGCCCTGCAGGTGCGCTTTCTTCTTCGCCATTGCAGGCAGCGCGTTCGAACCGGCGGCCCGGGCGTTGTTGGATCTTGGTTCAACGTTCACGTTGTACGGCGGGTCGGTGTTGACGAGATGGATCGCTGCGCCGTCGAGCAGGAGGTCAACATCCTCGGTCGATCCGCTGTCGCCGCAGAACAGGCGGTGATCGCCGAGCAGCCACAGGTCGCCGCGACTAGTGATTGCTTCATCCGGGGGCTCGGGCACCTCGTCGGGATCGGTTAGCCCCTCGACTTCCGGGGGTGCCAGTAGCGCGCCCAGCTCGTCGGCGTCGAAGCCCAGCACCTGAAGATCGAAGTCCATCTCCTGAAGGCCGCGGATCTCGAGCGGCAGCAACTCCATATCCCACGTTGAGAGTTCATGGAGCTTGTTGTCGGCGAGGCGGAAGGCGCGCACCTGCTCGGGTGTGAGATCGTCGGCGCGGACCGCGGGTACTTCGGTCATTCCGAGTCGGCGCGCTGCGTGTACCCGCGTGTGGCCGGCGACGATCACGTTCTCACGATCGATGATGATCGGGACCTTGAAGCCGAAGGTCTTGATCGACTCGGCCACGGCTCCGACCGCCGCCTCGTTGCGGCGCGGGTTGGTGGCGTATTCGGTGACGTCGTTGATTGGGATCATCTCGATTCTCATGGCATGCCTCCGTGCTCCATCAGCCTGTGGTTGTCAGCGAACGAACGGTCTTGTCGGTTTGCGCGGTCCCAAAGCTCTCTCCACATTCGCTGTTGCTTTCGCCAGTCGATGACCGCAGCGATCGGTCGAAGGTCGCGCTCGGTGATCGGGTCACGCCCCTCCTCGACGCGCGGCAGATCAAGGATCGCTTCCTGTATCGCCGGGGCGAGGTGGAGGAGGTTCATGATCTGGGTCATACGTGCACGAGTGACGTGACCCAGTCGGGCGATCTCGGCGTAGTCCGCGATCTCTCCGTCCCGGATCAGCTGATCGAAGCGGATGGCGAGCGCCATGAGACGCGAGACACGCGGGACACGGCCAGTGGGGCCATCCGGCTCCGATGGCTGCTTGCCGACCAAGACGTGCTTCCGCCCGCGCCGGCTTGTTGCGAAATGCACGTCGATCTCGAGCTTGACACTTCCGGGGGCGCTCATGCCGCAGCCTCCTCGCGAACCAAGTCCGCGCCGAGAGCACGAAGTCCCGACGGACGGAACGTCATCGTGACCTTCCCCTTCTCGCCGTCGTACTCGACGCGCTCCACAACGAGGTGCACGATCCGCGCTTGCTCCTTGGGCGCCAGCGTCTCCCACACGGGGTCGAAGGCGGCGAGCGTCTGGGTCGCTTCCCGCTCGCCCACCATGTGACGACGCAGCGCCGTCGATTCCTCGCAGATCTCCGTCAGCCGCTGCTCGGCCTGACGGATGCGCTCGTTGAGATCGCTGAGCCGTGTTGCGGCAGACCCGTTGCTGCTCGCGGTGTTGGCAACGAGCTTGCGGACCTGGCCGTGGCTGCGCTGCAGTTCGCGATGCACCCGTTTCTTCTCACTCTCAAGCTGCGTGATCTGCTCTTTGGCCTGCTCCCGCGCCTGGCGGATCGTCGCCGCGATGAGTGATGGGTCACGTCCGATGGCTCTGATCTGCTCGATGACGAGGCGCTCGATCTCCTCGGCCGGAATGGACTTCGACGGACACGTATGCCAGCCGCGCTTCTGCGTGCCCAGGCAGACGTAATACCGATATCGCTTCGTTCCGTTCTTCGACGAGTAGGTGTGGCCCATCGAGCAGTCGCAGGGAGCGCACCGCAGCAGCCCCTTGAGGAGGGCTCCGTACTTGTTGCGCACGGCAGCGCCGCCGGTTCGGCCGTTGCGGACCAGAACCTGTTGAACGCGCTGCCAAACTTCCGGGGCGATGATCCCGTCGTGTTCGCCTTCGTGAACCTCGTCCTTGTATTTCACCTTACCGAGATACACGACATTCGTCAGTAGTTTGTGGAGGCGGTTCTTGTCGAACGGCCGACCACCTCGTTCTTTGCCCTTGCGCGTCGTCCAATGCTTCGTGGTCCAGCCGTGCTCGTTCAGGACGCGGACCGTGGGGACGAGCGCCTGGTGCTCTAGATAGAGTTGGAAGATCTCGCGCACGCGCTCCGTCTCGTCCCCGTTCACGATGAGCTTGAACCTCTGGGGGTCGATGTCATAGCCGAGGACCGGATGGCCGCCCGCCCACTTCCCCTTGCGACGAGCCGCCGCGATCTTGTCGCGGGTCCGCTCGGAGATGATCTGCCGCTCGAACTCCGCGAACGACATCAGCACGTTCATCACGAGCCGGCCGGTTGAGGTTGCGGTGCTGAACTGCTGGGTGACGGCGACGAACGACACACTGTGCTGCTCGAACAGGCCGAGCAGCCGGGCGAAGTCCAAGAGCGAGCGACTGAGGCGATCCAGTTTGTAGACGACGACGCAGTCAACCTTGCCGTCCTCGATATCCGCCATCAGGCGTCTGAGGGCCGGCCGTTCCGTGTTGCCGCCGGTGAAGCCGCCGTCGTCGTAGCGGTCAGACAGGCACACCCAGCCCTCGCCGGCCTGGCTGGCGATGTACGCCTCGGCGCTTTCGCGCTGCGCATCCAGCGAGTTGAACTCCTGCTCGAGCCCTTCTTCCCCGCTCTTGCGCGTGTAGATCGCGCAGTGGACGATCGGTTGAGATGGGGTTCGTTGTTGTTTCATCGCCTCATGTCCTTGCTCGGTAACTTCAGTCCGAAGAACAGGTATCCATTCCAATGGGCTCCAGTGATCACTTTCGCCACGGCGGAGAGCGATCGGTAGACAGTTCCCTGGTAGTCAAAGCCGCTGGGCAGGACGCGCACCTGGATGGTGCGTCCTCTGTATTCGCGAGTGAGGAGCGTGCCGGGCATCGGGAGTCGCGCGTCGGTGGGGACGTCGACCTGCGTGGTTGTCGTACGCCGTGAGTCATCGATCGCCGTGCGCTTTCCGGGGGCGGGCCCTCGCGTGCGAAGGTCGGCGTCGTTCGCGATCTCGCTCGCGTGTTCCCGGATGTGGCGCGACCGCTCGGGCAGGTCGCCCTCGGCGAGCGCCTGCATGCGCCACGCGATCCGGCGAATAAGCTGGTCCTTGTGATGTGACCGCGTCGGCTCGCCGTGGACCTCGGCGTACCTCTGCTGGAGCTCTGGGACGGTCATGCACCGCAGCGCGCTCACCAGTCTTCCGATGTTCAGGCTCATGTATCGCCTCCTTCTGGGTTCTCGCCGGCGTTAACCACTTGGGAGCGATGAGGGCGAGCGGCTTGGAAGAGATCAAGGCCTGTTTGCGAGGATTCTGGAGAAGTTCTCGCCGTGTGGCCGCTTATCGCGCCGGCGGCGTGGAGGCGGAGGATGCCGCGGACGAGGATGCCGGCGATCTCCTCGAGGCGCTCGCCTTCGGTCATCTCGTCGATATGCCGCAAAGTTGGGAAGGCAGTGTGGAAGCGCGTCGCCGTCATCCGCTGGATTCCTCCGCTGATGGAGAGTCGGTGGGTACGCTCTGCACGGCGACGAAGCGCCGCAGCAGCTCGAAGAGGAGGTGACCGAAGGCCCGCTGCTCGGCCTCCTGCCGTGACAGCCCGCGCTCGTACTCCAGGACCGCGGCGGTCTCGTCGAAGAAGGCCGTCAGGTCATCGCGCAGATCGGCGTCGGGGCAGGTGGCGAGCAGGCGCTTCGCGGCACCAGCCCAATCCGCAGCGTGGTCGTTCGATTCCCCGGGAGCGCAGGAGCGCTCGCCCGAATCGTCCATGTCTCTAGAGGAATAGCGCCCCTGGACTCGGGGGGAGCGCTCGGGAGCGCAGGAGCGCCCTGGGCGTTCATCATCCCCTTGCGCTCCCGCGATCCCCGGCGCTCCCGAACCGCCCGGGTGCGCAAGATCCCAGCAGTCATCGATGAAAGAGCCTTGCGCACCCGCGCTCCCGGGCGGAGAGCCCGACGGTCTCACGCGATCCCGCATGGTGCAGCCTCCAGATCGTCCACGGTCGGCAGCCAGATCGCTCCGCCGAGCGGAACCTCATCGATGATCTTCCACACGCTCGGCCGGTTTCCCCGTCCACGTTCGACAAGCTCGACCACGCCGGCGTCACTGAGCGTTCGGAGGTGCTCGCCCATCTTGCCGCGCGACCGGATGATCGGGTCTGACTTGATAGCTTGAGGCGTCGAGAAGATTTCGCTAGCAAAGTGGGCGATGAGCCGGCGACCGAGTTCGGCCACGGCCCGCGGCAGCGCACCGCCCAGCGATCGTCCAAGGGGGGCCATCGAGCAGTCGCCGCGCGATGACGTAATCAGAGAGATTCGCATCGATCGCGTCGTCGTGCTGTAGGGCGCCGTCGGCGCGCTGCCGCTGGTGCAGCAACGTAACCGCACGGATCATGTCGAGCGCGTGACCAATCGCCCGGCGTGCCTCAGGCCGTTGCGTCGGCATCGCGTCGGCAAGTCGATCCGCAAACGGAATCTTCACCTCGACGCGCCGCAGTAGTCGCTGAAGCGCGTGGTGCTTCTGGATGATCGGCGCCGTTTCGATTGCGTCGCGCATCGCCCGGCGCGCGATCGCTCGCGTTATGCGAGCCGTCTGCTCCGACGACTCATCGGTCCCCAGCAGGAGGGCGCGATTCGCGTCTTCGTCGAAGATTTGGGTAAGCGTGGTCGACTCTGTGAACGCGATCGGCCCATACTGATGAATGAGAACGGATTCGAATTGTCCGTTTACGTTGACCGTGACGAGCTTGCTGAGTACTTGTGAACTGAGCATCTCGCGGAGCGCGCGTGTTGCGTCGGCTCGATCGTCGTTCTCCAGGCGCGACCGCTCTCCCGCGACGACGAAGCGGTGCAGCAGTTGTCCCGGCAGCATGTAGTACAGAGCCTGTGACGTGAGGGCCGTCGCCATCAACTTCGACTCTTCGGGAAACGCACCGGCGACGGTGATGATGACGTACGATTTACCACTGCTCGTCGTCCCTTGAACGATGGCGCTCAGTGGATTCTTGAGAAGGCGCGACGTGCCAACGACGTAGAGCGTAAGGGCCAACTCCTGCTCGCCGACCACACCCAGCGTGCCGATGTCATGGAGAATCCGATCGACGAGACGCGGATCGCGCAGCATCGCCTCGGCTTCTTCTACCACCTCTGTCGACATCGCGGCGAGCTCTTCTTCGACTTGCTCGTCGCGCGCGGCCAGGAGTTCCTCGCGTGTTAACGCAGCAGGCTCGCGCTTGACCTGCGGAGGTTCGGTCGCCGACTCCGCCAGCCGGATCTCAATCACCTCCGGCAATAGCCCGGTCTTGCTTGCAACTTCTTCGGCGAGCTTGCGGCGGGCTTGGCTCGACGAGAGGTCGATACGTTCGACGGCGACTCGCTCATCTCCGAACCAGATCTCGACACGCGCCTTCACGCGGTTCGCGACACGATCGACGCGGATTTTCAATTTCTCGGCGCGGTCCGGCTCGACCTCCTCGGCCGCGGCAACTAGGGCCGCCGAGAGCTCTCGGCCTGCGGCTTCGAGCGCCTCGCGGTCAGCCGGGGCGAGGCCGCGATTATTCAGCCATGATCGCGCATCCTTCGCGTCGTCCGGTGGTAACGACCATCGCACGGCACGATTCCACTCGGTCGCCAGCTTCGTCCCCACGGCCTTCGCACCGTCACGGCCTGGCCACTTGCCGTCATCTTTCTGATCGTTCTCGCCGACGATGATCACATCGCGGTCGCGAAGAAGAGCCACCAGTTGGGCGACGCCCGCGCGAGCGCTCGGTCGGCCGACGGCGGCGAGCCCCATCGACAAACAGGCCGATACGTCCGTGGGGCCCTCAACGACAAGCCTCGGACCTGGACGCTCATTAAGATCACGGGGTAGGACAAGCCCACGTTTCCCACCCTTCATAGAACTCTTGCGACCGTCGGGCGTTCGCGTGGCGATGCCGATCACACGCCCATCCGCATCGCGCTCCGGGAACGTGAACGCCCGTCCGTTCCAACCGCAGTCCAGCGCGCAAAGCGACTTGACTATGACACCAAGCTCACCGGCCAAGTTGGTGAGCCGGGCCTCGCTAATCGCGCGAACGTAGCGCGCCGCCCGCTCTTCCCAATCGATCCTGGGCTCGGCCTTCTTCGCTGTATTCCGTTTCCGTGGACGAGCCGATGCCCGATCGCCAATCCGCCTGAATACCGTGCCGCCGTTAGCGCACCTTTTGACGACGCGCCATCCGGGCGGTGGCTCATCGACACGGTTGCAACAGGCGGCTCCATCGTCCGTCCCGCTGCACCATTCACGGTGGCCGCAGATCGGGCAGGGAGCGTCGCGGGACACCGGTCGCCAACGGCTGGCATCCGATCGACCGGGTCGCGAAACATGAGGATGCTCATTGGTGGGCACGTCGATCTCCATGCGGTCCTGAGGCGGACATTGCTGCCTCGACAAGTAGACGCATGGAAGTCAAGCTGTAAACCGCCGGGTTGCATATATGGAGTTTGGTGGAGTTTGGTGGAGTTTGGTGGAGTTTGCGCGGCCCCGAAAGTAGTTTGAAGCGGAGTTTGAAACTACTTCTGGGCTCGAGCTCGCAGGGGTTCTTCGAGTGGTGGCTCACCCAGTTCTTGAAGGAGCGTGTTCCATTTCGCCTTCTCGGCGGCGTCGAAGTGCGACGAATCCGATCTCTTCCGCGCGATGCGGCTGATCTCGTGAGGCGTGAACGTCTTTGCTTGGCCGCGTTCCGCTCTCTTCACGCCAGCGGCGTCACAGGCTTTCCGAAGCGTTGTAGGCGAGCACGCTGTTCTATCGGATAACTGGCGCAGGCTCAGTCCGGTCAGCGGTGACGCACGGTCCTGTTGACGTGCCACTACAGGTTGCTCACCACTCTCCCGTTCAGTGCAGAATGCCGCCGACGGCGACGCTTCGATGAGCTTCGCGAGCCCCATCAATTCCCCTTGCAGCACTGTGAGGTTTTCGAGCCGACCCCAGGTCTGCTGGATGAACGCCTCGTCCTTCTGCCAGGGTATGGCCGCGGCGACGACCGCCTTGAATGTCTTCCCCCGGGTCGCCTCATCCGTGATAGAGGGAAGCTTGTTGAACCCCGCGGGCTCCGGCAGCAGCCGGATGAGATGCTCGGGCGGGCCACGGAAGCTCGGAGAGTTTACTCGGAGCGTACACAGCACTCGAACGTTCGTCGCTGCGTTCTCCCGGAAATGGAGCGTCTCCGCAGGATCTGCATCGCCCTCATTCTTCAGTTTCCGCAGCCACGACCACCAGCCGTCGACGATCCTGCGCAACCGCATTGCAGCGAGCCACGCATCCCGCGCGCGCTGGCGCAACAAGGCGTTCTCGATCGCGTCGAGACTCGTCGGAGGCCGAAGGGGTGCCTCGACCTTCGTTACGTGATAGGCGCCGGGAATGCGCGTCTCCGCTCGCCGTGGTCTCTTTCGCTGGGCCATTGATCGGTGGGCATGTTACGGCGGGCTCGCCGTTTCCGCGATACCCCTGGCACCCTGCATCAGGGGCCTACCTCTAGGCTCGATTATCGCGATCAGCGCTAACTCGCATTGTCCACGACCTGCTTCGCAGCAGCACGGACCCTCATGAAGAACTCGCGCTCATTCCCTCCTTGACGTTTTGCAAGACCGAGTCTCGCGAGCACCTCTCGACGTCCCTGATTCCTCAAGAGTTGTTCCCCGGGCCCCGTGTCCAGGAACAGCCGGAGACCCTCGGCTATACCGTTGACGAGGCTGTCGACCAAAGGGCCCAACTCCCTCGCCCTCGGCTGTAGCCCATTCAACGGAACCACACCCTTGAGCAGATCGTCCACGACGATCTGCGCGATTACCTCGGTCGCCGTCGCCGACGAACCTGCTTCCGCCGGCTTGCCAGCGCTTCCGAGCAGCACCTCGTCAAACTCGATGAGGTCCTGGGTCAGATCGGTCTCTCGACCATCTGCCATGGCGGTAGCCTGCGCGATGACGGATTGCAGTTCTCGTACATTCCCAGGCCATTCGTGCGACCGGAGCTTTGCCAATGCATGCTCCGTGAGCCGCCTGAGTCGTTTTCCTTCCTTGCGAGCGGACTCCCTTAAGAAGGAGTCCGCAAGTAGCTCGATGTCGCCGCCTCGAAGAGCCAGCGGTGGAAGCGCGATCCTCAGAACGGCAAAGCGTGCGTATAGATCTTTCCGGAATCGCTCTTCTGCAATGGCGCGTTGGAGATCTTCGTTCGTCGCGGAAATGACCCGTGCACTCAACGTGCGCTGCTGATTTTCACCCACTCGCTGGAATGCCTTCTCCTGCAACACCCGAAGGAGCTTCACCTGTACAGCAAGGCTCAGCGTGCCAATCTCGTCGAGGAAGAGCGTCCCGTCTGCGACCTCCTCCAGTCGACCAACTCTGTTGCGCTCTGCTCCCGAAAACGCCCCCGTCACATGCCCGAAAAGCTCTGATTCAACAAGCGTCTCTGAGAATCCACTTATCTGCGCGCACACGAACGGGCCATTCCGGCGATGCGACAGATGGTGACATGCGCTCGCAACGTTTTCCTTCCCAGTCCCAGGTGGCCCAGTGATAAGAAGGGGCTCTGGTGAGCAAGCAAACTTGATGACCAAGTCCTTGACCGTGCGCATTGCCTCGCACGTGCCTATAAGGCCCAAAGCATCCCAATCAGGCTCGTCAGCATCGGGTCGCGGACTCATCTCAGCGCGCCTCCGGTTCCGCGAAGGGACCCGCCGGGTTGAGCATCAAGTACGCTGTAGTGCTCGCCCCAACGATGATCGACTTGCCACGGCTCCGGAAGCTCCTGACGGAGAACGGGATTGGGTCGCGATAGCGAATGGGGTGATCAACGCGACACCAACCCTTTCCAGAGAGGTCAGCAGAAGACACGACACGCACATGAACAAGCTGCGGCTCGAATGAGCTCGGGTCTCGCGCGAAGATACAGCTTCGTTCGCGCGGCACCTCAAAGAAGAGCTTCCTCTGACGAAGAAACGCAAACGACTCAGACGCTTCTTCGAAGTGATGCACCTGAAACGCCAACATTGCGTGGTCGAATCGTAAGGTAGGCTGATCAAGATGATTCGTCCCTACGAGTTGTGAAATCCGATCGTACCGTTCTGTGTACGCCGCCGTTTTGATCCGATCTGGATCTGAAGAGAACACAGCGTATCGCAGGAGATTGCCGAAGCTGGATGGCACGATACGCGGATCCTCTTCGGCAAGATGCAGTACTCTCGCTGCATCCCGGATGGCACGCACCTCTTCCGCATCCGTTCGCGGCTCCAGAGGAATGTCGCCATTCATCGCTGCCAGCGCTTCGAGAGCAAAGCCGAGGTCGTTCTTGCTTCGCTGGAGTTCCTTGACCATGTGAAGCATCTGATCACCTCGCAGCAACCCGATCGCATCCACTCTGAGCTCGTTCCATTCGTCTTCAAAGAACGCCTCCGGTGGCATGGACAGCAGCTCGAGCGCCTCTGATAGGTCCGCTGCAACCGTGGCACACGTGTCTACCCCCGGGGCAGATGTCTGCGAAGTAGTACTGCGAACTCTTCCTACCAAATACCGCGATAATCCGAAGGCGGCGTACGGATTGTCGCCGCGTTCAGCGAGGCCAAGCCGAAGCGTGTCTTCCACCTTGCGATCCAGTTGTTCCCAGCGCTCATGGAAACCAGCATTTTTCTCCCGTTCAGCCCAGCCGAGATACAGTAATCCAAGCGACGTGATGATGTTCGCCGGATGTTCAGTCGCTTCCTCACGCGCGATGTCAATAGCAGGGCTGAAGTCGCCCACCGCTGACTCATACATCTGCCGTTGTTGCGCAATAGGCAGAAACTCCGAGCACGACTTGTACGTGGTCATTCCACGCCCATGCAGAAGTGGTGCGCTCTGGCGAATCACCGCATCATCGATCCACTCGAACGCTTGTCGGAGCAATGCGGTATTCTGCCACTGGAACTGCGCCAAACCAGGCCGCCCTCTTCGTGTTCGCTTCTGTAAGCGCAGGTACGACGTTGCTATTTGTTCGGCAAACCGCACATGTTGATCCTGCGGCTTGAGCCGTCGAAGGATTGGTTCCAAGATCTCCACCGGGTACTCAGAAAGCCGAGCACTTCCCGCTGTCGAGAGGTAGTTTTCCCGTGCAATCCGAATCACATCGCGGGCAACCCCTTCGCTCGAAGCTAGCAGTTGGCGATCACTTTCGCCTGCGTCGCTCGCCAGCCACTCAAGTATGAGTCGGCCGTAGGCAGCGTGCCTGAGCGCGACGCTCTCCACGCTGCTGTAGAGCCCAGCAGGAGCCAGGTGCGATGAGGCACCAGCACCCGGATCAAAGTTGGGCACTTTTGACAGATCCACCCGACTCAATTCCAGCAAGACCTTCTGAGCAACGTCGCAGTGGACGTCGCACACATCCGTCAGCACAATGCGAGGTATCATCGCGCCGAGGCAACCGAGCGCCGACAGGACGACGAGTATTGAGCCAACGTCATCCGCGCCAACGCTCGGTTCAGGGTGGCGGCCCGAGCCCAATCCAGCGGAGAGATCCTTGATCGCCTGCGCTACTTGTGCTGAAGTGAGCGGGCGATCGCTGGCCGCAGAGTCTCTTTCCGGTGCCCGGGCCAGCTCCAGATGACTAGCAACGCGCCGCACGAGATGTGCGCCAAGTGCAGAGGCGGCGCTATACCTATCACGCAAGATGAAGTAGAGGCACAACAACAGCGGCACGCGATTCGTATCGAGGCTCCAATGACGAATCGCATCGATAGAGTCTGCGACCG
Organism: uncultured bacterium; assembly: GCA_965369945.1. Classification (GTDB taxonomy): domain Bacteria; phylum Planctomycetota; class Phycisphaerae; order Phycisphaerales; family SM1A02; genus JADFNO01. The sequence continues at coordinate 4,100 of CBDUST010000021.1, read as the reverse complement.
TGTGAAAGTTGATCCGTTCGCTTAGTCTGCCTACCCAATTCGCCAAGTCAGCTTGCTGCTCGGTAGTGAGGCTGGCCGAAAGTGCCGGCATCGATCGAACGTGACATCGTGCCGCGCCGGCCTGCCGCCTTCGCGGCGTAGACTCCTCTTCCTGTAGCACCGGCAGTACGCGAACAAGGGCTGCATGGATCCCATCGCGTGCAAGTCTGGCCGGTAGATCTGCAAGAACGTCCTGGGTATCAACAAGCGTGCTCGGAGCATCAAAAACCAGAAGAACCGGTTCGCGCTGATCGCGGGGTCCCAGTTCAGGTCGTTGGAACAGATCATGCAGGAAGACCCGCAGCCTGTCGTAGTCGAGCGCAGTCTCACCTCGATGAAGGAGTGCCGGAACGCCGGTCAGCGCGGCCTCGAACGACGCCAAGCGCAGCGCGGTAGTGATGCCAGACCCGGGCTCCGCCGGCACGTCGATCGAGACGATGTCGTGGGTACCGGCGCGGACTTCCGACAGTGCCGACTCGATGGCTTGTCCGTGCGGCAATGCCCGCCGCCAATGCAGCCCGTGAGCGAATGCGCGCCAAGGCTCGGACTTGCCACTCAGCAATCTGAGGAAGAGTTCCTCCAGATCCTCTTGTTCAGATGGTTGGCCAAGATCGCGTTCTGTGATCAGTGCAAAGTCCTGATCGATCGGCGGTTCGCGTCGCAGTAGATCAACAAGCGGAACGGACGCTTGGCCTACACGAAGTGACGGTGCTACGTCAACATCTGTCGGCAGCCTGGCGACTTCTGCAAGTAGCTCCGGTAAGGAAGGCGTGCAGCTACGGAGCCGTACCAAGGCGGCCTCGGCTGCGTCGCTTGGAAGACGAGCGATGACCGACTCAAGCAGTTCACCGGACACGCCGGCGACTAGGATCAGCCGCGGGTTGGGAGCAAGGCCCAGGATGCTCTCAATCGCATCTGAGAGCCTCTCTCCATCATCGTACCCCCAAAGAACAAGCACCCCTCTTCCGAGACGATGCACTTGCTCAATCTTCTCGTCCCGGGATCTTCGTCGGGCCGCCCTGTTGCTTGAGGCGGGTACACCGACCTTACCCGCTAGGTAGAAGTACGGGCGGATCTCGGCGATCGAGTAGCGTTCGCCGAGAACGTCATCCAGCCGCTCAGGCACCTCGACGAGAAGACGATTGTCTCCCGCTCGCTGGCGAATCAGATCAGCAAGTTCTGAATCCTCCGTGTCGGCCCAGACTCCCAGCCAATCCTGGGTGGCGAGTGACTCTGCGGCCTCGCTCAGACGGGCATCTGGGCCAATCCAGAGGCCAACCTCTGCACGAGCAAGGCCCAAGCGTAGCTCCGAGAGTACCTCACTGCTCATTGTGGTCATCTGTACCTCAGTCCGCACATTCTAAAGGACCCCGGCACGGGGGCCAATCCAGCCCGCAGTCACGCCGCGCTCTGCGATCCGCTGCCAACGTCCTCACTCGGCTCGGTGTCGTGCACGAGCCCGGGGAGTTCGAGCTTCTCAATCGAGCAAAGGCTCGTGCCCGCAATCCCCTGCAGGTCGCCGTGGAGACCGGCCGAGCCAACCAGCAGCCGCTCAATCTGCTTCTCTCGCCTAGCCCACAGACGAAGCATCGCGCGTTTTTCCGCGTCCAGTTCATTCTGCATCGTGACAACAGGGTCAATGATCGCCTCGATGCGCTGACGGAACTGCGGTCCTGTCAGGTACTCATACAGACGCTCCATCTTTCCCTTCTGGCCTTCAAACGCTCTCCGCGTCGTTGCTGACTCGATGAGTGCGTGTCGCAGTACCGCGGCGAGAGGCATCGCACAAGCGCGCGAGGTCACCCATACGCCGTCGATTTCGCCGAATATATCGAGGCCGTTTGGGAGCGCCTCGGTCATCAGCACAGCCAAGTCAGCCCGTTCTTCGCGCTGATCATCTCGGAGCTTCGGCAGCCACGCCTGACTGAAGTTCTTGGTGCGCTTCGATTCCCACAGGATCGTGCCGCACACTTGGCCGTCGACCCCAAGGACGCGGTGAAGAACATCAGCTCCTCTGCGCCCGGTCGGAACCGGCTCGATCTGATCAAAGGGGAATCGCTCACGGAGCGTTGCCTCGAGGGCACGCTCCTGTACTTCACCCTGCAGCTCCTGCGATCCCTGCTCGCTTCGCCGGCGCAGTTCTTCGATCTGCTGACGCATGCGCGAGATCGTTTCTTCCTTCTCCGCCAATCGCAAGCATGTCGCTTCCTCGTCTTCTTTCCTCGTCTGCGCGCGGATCTTGTCTCTTTCCGCATCAAGGGCCCGAGCGAGCTTCAGGTCGAACTCGCGCTTCTCGTCCTCCAATGCCGCGCGGTCACGTCTCAGCGTGAGCTCGGCCTTCTGCGCGGCCCTGAGCTGTTTCTCCTTTTCGGCGACCGCCATCTGCGCAGACTTGAGGTCCGCTTCGACTCCCTCCGATGCCTTCGCCCGCTCCTCGCGCCTGATGACTTCTCGCTCTGCATCGATGCGCCGACTGACCTCCTGCTCGAGAGCGAGTTGAGCACGCTCAGTCTGTTCCTGTTGTTCGCACAGCGCCTGCTCCCGTTGGCTCAGAGCGTCGGCGCGCCTGCGATGTTCTTCGCGCAGCTTGCATCTCTCTGCTTCTAGCAGTGGCGCGGCCAACGTCTCGGTCAGCTTGATGGCCGTCCCACAACTTGGGCACGTAATCGATGGGTTGGTGGAGTCTGTCATGTCGTACTGTCCGGCTAGGGGTTACTGTTGCTCGTGCTGACTTGGTCGGGACGGTGCACCTTCGTTGGGTGGCTCAGCCTTCTCGTCGCTCGACGTGAACTCCTCAATCGCAGTCACGAATTCCGCCGTCAAACGGCTCAACTGAACGCACCGGAGATCGATGATGACAGGTCCATCGAGCCCTCCACCCGGCCTCAGCATTGCGCACGCGATGAAGGGCAACGAGGTGCCGATGACTTTCAATGGGACACCGATCGATGCAGGTACGGGCGTGAGATCATCGAGTTCGAGAGCGGCCTCGGCGTCGTCTGGCGGGCGAACCCGAATTCGCCGTGCGGTACGAAGAGAATGGACGGCTACGAACATCCCGGAGGACAGGTCGTCAGCTGTGATCATCAGGCTCATGCAGAACGCCTCCTGCACGCGCCAATGCGGGCATCTGCCGGCAGGTGAAGACGAGCGCCGCTGTTCCACACGACGCTGACCAGCCCGACCTGGTGCTCATCGTCGATGGTGATTCGGATGAGATCCGGTGCAATCTGAAGCGCACGCGTCAGCGCTCTCAGCGTTACTTCTGTGAGTGCTGCGACAGCCTGCCCGCGAGCGAGATGCCGAAGGTGTGAGGCCGAGACGGCTCGAGCCCACGCAGCTCGTGCTGCGGCGGCTCGTGTGTCTTCGAGGATGTCCCGGAAGGTCCGCTCGTAGCGGCGCGACCGGGATGTCTTGCGTGCATGCTGTCGGTTCTTCATGGTCTGATCTCCGGTGACTGACCTCACGCGAAGACTGTGCCAGATGTCACGACGATGACTCGATATGCCGTTTCGGGCGTGCAATCACGGGTGCCCTCGCCTCGGCGTCGCCATACGGCGCGCTGATCGGTGCCAGGGCGCGCCGTTTGGCGTCGAGAGCTGTAGCAGGCTGGGTGGGACTAGCGGCAGCGACGAGGGCATCAACACTGCTGCAGAGAATGTGAAAACTCGGAGCCCGGACCCGCGTCTCAGTGTCGAACGCGAGAGCGCCGCGGATTCTGCGGCGGCCGAACGAAGCACCCCGAGAGCAACCCTGCCGTTAACCCCAGGGGGTCTGTCAACCAGAGAGCGCGAGAGTTCGAGAGGGTTGGCCTCGGACGGCGAGAGCAACCCTGACGGTTGCTCTCGGACCCCGAGATGTGGACTTCGAAACGGAGAGCGGCGGCGGCCGAGCCGACCGGCCGCAAAGTCCCGCGGCGACGCGGCTTTGGGCGATCCTGCCCGCTGGCCCACCGAGAGCCAACCTTGTAAACCAAACGACCGCCGCAATTCCGCGACGGTCGAGAAAGCTCCCCGAGCTGGACTCGAACCAGCAACCTAGCGGTTAACAGCCGCTCGCTC
>CBDUST010000020.1:0-27587 GCA_965369945.1 uncultured bacterium | reverse complement strand
CAACAGTGCTCTTTAGCTCAGTCACTTGCTCCTGAAGTGACTGTATCTGCTCCTCGGCCTCACGGCACTGCTGATCCTTGGCATCGATCTGCTGCGCACCATGATCCAGCTTCTCGCTCAGGTCAATGATCTGATTCTCAGCTGTCCCAAGCTGATCCTGCACAGTCGCCTTGGCCTTGGCTTCCTCTTCAAATCGCGCCTGTTGTTCGTCAAGTGTTTCAGAGAGCGTGCAGTTCTCTTCCTCAGCGGCCTGGGTCTTTTGGCGGAACTCCTCCAGGGAAGCGCTGTGCTCGGTTCGTGTCGCCTCCAGCTCGCGCACCTGCTCGGTAAGTGCTGCAACCGTCGACTCCGCCTCCCGATTCAGGCTCTCAGCACGGTCATCAAATTCCCGACTCATCTCGGTGATACGGGACTCGGCATCGGTGAGCTGATCTTGCAGTGATTGGCAACGATCTGAAAGCGCGTCGAATCGCTCCGGTGAAAATTCCGTCCTCAGCTTTTGTAGCGCGACCTCTCGTTGCTCTAGATCCTGCGCTCTGCGTTCCACCTCGGCGCGTTCCTTCGCTTCACGCGCTTCTTGCTCACTGAGCTGAGCCTGCTGTCGCTCCAGTTCGCCGCGCCGCTCGTCCAACTGGGCCTGACTCGCCTCCACTTGCTCACGGGACTCGGCGAGCTGACCTTCATGCTCGGCCAGCGCCGCTTGCTGCTGCTGCAGGGCAATTTGCCTTTGGGAGATTTCCTGCTCAGCCGCCTCGGTCTCCGCGGACCGCCGAGTGAGGACGGTGAGCTTCTGATCATGACTATGGTGCAGCCCACGCAGCCGCTCGATTTGCGTCTGAACGCCTGCGAGGATGTCGAAAACCTCGTCGCCCGCAGCCCGAGATATCTCGTCCAGCGGCTTTCCGTTGGCACCGGACAGTGACGCCGACAAGCCGGAATCGGGCCCGTCACTGTTTGGATTCGGATCCGGGTTCGGGTCTCGGTTCGATTCCCGGGGCTGGTCGTGGTTGTCGTGATGCTGCATTACAGGACACCCGCGCTCGTGAACTCCCCCGCACCCTTCAGGCCTGATTCGATATCGTCACCGCAGCGGATTCGCTCCAGCGTCCAGTCCGGATAATGAACCAGTTCCGTAAGTTCCGTTCAGCACGGTCCGCTTCGGTAGGCTCTTCCGTTTGGCCCAGATGGCTGAATCGGCTCGGCCAAGCCCATTTGGCGTCAAATCTGCCGCCTGGGGGCTACGATGCTCTCCGCACAGCCCATGTCCGTGACCACCCTTGCGATCCAGACCCCCGTCTCCAGCCGATCCACGGCCCCTTCCAGCCGCGATAGCCGCCTCGACCCGATCATCGAGAAGGTCCGGGTTGGTCAACGGCTGACGGTGGACGATGGACTGCTGCTCTACCAAACGACCGATATCTGGACGCTTGGGGCATTGGCGGACACCGTACGCCGGCGAATGCACGGCGAGGCCGCCTACTACAACATCAACCGCCACGTGAATTACTCAAACGTCTGTGCCCTGAGCTGCACCTTCTGTAGCTTCTATCGCAAGAAGGATCAGCTCGGGGCGTACGAGTACTCGATCGAGAAGATTCGCGATGAGGCCGCCGAGGCCGCTCAAACCGGCGCGACCGAAATCCACATCGTCGGTGGACTTCATCCCTACCTGCCCTTTGAGTATTACACCGAGATGATGAGCGTGATCCGCGAGGTTGCGCCTCAGCTCCATATCAAGGCGTTCACTGCGGTGGAAATCGTGCACCTGGCGCGCATCTCCAAACGAGGTAAAGACAAATACGAGGGCATCAAGTCGGTGCTTCGGGATCTAAAAGAAGCTGGACTCGGTTCGTTGCCCGGCGGGGGGGCTGAGGTCTTTGACGATCGTGTGCATGATGAAGCGTTCAAAGGGAAAATCCGCGCCGGGACATGGCTTGACGTTCACCGCGCCACGCATGAGCTGGGGCTCAACTCCAACGCGACGATTCTCTATGGGCATATTGAAGAGCGCGCCGATCGAATCAAGCATATGGAGATTCTCCGCCGTGAACAGGACCGGGCACTTCTTGATTGGGCTGCTTCGCACGAGATCAGCTTGCAAGATGACGACGCGGTCGTCTTGACCGGGCCGAACGAAATGTACTCCCGGGACCGGCTGCCTGATCCGGATTCGTGTATTTCCGGCTACTTTCAGACGATCATTCCGCTGCCTTTCATCCCCGATGACAGCGCTTTGCAACATCTACCCGGACCAACGGGATTGGAAAATCTTCGCACCCTCGCCATCGCTCGATTGATGCTGGACAACCTGCCGCACTGCAAAGCGTTTTGGATCATGCACACGCTTGAATTGGCCCAGCTTATGCTCCAAAACGGCGCTGATGACATCGACGGCACCGTGGTGTGGTACGACATCACCAAAGTCGCCAGCCCATCAACGCACCAGGAAGCCACGGTGTGGGATCTCCAAAAAGCCATCCGCGAAGCAGGTTTTTGCCCCATCGAGCGCGACACGCTGTATCGCCCGATTGATCGCAATGGCAACGATTGGCAACTTGCCAAACCCGTTTAGTTTAGCCGGCGGGCTCGACCCGCCGCTTGTGCCATCGCTCATTGTGCTGGCGCTGTCCAAGACGACGGACGGCACCCAATACGGCGCTGCTCGGTATCACGCTCACACACACGATAACTCCACCAGGGACTGACTCCGTCCAGCCGAAGTAACTTGCCACGGCGAATCCGAGAAGGAGCGGCCCAAAAAGCCCGACTACCGCACCGACTACAGCGAGCTTGTCGAGAACCTTCCGCCAGATCGACCAAGCGCGCTGCCGTTGCCGCCGTAGGTCATATCTTGTCGGCGCATCAAGGTCGAAATACGGCGCGAGGCCGGATTCCAGCTCCGCGCGCAGGAGTTCACGATCGTCTTTAGAAAACGACCGTCTGTGAAGAACGATTCGTTGTCCATGTGCCGCGATTCCAACGTACTGCTCTCCGAGCAAGCATTCCTCAACATCGGACCACTGAGTCGTGATTCTGCGATCGCGTCCACAACGAAAAGTGACAGAGCGGATCGTCGATTCACTTAGCCTTAGTAGCTGCCTGGGCCCTCCGATATAGATTGAGATCGGGATGATCCCCACTAGACAGCCTAGTGCTGCTGCGGACCACCAGTCGTGGGCGTCGAGCGACTCGCCCCAGCGAACCAAGAGGAAGACCACGACACAGAAACCAGCCAGAACTACCCACATCAATGCAAGTTGCAGAGCAAAACGTAGCTCACCTGTACGGAGAAGGTCGTTGCGGATCGTAATAGCCATCGTGTAGCCCCATTTTCCGGCCGCCATTGCTCTGGCCCCCATACGGCAGTTGATTCTAGAACGCTCGACACTTCAGTACGTGTCGAATGCGGGTGGATTGGGGACATGTCCTATCACATCACCGCCGTTTGCCCAGCGCCCACCACATCTCAGGCATGCGTAACGCACCGGCCCCGGAACACACGACGAACATGCCGACGAACACGACGCCGATCAACTGCGCGAACGATCCGCTCCACGTTGACGGTGCCGGAATGTTCGCCAGCACGATCCACGCGATCACGAACATCAATGACGTCACGATGATCGACTTCGTCCAACTGGTGATGACATCAACACTCACAGTGTGCGGCGTCTTTCGCTGTATACACCATAGTAGAATGGCTGCTTGAAGCGCTGCGCAGATCGCGGTCGACCACGCCAAACCAGCTTCGCGCAGCGGCGTCCAGATCAACGTGCAATTCAAGATCAGATTCAATCCCACCATCGACACGGCAATCTTCACCGGCGTCTTGGCGTTGCCCTGTGCATAGAACGCTCGCGTCAGAACGTGAATCATCGAATACGCCCACACAGCTGTGGCGTATCCCATGAGCACGAACGCCACGCGCGCTGAATCAGCCGCGGTAAAGTCGCCGCCCTGGAGGATCACTGTCGCTAGTGGTTGGCCTACGAGCATCAACCCCGCACTGGCGGGCAAGCCTATAAAGACAACCAAACGAAGACCGCGCCGCAGTGTGTCGGTGAACGCCTCGGGATCGGCCGCTTGTCGAGCTAACGCTGGAAAGATCGCCGTCGCCACCGCGATGCCAAATACACCGAGCGGGAATTGATACAGTCGCTGCGCGAAACTCACCGCCGACATCGCGCCTTCCTGGAGCGGATAGTCAACGCCAAAGATCGTCGATCCAACTATTGTGGGATAACTGGCGATGAGGCTGTCAAAGAACGTATTGAGTTGCAGCACGCCGAGGCCGAGGATCATCGGCCCGGCGAGGCGGATCACCTTGCGCGCCGCGGTTCGCGCATGGGCAAAGTCGCGCGTCCACCACCGCCTGCCGCGCAGTGCTGAGAGCATCCAAACGATCTGAAAGAGGCCCGCAACAACGACTGCAATTGCCACTGAGCTGATGTGTCGTGCTTCACTGAGATCACCAATGACCGGCACAACGCCCGCCGCCGCAGCGATCAAACACACGTTCAGAACGATCGGTGCAGCAGCGGTGGGGCCGAAGCGCCCATGTACTTGCAACATTGCCCCGAGAATCGCCACCACACATACCAGCGGCATATATGGCAGCATGATCATCATCAACCGAATGGCCAGATTGTCGTGATCCGCTTGGCGCGAGAGAAAATAAAGCACCACCTCGCCGATCACCGTCACTGCGCCCAACGCCACGATGAGTACAGCGATCAATAGCGAAGCCAGTCGCTTCGCGGTTTGTGGATCGGATTCGTCGAGCTGAGCGTAGCTTGGGACGAACGCCGCGGTCAGTGCGCCTTCGCCAAACAGTCGTCGAAAGAGATTGGGGATGATGAACGCGAAGAAAAAGGCGTCCATCACACCGGAAGCGCCAAACACTCGGCTGAGCGTCGCGTCGCGCGCAAGACCGGTGAGACGACTGACGAATGTCAGCAGCGAGAACGTGCGCGAATGTTTCTCGAACCGCTCAGCCATGCCCTGGAGCATATCGACCACGTGGGGAGAGGCTCAACACAGAGGCACAGAGAGCACAGAGCGGAAAGAGAAGGGCTAGGAAAGGAATGGTTCTAATCGGCCTTGGGGCATTCCTCTTCGAGCATGCGCGCGAACCGTGTGCCACACTCCGGACAGACGCCGACGCCGTTGTCCAACGGAGCGCCCTTCAAGTCGTAGCAGCATTCGCGACATTCAATGTGCTGGCGGTCGTACCTACGGGCAAGGTCGATGCGCATAATGCGCCATATCGAAGTATAGAAAAGAATCAAAGCGGGAAGAAAGCCAATGAAGAAGAGGTCCGCCGGCGAGGAATAATGGGACACCAGTAAGTATCCGGCTGCTAGAGGCAGCAGGCCGGCTGCAATCGCCTTCAACGCAGAAATCTGATATCGCGATCGATGAGCGCGGCTTGTACTCGTCACACACGGAGGCGCTATCCATTGGCCGTCGTGAACGGGCGTTCCACAACCAGCGCATGTGCCCCATCCTGTCGCATCGAACGGAATGTCGCTACACCGCGATTGACATCTGAAGCAGGGCCTCGATTGCTCATACTCTGTCGAACGCTTCAAGACGATCCATCGCGCAACATACGGTACGCTGCCAAACAACCCCAAAAGACCGCCGATTACACCGAGGATTACGAAACCCGCCGTTGGAACGATTGGAAAGTACACCTGACCGGCGCCTGTGCCTCGGACAACGACCATCCGTAGTAGAGCTGGCATGAGAAGCAGACCTGCCGAGCTAAGAACAACCGACGGCGCAACCCGCAGGAGGATCCCATTCCAATTCGTCCCTTTGCGCAAGGCTTGGAAGATTGTGTGCCGCCAGAAGGCTCGGCGAGTCTTCTCAGCGATACCGGCATAGGGTTGGAAGAACCAACACGCCCACCACCCGAGCCACACCCCAAGTTCACTTGCCGCAAACTCCGGTATCTCAACCAGCGGCGAAGCGTGGGGATATCGCATCAACAGGACCACGCATTGATCTAGCACCGGCCAGGAAACAGCGACGAGTATCGCAGCGACTGTCGTTCGAAGAGGATTCCATCGAAACCAAAGGAACCAGATACACGCATGCGCTCCGAGCAAAGACCACAGAATCTGCGGAGAGGACGGAGAAGGCACTGTGACGGCATATGTCGGCCAGCGCAACATGATTGAAAGGGCGATCAGAGCGCCGCCGACAATGAACCACACACGCAGTCGCCGATTGCGCTCGATTTTGATCCCCTTTGCCTCCATTGATGGCTTCCTACCACTCACCCCACAACTTTATCACATTCTCGCCTCTTCTTCTCCGTGACGCTTCGTGGCCCTCCGTGTTTCGATCCTGCGAAGAGGGGACGCTTCGCGTCACCCGCTAAACGGGGAGGGTCGTTGATTCAATCATGTGCGAAGCGCACGAAGGGCGTGCCGCATTCGGGGCAGCGCCCGACGCCCTGAGTGATGGGGGTGCCGCGTAAATCATGTTCACATGCGCAACACTGTTCGTGTTGACGATCGTACAGTTTCGCTTGGCGCCACCGGTATAGCCGAACGCTCATAGCCAGGATAATTGCAATCGCACTGATATCAACCGCGGCGCGCATATCAGTCGGCAAGTCGTTCCACATTCGAATAAGCGACTCGGCCCAGGCAAGCTGCGGCGACAGTCGCAGTACGAGCAATAGCAGCGCTGTGCCTACGACCAAGAGTCCACCTGCGAGTGCAACGGCAGGTACGCCTCCACGCAGCGCCGCTGTCAGCGGAAGCTGCATCGGCTCGACCCACTGTCCCAGTTGCACCGAGGCATCACAACGCGAGCAACGACCTCGGCCGGCCTCATCGAACAAAACGTCCTCGCATGATGAACCACATCTAAAGCACGGGCGCTGCGCGATGCGCTTCGCTGCACGAGAAGTAAGTAGCGCGGCCAGCGACACATGGATTCCTACGAAGGCGCCAACCATCGCTGCTACAAGAACCTTACTGAGTTTCTCGCCGCCGTAGCGCGTGAAGATGAAGAACATCGCCAGCGCGATGACTCCTCCGGTCACGATCGCACCTGCGGAAGCTGCCGATCCAACCAATATCCACGATCGAAACTTCCCGAACAACTCAGCCAGTAGGAAGTGTTGCTGGGCAATCCGTGTTCGATTGGCGACGGAGCCGATCGGCTGCATCGCCCAAACCCACGCGACAACGAGCGCGACGCCGAGTTGGCCGGCGAGCATGTCTGCCAGCGACCATTGACGACCCAACACCGGAAGCGATTGAGTAAGTTCATCAAGCACGGTCCACAGCAGTGCAACAACGCCAACCGTCCAGACGTTTCGCAGCCAGCGCGTTTGGATCAGCAGGAACGCCAAGCTGCCGAACGCGAAAAGGTGCAGCAGTTTGTCGGGCGCCTCCGCGCCACCGGGCCCGGTCAGATCGAGTCGCGGCCAATGGGTGGCGACCGTCAAGGTACTGGCGTACAACACAAACGCGATGCGCCACGGTCTCGCCAGGCGATTCGTGTATTGAGCGCCAACTGGATTCACGTTACTCAGCCGCGTCTTCAATTCCGGGGGCGGGGGCGGAAACTAGCTTCGGTCTCGTCTCTGGGCATTTCGCCTCGATCGTCACATCTCTCTTTTGCTCCGCATCGCCTGCTGCCATCTGCGCATCCCAAGTCGCTAGGAGGGACTGCGCTAAGTTGCGGTAATCGTTGGCGCCGGCGCATCGTGGGGCGTAGGTGAAAATCGTTTCACCGAAACTGGGCGCTTCGGCAAGCTTGATATTTCGACGAATCGGCGGATGAAGCACTTGGCAATCCCGCCAGGGAACATCTTGCGTTTTCGCAGCCTCCAGGAATGCCTCCAGATCGGCGACGACTTCCTTGGCAAGCGACGTTTGCTTCTCGTGCATACACAAGACGATGCCCGCAACGCGAAGATCGGGATTCACCGATTGACAGACCAGCCGAATCGTCTCGAGCAGCTTCCCAACGCCTTGCAACGCGAGAAAGTGAGCCTGTAACGGCACGAGCACTTCCTTAGCCAACGCCAGCGCATTGAGCGTGAGCAATCCAAGGCTCGGCGGACAGTCGATCAGTACAGCGTCATACAATTCAGCGATCTGGCTAATCTTGTGCGTAAGAATCTGCTGACGATCTACTCGACCCGCCAGCTCCATTTCCGCAGCCGCCAAATCAACTTCAGCGGGGATGACGTCTAGATTCTCCGCAGCGCTGACCACACAATGCGCCGCTGGACAGTCCGGATCGACCAGCAGATCGTATGTCGTATGCTTGATCTGCTCGTGATCGATACCCAAGTGCAACGTCAAATGAGCCTGCGGATCGAGATCAATAAGACAGATGCGCCGCCCGGCCTCGGCCATTGCCGCGCCGAGATTGACCGCCGTCGTAGTCTTGCCCACGCCCCCTTTTTGGTTCATCACCGCCACACTGCGAAGATGATGTCCGGCTGCGCTTGCGGTGTCCGCCATAGTGATCAGTATATCGACCGACCAATCCGTTCCCGACCATAACACGATCCCAACGCCGTACGCAGCCCAACCCTCCGATGCCGACCATCACAGACAGCGCGATTTGCATCCGCCGATGGGACTACTCCGAGACATCTCAGACGGTAAGCCTGTTTGCGCGCGAGCACGGCGTGCTACGGGGTATCGCTAAGGGAGCCAAGCGCTCTAAGAGCAAGTTCTCCGGCGGGATCGATCTGCTTACCTACGGTCAAGTTATCGCCATCGTCAAGCCCAGCACAGATCTCGCCACAATCACGGAGTGGCATCTTGTGGAAATCTTCCGGGCATTGCGAGAGCGGCTGGCGGCGAATCGCGCTGGTGTGTATATGGCTGATCTCATCCATCACATGCTCCGCGAGCATGACCCACACCCACAATTGTTTGATGCGTTTCGAGAATCACTGATAGCGCTTGCGGACTCGGAGCAAGTCGCTGTGACACTACTGAAGTTTCAGTGGTCGATCCTGTGTGAGACTGGATACCGGCCCCACTTGGATCAAGACGCCAAGACGGGACGTCCGCTGGAAGAGAGCGCTTCCACGCTTGCGTTCTCGGCGGCAGCGGGAGGCGTGGTTGCGGATACCGGAGCTGGTGATCGTTGGCGTGTTCGCCGTGAAACGATTGCGCTGCTTCAGTTAGTGGCAAGCGGTGAGTCGACCGACAACGTAGATGATGCGGCTGTCGATCGCGCCAACCGTCTACTCGCGGCCTATATCCGGGAAATGCTCGGCGCCGAACCCAGCGCGATGTCGTGGGCCTTTCCCGACTTAGGATCATCGGTGTGAAAATCAAATAGCGCTCTAGGTTCTGTCTGACGAATAGTGGGACGGGCATCTTGCCCGTCTTTATGAGTGAAGACGACGGGCTGGAAGCCCGTCCCACCAAGAATGAAGTGCACTCTCTTGATCCATCGGACAGAACCTATTCCGGCTGCATTCGACCGGTGACTCTGGGCGCAAAGCAATACTTCTGATACACGTCGCGCAGCTCATCGAGCGTCACTGCGTCAATTCGCTGGAGCTCCTCCTCCAGCGAGCGATACTCCGGGGTATAAGTCCACAATCGTCCCAGACGCTGCATTCGACCGGCCGGCAATTCCCCGTGCAGCGTAACGCTGGTAGCGATCTTGCTCCGAACACGAACGAGATCATCCTCGGTAATCGCGTCGCCGAGCGCCTCGATCTGCTGGCAGGTGATCTGTTCGACTCGATGGGCATCGTCCGGATCACAGACGAAGTACACAACGAACTGTCCGAGTTGATCGTGACCGTCGTACTCGGCGCGGACCTCCTCAGCCAATCCGGTTTCGACCAGCGCCCAATACAGGCGCGATCCCTCAGCGTCGCCAAGAATCTGCGCTAGAATTGCCGCGGCATAGCGCTCATCATCTTGTTGTGCCGGAGCGGGTGAGAGCATAATGCAGTAGTGACGATTCACTTTCGCTGAACGAATCGTCAACTCATCATCTTTGAAATCGATGGCGTCATATCGTCGAGCCGTTTGGGTCGGCTCCCAATGCCCGCAGTGCGCCTCGATGTGCTGGACCATGGCGTCGAAGTCGAGATTGCCCGCCATCGCAGCCACGGTATTGTCCGCAGAGTAGCGCTGCGTGAAATACGCTCGCATCTGATCGCACTGCATCGGCTCGATGGTGTCGCGCGTACCAAGAACACGATGAGCCAAGGGGTGCGTGCGGAAATACGCTTCGGTAACGCGCTCATACAAAACCCAGAACGGCTGATCTTCGTACATCGCGATCTCTTCGAGAATTACGGGCTTCTCGTCGTCAAAATCCTCCTGTCGAAGCGCAGGCCGAAGAATGTCTGCCAGGATCTCTCCTATTCGGGGTAAATGCTCCGGCAGCGCGTGGGCGTAAAAGACCGTCATCTCGCCGGACGTATAGGCATTGTGATCCGCACCGATGTCGTCGAAATCCTGATCGACTTGTTCAGCGGTCCGCGAGTCGGTTCCTTTGAACATCATGTGTTCGAGGAAATGGCTCACGCCCATGACAGCCGGGTCTTCATCTCGCGCGCCGGTCTTGACAAAGAAACCTATCGCGGCTGTGTGCGCGGTCGGATCGATCTCGGCAGTGATCTCCAAACCGTTCGGGAGGGTCGCCTGTTTGAATTGGACGGCCATAAGGCACAGTGTAGCCGTAAGCAACAGGCAAGCGCGACCAGTCAAAAACTCGTCTGGTGGAAAAAGGATGTTGGAGGTTGCTTAGGCGCGTCGGAAGACCGCACGGAACTGCAAGACCGAGGGATCGTCGTTGTCGTCATAGAACGAGGACAACGGGCTGTCCGAGACCAGTCCAGCCAACTCGGTCGCTTCGAGCAACTCAGCTTCGGTAAGCGGCCACGGCGGGCCGTCATCAAGCTCGGTCGGCATCGTCGCACCGAGGCAGATCACAAGCAGCCGCCCGTGCGGCGTGAGAAGGTCCGCCAATGCGGCTACAGCTTGCTGTCGAATATCTTTGGTCAACGATTGAAGGTTGTTGACTTCAACCGCCAGATCAAAACGATGCCGCCACCTTTGCGGAGGATCAAAAAGATTCGCACAGAGGTATTGAGTCGCGTTGCTCGGATCGAGTGACTGAGCCCAGTGCACAGCGGTATCGGAGCAATCAAAAGCCGTCACCTCGTAGCCGCGATGGATCAGCGCCCGGGCATCATCCCCAAGCCCGCAGCCGGCGACCGCTACGCGCGCTCCGCAGCGAACGATCGATGGGGCCGCTTTGTTCAGCCAGTTGATCAAGGCTTCCGAGGCATGACCGTCCTCCCAGGGAATGCGCGAAGCATCACCCTCGGCCTCGGCATAGATCGACTCGAAGTAGTCCGCGCTAGTCGCCAGCGGATGTGTGGTGGTGGTCATATTTCGCTCCCATCGACCCGGAACCCCCTCGCCTGTAGCTTCCCTCACGATACCCGATCCGGGCCCAATCAGCCAAGAAAACACGTAAGTTTTTGATTCACAACACGTTACAGTTCATTTTATCGACCGCGATCGCAGGGTCGCGGGCCATATCGCGCTGGAACTTCTCATTGATCGAACCCCGGGCAGGACGAAAAGCTTTCCGATCGCAGGTCCAATATATCAACTTTGGCGGATTTGTGTAGCCGGTCGCCGCATCTGGAAGATCCGCTCAACAGCCGTGTATTGCCGGTACCCCAGGCGGGCCACCGCGTTGAATCGCAACACATCCACGAATCCCTCATCGTCGATGACGTCGTCGGCTATGTGTACACCAACCACTCGCCCGATAACCAAATGACATGGCTCAGCGGCAGACTGCGGCATCTCGATCGTCTTCCAATGCCGGCACTCCAGGTGTATCGGGGCCTCGGCAACACGAGGCGGCTTCACCAACTTCGACGGTGCTTTGGCCAGTCCAGCCAGTTCAAATTCATCAACGTCCTGCGCCGCCGCGGCTGACGTTTTCTCCATCTGCTCAACGAGGGCCAGGCTTACCACGTTGGCGACGAACTCACCCGTTGCCTCGACGTTCAACAGTGAGTGTTTGCCCGCACCTTCCGGACCTACGCCGCCGGGCGAAAACATCACATGCGGCGGCACACCCGACACCGCATTGAAATAACTGAACGGCGCCAGGTTCGGAACGCCATCAGCGCTCAGCGTCGATATCCACCCGATCGGTCGCGGCACGACGCACGACTTAAATGGATCCCGCGGCAAACCGTGATCGTTGTTTTGGGTTTCGTAGAACATGGCGCTGCGACCCGGACCTTCCTCGCCCGAAGGAATCGGGCTCGTCAGGTCCGGCTTCCTAGTCCCTTATGCCTAATGCCTTCTTCCTTAGTTATGAATCATCCGACCTTCGGTGCCCAGGGCTGCTTCGTGGATTGATTCGGCCATCGTCGGGTGCGCGTGGATCGTCGAGATGATGTCCTCAGCCGTCGCTTCGAGGCGCTTAGCTAACCCCAGCTCGGCGATCAGCTCCGACGCATCCTCGCCGATGATGTGCGCGCCGAGAATCTCTCCGTAGGGCTTAGAGATAATGAGTTTGACGAAGCCGTCGGTTGCGCCGACTGCGATCGCCTTGCCGTGCGCTTTGAGCTGATATTTACCGACCTTATACTCGACGCCTTGCTCCTTCACCGCCCGCTCAGTGAGGCCAAGCGACGCGATCTGCGGATTGCAATACGTACAACCGGGGATCGAATCGTAATCGATGCCAAGCGTCTGATGACCGGCGATCCGCTCGACGCATGTGACCGCCTCTTCCGAAGCGACATGCGCAAGCCAAGGCGGACCAATCACATCGCCAATCGCATAAACCCCTGGCACGCTCGTCTGGTAGGTGGGCTCGGCGACGCCGCGATAATCCACTTGGATGTGTTCCTTTTCGACGCCAATGCCCAGGCTGTCATCAAACAGGCCGTCGAATCGTCCGCGCACACCAACTGCAACGAGCACAACCTCACAATCGATTTTCTGTGTCTTGGATGCATCATTCACATCAGTGATCGTGACCGTATGCCCACCGTTTGGTCCATCGTCGATCGCCTTGACGGTATGGCCGGTGTGAAACGTCATCCCCTGTTTGGCGAACACGCGCTGGGCCAACTTGCAAACGTCGTCGTCCTCTATTGGCAGCACTCGATCGAGAATCTCCACCACCGTTACCTTGGTGCCGAAGGCGTTATAAAAGTACGCGAACTCCATTCCGATAGCGCCCGAGCCGACGATCACCATCGACTTGGGTTGCTTGGGCAGGTTCATCGCGTCGTATGACGAGATGATCGACGTGCCGTTACACGGCGCAAACGGCAGCTCCTTCGGGGCGGCGCCGGTGGCGATCAGAATGCGATCGGCCGGGAGGGTCATCTTCGGCTCACCGGCGCCCGCACCACTGTAGTAATCACCGGTCGGCTCATGCAGCGCGATCCGACAAGGTGCATGCGCGGTCTTGCCCGCGATGATCTTGGCGTGCCCTTGATGATGATCGATCTTGTTCTTCTTGAACAGGTACGCGACACCGTTGTTGAGTGTCGAGGTGATATCACGGCTTCGCCCGATCACCTTGGACCAATTGACCTTGACCCGCTCGAATTCAAGGCCCCACTGCTCGCCGTGCGTTACCGCCTCGGAATACAGCTCGGCGTTGTGCAGCAGGGCTTTGGTGGGGATACAACCCCAGTTCAGGCACACGCCGCCGAGCTTGTCGCGCTCCACGCAGGCGGTCTTCAGGCCCAGCTGCGCCGCGCGGATGGCTCCGACGTATCCGCCGGGCCCGCCGCCGATGACGATCAGGTCATAATGATTCTGCTCAGCCACGATTTACGGTCCTTTTGGTCTTGGATTCACCGAGTCGCGTCATTGTACAAAGACCGCCAATTGACTACCGGGCGATCCATTGACGACCGCTAGGCGTCCTCCTAGCATCGGCGTTCTTTTCGAGTTCAGGAGCCCTCGGTGCGAACGGCCGTCATTAGCGACATTCATGCGAACCTCCCAGCCTTGCAGGCGGTGCTCGATCATATCGATAGCCGGAGCGTCGATCGGATCATCTGCCTCGGCGATATCCTTGGCTACGGACCGAGCCCGGTGGAATGTGTGGACCTCGTTGCCGAACGGTGTGAATGGTCGCTGATGGGGAATCACGACTTCGGCGTATTGTACGAGCCGACCAACTTCAACGTCGCCGCTGAACAGGCCGCCTACTGGAGTCGCGATCAGTTCGATCTGGAATCGGGCAACGGCACCTCGGCCAAGCGATGGGAGTTCCTGTCTCGGCTGCGCGTGCGGGTGCTCGAGGACGATTTTCTGTGCGTGCACGGCACGCCGCGCCAGCCGATCAATGAATACTTGTTCCCAGACGACGCGTTGAATTCCCCGGTGAAGATGCAGCAGATTTTCGAACTCGTAGATAAGTACGCACTGGTCGGACACACGCATGTGCCCGGCGTGTTCACCAACGAACCGGATTTCTACCCACCGGATGATCTGGACGGACTGTACAAACTTGGCGGCGAAGAAAAGGCGATCATCAACCCCGGCTCCGTCGGCCAACCGCGCGATCTGGATCCACGGGCCAGCTATATCATCATTGACGACGATTGCGTTCGCTTTTTCCGACTGGAGTACGATATCGATGCGGTGGCCTCGAAGATTCGCGCCACGCCGCAGTTGCTCGACTGGCTCGGTGAACGGCTCTACGAAGGCCGATAGGCAACCGCCCACATCCTGCGATGGGCTGGGCGGGTTCCGCAATCGCCGTTTCCTAAAGAGTCGGTCCTTATAGATACGGTTATGAATCCTCGCGCTCGACGCATCATTGTTCCGTTGGTAGTTCTTGGCCTTGCGGCTGGTGTCGTCACTTCGGTCGTCTTTACGCCGCAGCGATCAAAACCGGCTACCGATAGCGAGTCTGATCAATCGCTTACGGATTCGGGTCAATCGACTCTCGCCTCGAACCAACCGCAAGACGCTTCGACACCAAATCCGGATTCCGAACAAGACTCTGTTGCCGATGCCGCCGTGCAACAGAAAACAGCCGCGCCAGCAGAACCCTTGGGCAAACTAAGGGCCGTCGCACCAACCGCTCCGGACAATCCTATTCCGGGGGCGGGGGTGTTGGGCTCACTCGATCCGCGGGTGGCAAAGCTTTACATCGAGTTGACGCCGGTCGGCGCGGGGATTGAAAAGATCACCCTATCGGAGCATTGGCAGACCGCCGCCGACAGTCGCCACGCCGCGGCGCATTATGCAGCACTCAAACTCGGTGATCCATCACCACCGCCGTTGCCACCCGATGCGCAGCGTTACGTCCTACAAACAACACAGACTTTCCGTTGGACAGCCAACGGTCAATTGCAGCAAAAGGACATTCCCGTTCTTTCAGCCGATGCAGTCGTCATCAACGGCTATACCGTTCGGCTCAATCATGCCAAGAGCGAATGGACTGAGACTGCACCGGGGCGTTTTGAAACTGCGATCTTCGATGAGAATGATGAAAAGATCGCAGACATCGTGCGCCAGTTCGTATACGACGGCGGATACGACCTCAACCTTCAGCAACGCGTCATCAATCGAACAGATAAGCCGCTCAATGTGAAATGGAAACAGTACGGCCCGGGCGACCTGCGCAAAGCTCGCTCCGCCTACATAGATCGCCGGCGAGCGCGCTTCGGATTCCTCCCGCTGCCGAACTTTGATCCAAATCTCGTTAAATCCAAAGACAACGATCTGCTGCTGGAGCGCCAGGATCTGCTCAAGAAGGCCGACAAAGCCTTCAAGGCCGGGAAGGCGGGCGATCGGGTGCGAGAGCGCGAACTCCAGACCTTATGGCCCAACGAAACTTCGCGCGAAGAGAAGTACGTCCTCGCATGGTTTGGAACCGTCAATCGCTATTTCTCGCTTACGGTGCATCCACTGCTCGATGAGACCGGTCAAGGATCGAAGTCATTCGAGGACACCATCAACGAGATCCGGTTGCAAGTGTCGGAACTCGAAGATCAGCCTAAGATCGTTTTCACCGGCCTGCACAGTCCCGTTCGCTCAGTCGCTCCAGGTGAGGAGACCGCCTTTGACCTTGGTGTCTACGCCGGGCCGCTGAATCGGGACGTGCTCGGCAAGCAGCAACCGTTCGCTGCGCTCGCGATGGACGGGCTGATCCTTTACCAGATGTCGGCCTTCTGCGCCATCTGTACGTTTCAATGGTTGGCGAATTTCCTGATCCTATTCCTAACCGTCGTTCACGGCATCACGTTCGACTGGGGAATTTCCATCATCATTCTCGTGTGCGTCGTCCGCATCCTGCTGCATCCGTTGACAAAAAAAGCGCAGATCAACATGCAGCGATTCGGCAAGGTGATGGGCGACCTCAAGCCGGAGATCGACAAGCTCCAGAAGAAATACAAAGACCAGCCGAAGAAACTCCAGACCGAGCAGATGCGGCTCATGCGCGAGCGCGGCGCCAACCCACTGCAACTGCTCGGCTGCCTGCCGATGTTCCTGCAAATGCCCATTTGGGTTGCGCTGTACGCGATGCTTTACTTTGCGTTTGAGCTGCGCCACGAACCGGCGTTCTGGGGTTCCTTCCAACTGTTCTGGGAATGGCCTTTCCTGGCTGACCTTTCCAGCGCCGATCACTTCTTTTGGCAGTTCGCCACACCGCTTCATTTGTTCGGCAATATCAACGTAACGGGGCTCAACCTGCTGCCGATCCTCATGGGGGTGGTCTTTTACATCCAGCAAAAATACATGTCGCCGCCGCCAAGTCCGTCCACAACCAAAGAGCAGCTTCAACAGCAAAAGATCATGAAGATCATGATGGTGGTTCTATTCCCGGTCATGCTCTACAACGCACCGTCGGGATTGACACTGTACATCTTCACATCCACACTGATCGGGATCATCGAGAGCCGTTATGTGCGCAAACACATCAAGGAAATGGACCTCACCCCGAAGAAGAAAAAGCCGGATGCCAAGTCCAAGCGCAAGCCCAAGGATGCCCAGGGGCGGGCGTTCGCCGACGCCATAGACCGCGCCAAGGCAAAGCGCAAGCCCCCGGCCAAGAAATTCAAGAAACGATAGGTATCGATCCACTCCTTTGCCGTGGATTCCACCAGCACAATTCTGGCCGTTGCCTCACCACTTGGATATTCCGCGCGCGGTCTCCTGCGGATAAGCGGCGATCAGACCTTTGATCTGCTGGCTCAACACGTAAACACCGACATTCGTTCGCAACGCGGCGCTCATCCGGGCCGCTTGCGGCTTCGCGCGAACGACCTACCGGTGTTGGTCCTGACATTTCACGCTCCCCACTCCTACACCGGCCAAGACGCTGCCGAAGTCCAAATGCCGGGCAATCCGATCCTGCTTCAGCGCGTCATCGACGAGCTCCTCTCTACAGCCCAAGCGCACAAGATCGACGCACGCCGTGCCGAAGCCGGTCAGTTCACCGCTCGGGCATTCATGCACGGCAAGATGACACTCACGCAAGCGGAGGGCGTGGCGGCTGTGATCGCAGCTCAATCCGACGCCCAGCTGCGCGCCGCTCGATTGCTCGCCACAGGAAAGCTCAGCACGTTTGCCCGCTCACTTGCCGATGATCTTGCGTCGGCTCTAGCGCTGGTTGAAGCGGGGCTCGATTTCACCGACCAGGAAGATGTCATTCCGATCACGCCACAGGATCTGCACGATCGACTCACCGCACTGGATGAACAGATCACAGCGCAGCTCAGCCGCGCGATTGGGATGGAACAGCTAGAGGCCATCCCCTGGGTGGTGTTGATCGGTGAGCCCAACGCAGGTAAATCCACGTTGTTCAACGCGCTGCTCGGCGTCGAGCGCGCCGTCGTGTCACAAATTGCCGGCACTACGCGCGACGTTCTAACCCAACCGCTACGCATCGAGACCGATCACGGCCCAGCCGAGGTCATGCTCGTTGATCTGGCCGGGGCTGACGATGCCGCCGATGGCCTCAGCGGATTGATGCAGGTCGCAGCCCAGAACGCGATCGACCGGGCCGAACTGATCCTGCGCTGTGTGCCCGCCACCCAGCCGTTTGCGGCTTCGCGCGCGCTCACTCCAACTGAGATAGTCGTTCGCACAAAGCTAGATCTCGCCTCGGTGGCCCCAGACTCAGAAGGCATTTTCCTCAGCGCCGAAACTGGCCAAGGTCTTGACGAGCTTCGCCGCATCATCGCCCAACGATTGTGTAATCAAGCCGTCAGTCTCGCCGCCGATGCACTGGCCCTGCGCCCCCGCCACGAATCCGCGCTGCGCGCCGCTCACACCCATCTCACCGACGCACACCGATCACTCACGGAAACCGGCGAGACAAAAGGGGACGGGAGTCTTTTTCGGCCAGACCTTCCGCAACCCGAACTAACCGCAGCCTCCATGCGCCTCGCGCTTGACCAACTCTCCCAGTTGGCCGGCGACATCACCCCCGACGATGTACTGGGGCGCATCTTCTCCACCTTCTGCGTCGGCAAATAAACCCCGCATTCCCACAAAAGGGGTCGGGAGTCGTTTTTGGGGCCGGGAGTCGTTTTTGGGGCCGGGAGTCGTTTTCGGGGCCGGGAGTCGTTTTCGGGGCAGCGGGAGTCGTTCCGGGGCCCTTCTGGGGTCCAGGATCAGCGGCCCGGCTCGACGTCGCCGATGCTGAGTCTGATCTTCGTCAACGTGCTGGGATATCGTTTGCGAAGTTCCTGCTCTAGCCCTTGCCGCAGGAGTCGATCCAGTTCGTACTTAGTCGAACTCGAATCGCACTGGACTTGCACGACGCCGCCGCGCACCCCCAAGACTCGGCTGTGCTGCTCTAGCTCGCCCGGCACCAGCTGGGACCACAGATCGATCAGCGCGCCGAGCCGACGGTGCGTTCGGCGGGCATCGTCAGCCATCGCCCCAACGAGCTGAGTAATCGACAAATCTCGCTCCCGCCGCTGCCGGTGCTTACGAAGCTGCTCGATCTGCGTCGCCGCATCAACCACGCCCGAATCGTACTCGCTTCCAAACACCTGTGCGCCGAGACTCCGCTCGCCCCATCCACCTGGCAGGACCACCGCGACTTCAAGGACCGCACATCATTGGCAAGATGCCGAAAGATAGGTGATGAATATAGGTAGATAACGACAGTACGCTATAAACACGTCGATCTAGCGAGATCATGCTGCCTTCTTGCTTGATCGTCCGTGATCTAGCGCGGCATCATTGGTAGCGGTCTGGCTGTCAGCGGCCGGTAGGCGGAGGGTGAATACGGTGCCCCGGCCGAGCTTTGTTTGGACCGTGATCGTTCCGCCGGCTGCCTGAACAAGTTGCTTGCAAACGGCCAGGCCGAGCCCGGACCCCTTCCGCGGCGCATCTGACCGGTCGGTCGTGACGAACGGTTCGAACAGTGTGCCTTCGATCTCGGAGGGAATCCCCGGCCCGGTGTCAGCGATCGTGATCTGTGTCGTGGTCGGCTCAATTGCCACTGCCGACACGTAGACCTCGCCGCGTTTTCCACCGAGCGCGGCAAAGGCGTTGAGCAGCAGATTGATAAACACCTGCTGAAGCGAGACTGGTCGCATTTGCACCGCCAGCGACGGATCCACATCGGTGTGCAAACGCACGCCGTCCTTTTCGGGCTTGCGCGCAAGGCAGGTCAGGGCCGCATCCAAGACAGCGCTGACCCTAGCCGGCTCGTCCTGATCGCTGGGCCGAGCGAACCCGAGCATGGCTTCGGCGATCGCTGAGGCCGCTTCGACGCCGACGATGGCTCGGTCCAGGGCCTTGGCCTGGAGATCAACATCGCCTGGATCTGATTTGGCCAATTGGGCGTAGCCGAGCACCGGCGTGAGGATGTTGTTGATCTCGTGGGCGATTGACGCGGCCAGCGTGCCCAGCGTCGCCAACCGGTGGACCTGCTCCATATCCCCATGCAGCACCGGCAGCGTCCCCGAAGCCTGTTCGATGCAATCGAGCGCTTCTTCCGCGGTAGTCACTGCGTCGTGGTCGGTCATGGAGGGATCCGCCTTTCGCACCCCGTCAAGAGCCTGCCATTAGCGTATCGGCAGGGGATTGGAGCAACTCAAGCCTGCCGACCAAACCACGGGAATCCCCTTACCCTTCATGCGGATCCGACGACCAGTGTGTCGTCTTACGAAGGTCGAGCGAGGCGATCTGTGGTTTGCCGCTGCGGACCGCACAAGCTGGCGTTCTGGAGCAGTTGGCATGAATCGACCAGTTTTGTCAGAACCTTGTCCGATAACGCTTTGGGGTTGCCGCGCATGATGCCGGTTGTTCCACGTGGAACAACCGTGTACAAACGAGGTGACCATCCTGTACTCGGGAGCAAGACCTCATGGCCCAACGCCGAACTGATCGATCTCGTCGCCGCCTTGGCCGCGGCCTGGACAGCCTCATCTCTACACCCGTGCAGATTGAGACGAAGCCTGAGGCGGCCTCAGATCAAACAGTCATGACCGAGCAGGCTGAGCCAACAGGATCTATCCCTCTCCATTCCGGGGGCGGCACTGTACAAATGATTCCGATCGGGCAGATCCACCCGAACCCGAACCAGCCACGAAAGCACTTCGACGAAGAGGCTCTCCAGTCGCTGGCGGCATCGATTCAATCTGCTGGGCTAATGCAACCGGTGGTTGTGCGCCCCAGTTCATCCGGGGGCGGGGGGTATGAGCTGGTCGTCGGCGAACGGCGCTGGAGGGCGGCCCAGCTCGTCGGCTTGTCGCCCATGCCTGCCATCGTGCAACAGCTCGACGACCAAACCGTCATGGCTTGGGCACTGATCGAGAACCTGCAGCGCGAGGATCTCAACCCGATCGAGCGGGCCGAAGCGTTCCGCCAGTTGATCGACCAGCATGGCCTAACGCATCAAGAGCTGGCTGAGCGAGTGGGTCTGAATCGCTCGAGTGTGACGAACTTCCTCCGGCTGTTGGAGCTGGACGAGACCAGTCAGGCTGCACTTCGCACCGAGCAGATCACCGTGGGTCACGCCAAGGCGTTGTTAGCGATCACTAACTCCATGCAGCGTCGCCGCCTGGCCGAGGCAGCCATCCGCAAGGGGTGGTCGGTGCGAACTCTGGAGCAGCGCGTCAGCGGATTGACCAACCGGTCCAAGGCCGGCGGGCTCGACGGTCCAGTCGCACTCGATCCTCATCTTCAGGACTTGCAGCGTCAGCTTGGCGAACACTTGGGAACGAAGGTCGCCATTGCCCAGGGTAAGAAAAAGGGAACGGGTCGATTGACGATCGATTTCTATTCGCTCGATCAATTCGACGGGTTGATGCAGCGACTGGGCTTCGTCAGCGAGTAGCGCCCTCGGACGCCGCCAACGATCTCGCGACGCCGGGGTCACCGCGCATCGGTGCGCGCCACACATCAAACACTTCGGCCATTGCGCCGGTATTGCGCGTTATCGCGCAAGTATAACAAGTGGAAGAGTCGGACGTTGTATAAGCCGAGGAGGGTTCAGACGCTCCTGAGCGTTCGGTGTGTGTCGCCGGGCACTTGGATGGTGTTTGGAGCGACGTTTGCAGGATAGTTGCGAGCGGCAAGAAATGGATGAGACCGGCCCCAACCTGCCGATGAATGGGACGCCGTCGCCCGCTGAGGCGCAGCGCATGGTCGAGGCGTCGCGGCAACTATTCAGCCGATCGCTGGCCGGATGGGCCAGTGATATCCTGGCGCTTCGGCGCGCGGGGCTGGATCGGCCGAGGTGGCGCGACGGCGACCCGCCGAACCAGTGGACCAAGGCGGCCTAGAGCGGAGCGTACAGAGTCAATGGGCGCAATCTCGACCGGCATCGGCCTTATCAGCGGAATTGACACCGCTTCGCTGATCAGTCAACTCCTCGCGCTGGAAGCGCGCGGCAAAATACCACTCCAAGCCAAGATCGGGTCTCTCAAAGCCAAGCAGCTTGCGCTGATGGATATCAACAGCCGGCTGCTCAATATGCAGACGGCCTCGAAATCATTTCGGGCCGATCTGATCTTCAAATCCACGTTGGGGACCAGCTCCAATGAGGAGATACTCACCGTCTCCACGGGCAAGTCCGCCCAGCCCGGGACGTTCACCTTCATCGTCAAGCAGTTGGTGACGGCGAGTCAGAAGCTCTCCCAGGGTTACGCTGACAAGAATACCACGCCGTTGAGCTTGACCAGTCTGAGCTTCGAGTTTGGAAAGGGGCTCGTCGGCCCGGACACGGAGTTGGTTGACTTGAACGGCGGGGCAGGCGTCGATCGCGGCAAGATCATTATTACCGATAAGAACGGCGACGAAGGCACGATCGATCTTACGGCTGCCACTTCGATCAACGAAGTGATCGACGCCATCAACAACTCCGACGACGTCGCGGTCACCGCAACTTTCTCCGGCGACGGGCTGGTCATTACTGATACTTCCGGCGGCGGCGACACACTTTCGATCGAGAGCGCCCCCGGTGACACGACTGCTGAGGATCTGGGGATCGACGTTGCGGCTGTCGGAAACGTGATCACCGGCTCGGATATTAGAACGCTCGGCGGATCGTCAACGCTGAGGTCACTGAACGATGGGAACGGCGTCCTCATTCAAAACAATCTTTCGGATCTGAGAATCACAGCGCGCGATACGACACAGTTCAACATCGATCTCGGACGGATCGACAAGGTGATCGAAGACGACACGAAGCTGTCGGACCTCAACAACGGTGACGGCATTACGATCGTCAACGGCGAACCTGACTTCCAGGTCATCACACGCAACGGCGAGATCGTTGACATTGACCTCGGGCAACTGCTCGATGAGAACGATGATGTCACGGACGAAGCGGTGACGACCGTGCTGGAGTTGATAAACCGGGTCAACTCACAGCTTGACGCCGAGCTGATACCCGGTGATCTCAAGCTGGAGATAAACAGCGACGGCACTGGCTTCACTCTGACGGACATCGGTCCCGGCAGCGGTACGTTGCAGGTCGTTGGGGCGGGACCCAAAGGCGACGACACGGCACAGGACCTCGGCATCCTGGCGATCGACGGCGGTGAGGGCGACGTTGACGGATCAGAGGACGGCGTCATCACAGGCGCGATCATCCCCAATACAGTGCAAGACCCGGCTGTGGTGACAATTCAGGATGTCATCGATCGCATCAACAACGCCACGGAGTTAGGAACCGGCGACCCAAACACGAAGATCACCGCGGAGATTGACCCCATTGATGGCGTCAGTTTGTTGATCACCGATATCACCGGCAGCGTTTTGAACAACCTCGTCATTACTGGTGCGCCCGGCGGCGGCCCCAGTGCCGCCGAGCACCTCGGCATCGAAGCCGACGTCGCAGCCAATACAGTCGAAGGCGATCGCCTCATCGCCGGGCTGAACTCCGTGCTCGTGCGCAATCTCAACGGCGGAGCCGGACTCAGCGGCAACACCGCGATGAGTATTCAGGATGGTAACGGGACTATCGAGGCGTTCGACTTCGACGAAACGGGTTCGCTCAGTGACATCATCGATCTCATCAACGCCCCCGGCGGCGTAGACGTCACCGCGAGTCTCAACGCCAAAGGCACGGGGTTGGTGATTACGAATAACGTGGACGGAGGGTTCGATTTCGATATCTCCGGCGTTGCGGCGGCGGAGCTGAATATCACCGGGACTGTGACGGCTGCGGCCGTCGGCGATCAGATCACCGGCGACAACCTCCAAGTGCAGTATGTCTCCGAAGCGGTGTTGCTGCGCGATCTAAACTACGGCCGAGGCGTCGGAACCGGCGTCTTTCGGATTCGAGATGGACTGGGCGAGACGGCTGATGTCAGCATCAAATCGGATTCCACGACGCTGTATGACATCATGCTAGAGATCAACTCACGCGGATTGGAGATCAACGCCCGGATAAACGATAACGGTGACGGCCTTCTCATCGAAGATACCGCAGTGGACAACGATAAGAACCCGTTCGTTCCGATCAAGGTCACATCGCTGAGCGGAACCACCGCGGCGGATCTGAATATCCTGGGCGAAGCGGAGGACGTCATTCTCAGCATCGATGGAAGTTACGAGCAGGTCGTCGAGCTGGAGACCGGCGACACACTTGATGAGATCGTGACCAAAATCAATGCAGCGAACATTCCCGTCTCGGCGTCGGTCATCAACACCGGCACGGGCGCGACGCCGTTCCATCTTACTCTTACTTCCTTGATCAGCGGGCGCGACGGCGAGTTGATCATTGATAACGATCCCCTTACCGAAGACCTGGGTTTCACCACGCTGACCCAAGCGCAAGACGCCAAGGTGTTCTTCGGCTCGACCGATCCGTCGGACGGTTTCCTGATCACGAACGACTCCAACACGCTCAATAGCGTGTTGCAGGGTGTGACCATTGATCTGCTCAAAGCGAGCGACGAGGCGGTAACCATAACCGTGAAGCGCGACGTCAACGCGATCACCGAAGCCGTGGCCAACTTCGCCACGACCTTCAACGACGTGATCGGGCGAATCAACGACCACGATTTCTTCGACGTGGATACCGAAGCACGCGGCGTGCTCTTGGGCGACAACACCGTGTCGCAGGTTCGTGATGCGCTGTTCAGGGTCGTGCAGGGAACGACTGACGGCGTTGAGACACAGTATCAGCGCCTAAGCCAAGTGGGTCTCACACTCGGCAAGGAGGGGGTTCTGGAGTTTGACCGGACCAAGTTCGACGAAGCGTACAAAACCGATCCGACTGCGGTAGAGAATCTGTTCGCGGCGTTCGAAGCGACCACGCTGACCAAAGAGTCGATCGACGAATTCATCACCGTCGAGGTCAACAAAGAGATCATTACAGAGCAAGGCTTCGGCGAGCTGTTCGATCGGCTGATTGAACGGATGACCAATTCGATCGACGGCACCGTGACGTTGGCGGACAAGGTCTTCGAGGACCAGATCGAGTTGACTGAGAAGCGGATCGAGCGGTTTGACGAGCGACTGGAGGCCAAGCGCCTGCGCTTGGAGCGCCAGTTCGTGGCCATGGAAACAGCCTTGGCGGTACTTCAAGGGCAAAGTAACGCGCTGCTGTCGCTGAACGGGAACCTCGCCCTGGCCCAGAGCTTCGGCACCTAGAAAAGCTTGCGAAAATCAGCGATCCCGACGCACATTGGCCCATGGATGAGCCGATAAGCCCTGGACGATGACCGCCACACAGTCCAATGCGTACTTGCGAACCAAGGTCCTCACGGCCAGCCCGGCTGAGCTTCGGCTGATGTTGCTCGACGGGGCCCTGAAGTTCGCCGAGCAAGGCAAGGTCGGCCTGGAGAACCAGGATCACGAGGCTGCGTTCGATGGCATCAGCCGATGCCAGGCGATCCTGATGGAGCTGATCAACGCCTTGAAGCCGGAAGTCGAGCCCGAGCTGTGCGAACGGTTGGCATCGCTGTACACCTTCCTGTACAGCCGACTGGTGACCGCCGCCGGCGACCGCGATCCGGCCGTGATGGAAGAGGTGCTCGAGCTGCTTCGATACGAGCACAAGACTTGGTCAATGCTCCTGAAGAAGCTGGCCGACGAAAATGCCGCTGCCAGTCGTCTCCAGACTACACCCAACGCCCATCCCACCGAGTCAGTCACACTCAAGCCGCCCAACGGCGCGCTGATCGGCGGAACCGTGAGTCTTGAAGGCTGATTCGATCTGCCGTCTCAGCGCCAACTCCAGACGGCTCAGGGTCGCCGACCCACCCATTCTCGCTGATTGTCGCAAGTGCCCTGATAGCAAACACCTGCTGGCTGTTCACGTTGGAAAGCGAACCTGAGCGGGGTATTGTTACGTAAGCACGTTGTCGCCGGATAAGAGGAGCCGGGACACCTGTATTGGGTCAACGAGGCCCGGCCAGCGTCCGATAACGCACGCGGCGATCGGAGCCGGACTGGGGCTCGATTCAGCCCCGAGCCGACCCTGAACCAGCCAACGAGGAGGAGCACCATAGTGAGCAAAGATCAACGAGTCGTCATCGGAGGCGGCGGCGGGTTCATCGGCGGGCATCTGGCAGCCGACCTGCTGCGACAGGGCTACACCAACATCTGCTGCGCCGATATCAAGCCCTTCGATGAGTGGCATCAAGTCCACGACGCCGTCGAGAACCTTCAGCTCGATCTGTCTGAAAAGGGCAATTGCTATCAAGCGTGTGAAGGCGCCCACGAGATATACCAGCTCGCCGCGGACATGGGCGGCATGGGGTTCATCGAGCTGAACAAGGCCAAGTGCATGCTCTCCGTGCTGATCACCACGCACATGCTCATGGCCGCTCGGGACCGCGGGGCGAAGCGGTTCTTCTATTCCTCGTCCGCTTGCGTCTATGCCCAAGACAAGCAAACCTCCGAGGACGTGGTCGCGCTGAAGGAGGCGGACGCCTATCCCGGCGATGCCGAAGACGGCTACGGGTGGGAAAAACTGTTCACCGAGCGGATGTGCCGGCACTTCCGCGAGGATTTCGGGCTTGAGACGCGCGTAGCCCGCTACCACAATGTCTACGGCCCGGACGGGTCGTGGGAAGGCGGCCGCGAGAAGGCCCCCGCCGCGCTGTGCCGAAAGGTGATTCACGCCAAAGCGACCGGCGATCACGATATGGAAGTTTGGGGTGACGGAAAACAAACCCGAAGCTTCATGTACATCGACGACTGCGTCAAAGGCACGCAGATGTTGCTGCACGGCGACGTGCTCGAACCGCTGAACGTCGGCTCGAATGAACTGGTGACGATCAATCAACTCACCGATATTGTGGAAGAGATCGCCGGGATCAAGCTCAACCGCCATTACAAACTCGATGCACCGAAAGGCGTCAACGGCCGAAACTCCGACAACACCAAGATCAAAGAGTACTTTGACTGGGAACCGAGCATTCGACTTCGTGACGGGATGGCCAAGACCTACGCCTGGATTCACGACCAGTACATGGCCAAGTACGGCGCGACGGCCAGCAGTGCCTAAGCTCTGACAAGGGTAGGAAGCTGACGGCGATCTGATTCGGCCCAGGACTCCAACCCGTGTCTGACCGCGAGCAAAAAAAAACCCTGCTGATTCTCTCTCAGGTGTACCCGCCTGATCCGGCCAGCGTCGGCCAGCACATCGCCGATGCCGCCGCCGCCATGGTCAAGCGCGGCTATCGCGTGGTCGTGCTCACTTCTGCTCGCGGCTACGACGATCCTTCCATCAAGTACCCACCGCGAGAAACGGTCGAGGGAGTGGACATTCGGTGCTTGCCGTTGTCATCGTTCGGCAAGAAGTCAATACTGCTGCGATTGTTGGGTCAAAGCGCGTTCCTCGTGCAATGCGTGGTGCGTGGGCTGTTGACTCGGCCGTTGGATCGCTTGTTGGTGAGTACCTCGCCGCCGCTGTGTTCCGCGGCGGCGCTACTGATCAGCGCCGTGCGCCGCCGGCCCATCACCTATTGGGTCATGGACATCAACCCCGATCAGATGATCGCCATGGGATGGATCAAGCCGTCATCGGGCGCTGTCAAGGTGTTCAACTGGTTCAACCGCATGATTCTTCGCCAGGCGCGCAACGTCGTCGTCCTGGATCGGTTCATGGCCGAGCGGCTACTGCACAAGATGGACGTGCAAGAC
>CBDUST010000019.1:0-28283 GCA_965369945.1 uncultured bacterium | reverse complement strand
GCGCGCGTAACCGCACTTGGCAAAAGGACTTACGGCTTATCTGAACGGCATTCGTCCATAGGTGCATGACTCGACGGCGGGTGCCATCGGCCAGCCGGGCCCCTGACAGCCCAGACTGTTCAACTCGGGGTCGGACTACGCGTATCGCGAGAGCCACGAGTACGACCGAAATCTGATGCGCCGGTAGAGGAGCGACATCCCGAGTTTCGACAGGCCAGTGTGTAACATACTGATCCAAAGGCACTTATCGCCTTATCCGCGGGCCAAAGCACTCCACGCGGACAAAGTAGCGAGAAAGTCCTTGCAACTGGCCGACGCCGCAGTTATCCTCGACATGCGTTCCGGGTCCAAAATCTGAGTCCCTAAAAGAGAGAGTCCCATTGTGGCTCTCTCATTCTTTTTGTATGGGCAGTCGGGAACCGCATGTACGCCCTATGCCCGAGGAGGAGGAATCGATGCAGAAGAAAACACTAGCGCTCGGAGCGGGCGCGCTGCTGAGTCTTTCCGCGGCTGGATCCACCCAAGCACAGATCGCCAACGGTAGTTTCGAGACCGGGAACTTTGCGAGCTGGGTTACCCAGGACCTCGCGGTACCTTTCTGGCCGCTTAGCGTCAATGCTGCAGGAACGACGAACACGTTCGGCTGGCCTTGGAACAACACACCAACGGATGGCCAGTTCGATGCATTGAGTGGCTGGGATGGCGACCCCACCGGTGGCCCGAACATGATCCGGATTGCCCAAGATGCGTTTATTAATGCGCCAACCTTGACATTCGACTACCGCGCGGCCTGGGACCTGACCTTCGGCGGAGGCATCGACCGCACATTCACCCTGAATATCGAACCGAACGGCGGAGGCGGGAATCTCCAGTCGGACCTGATCCTCACGGCAGTGCAAGGCACGACCAACCTTGACACAGGCCCGCTCAACGGTGCGGTCGACGTCAGCGCGTTTGTCGGCCAGACCGTTCGAATCAGCTTCGATCTGTTCGTGCCGGAAATATTCACCGGCCCGGCTCAGTTCACGCTCGACAACGTGCAACTCGTACCGGGCCCCGGTGCCCTGGCGCTTCTCGGCTTAGCCGGGCTCCGACGCCGACGTCGCCGAGGTAATTGATCGGACAGCTGATGGTTCGCCATCCTCAGAGAGCTCAATGGCCGCGCGTCGACAAGGCGAGCGGCCTTTCTCATGCCGCGCAGCCGACAAACCGGTTGCAGATTCGAAGTTGGATAATCGGATCAGTTGCCGCGGGTATGCTCCTGGCAGTTGCCCCGCTTGCGCAGGCGCAAGTTCTGTTCATCGAGAACGGACAGGAACGAGGGATTCTGCCCTATCAAATGGCGGAAGGGATGGGGGGCGGCGTTGCGGCCGCTGACTTCGACGACGACGGCGACATCGATCTGTTCGTTCCCAACGCCCAAGGCGTGCCCGACCAACTCTACCGGAATCTCGGCGGCGGTCAGTTTGAAGAGATTGCGCTCGAGGCGGGACTGGCGTCACTTCAGCGTGGCCGCGTCGCCCTGTGGTTTGATTATGACGGCGACCATCGTCTGGACCTGTTTGTTGCCAGCGACTGCTTCGCCGCCCAAGACGAACGCTGTGTAGATGCGATGACCCTTCGGCTCTACCGCCAAGTCGATGATGCGCAGTTCGAGAATGTCACGTCCAAAGCAGGTCTCACAGAAGATCTTGTGATCAGCCCCGGGCAGCATCGCGGTGGGCTGTGCGCTGCCGACATCAATAACGACGGCTATCTCGACTTATTCACCGGGCTTTGGGCCGGCGAGGCCCGGGTGCTCTTGAACAATCGCGACGGGACGTTCGCTGACATCAGTCTTTCAAGCGGTATCGGTGGATCCACGGAGGGCCACTGGCAGCCCATCGCGCACGATTTCGATCACGACGGCTGGATGGACTTCTTCTGGGCGATCGACTTCACCGCAAACCACTTGTGGCTGAACCAGCGGAAATTATCCTTCCTCGACACCGCCGCCCAGGCCGGCGTCAATCAGGCATGGAACGATATGGGTGTTGCGATGGCCGACTATGACAATGACGGTGATCTCGACCTCTTCGTGAGCGAGGTCTTCGACCAAGGGCGACACAACCTCCTATATCGCAATGATTCCAATGGCGAAGCCCTCGTCTTTACTGACGTTGCGGTACAGGTGGGCGTCGAAGATACGGCATTCGGCTGGGGAGCGACGTTTCTCGATTGTGATAACGATGGCTGGCTCGATCTTGCCGTCACCAACGGCTACTTCAACGAACCCTGGCTCAGCGACCAATCCAGGTTCTTCCTGAATCAAGGCGGTGAGCCGGTCACCTTCGCCGACGTGTCAGGTGAGGTCGGCTTCGACGATGTGCACTGGGGAAGCTCGCTCATTGCACTTGACGTCGACCGCGATGGTGATCCGGACATGGTGCAAACCTGTAACGTAGGCGGCCCACTGCGAGTGCTGGAGAACCAACCGGTAGGCGAGGCGGGCAACAATCATTATCTGGTGATCAAACCGCGAATGCATGGGCCGAATCACCGCGCTATCGGCGCGACCGTGCGCGCGATGGTCGCTGATCGCACGACGGTGCGTTTGATCACTGCCGGAACCAGCTTCCTTGGGCAGGAACCTGCCGAGGCAATGTTCGGCCTCGGTATCTCCGATTCAGCGGACAGCATCACGGTCCATTGGCCGGACGGTACGCAAACAACGCTGAAGAACGTCGCTGCCGATCAAGTTCTAACCGTTTGGCATGAAGATACAACTCCACCCGACGACGTCGATGGGTTCCGCGGATTCCTTGCTTCCGGTACGCTCGCCGACGTTCTGGAATCGGATGATAGCGATCTGTGCTATGAACCAGGCATCGTACTCGGTCCAACCGAAGCTCCGATTACGCTGGATTTCACAGGAACGTTACCAAACGATTCTCCATCGACCCTCGACGTGACGATCGAATCGTCGGCGAACACCGTCGGCTTGGAACTCACAATCTCATTCTGGAATTACAACACGAATTTGTGGGATATTGTTGGTACGGACACGCAATCGCTCAACGCCGATACGGTGAGGACGTTCCCTGGCGTACCGGCGGATCATGTAGAGCCTGGTACTGGCGAAGTAAGGACTCGATACGAGGTTCGTGTCGTGAGCTTCATATTCCTGTTCCCATGGCTGGATTGCGTTGACCATGTCTATTGGACGACCAGTTGATCTTCCTGCCAACAAGGGGTGAGGGGTGAGGAAGAGGGACGCTTTGCGTCACCCGCTAAACGGGATTGTGTGTGTTTGTTAGTCGTCGGACGTAGGGCCGTCGCCTTCGACTGACCAAACACCCAAACCCGAGCGCTTTGCGGCGCGTTCAAGCTGGGCGTAGCGGCCCAGGAGTGAATGCGGCCAACGTTCATCAGCGACGGCCAGTCCTGCGGACAACAATGACTCGTTGAGGCTCGATCCGTTGGGAAGCTCGATGTGAGCGAGCACACGGCCGAAGGCGCCGCGCGTTCGATGCGACTCTAAGGACAGCGTTACCATGCGGTCCGCTGCGAGCGATCGCGTTCGCTCGGTTGCTTCGTCAGCGTACGGGTCGGCGGGGTGATCGGGTTTGGCAGTCTCGGGGCAATCCAGACCCCACAGCCGGATGCGGGTCACGGGTCGATCGTTCAGCGCATCGGGGTGTTTGATCTCGATTGTGTCGCCGTCGATCACACGGACAACTTGGGCCCGCAGGCCGTGGTAGGCGCTCATGTCGTCGATTTTCGGGACGAGCAGCCAGCCGCTTCGGTCAGCGATGATGAGTGCGACGAGGATGATGCCGGCCACAAGCCAGGGCCATCGGCGTGGCCTCGGCCGTTTGATGCGACGAGTCACGGCTGGGCTTTGGTTTTGCGGCCAGCCGCGGTCGACTGCGCCGCTTCATCTGCGGTGCGACAGGCTGCTTCAAGGCATTCGTGCAGGCCGAGGTGTTCGGGGATGGCGTCGATGCGCGACAACAGCTCGTCGAGGAAGCGTTCGGGCGGCCGTTGTGTGTCCATGCTCTGGATGGCCCAGTCGCCCAGCGCTTCGATCGCGTCGAGAATCCAATCCAGGTCCGGCTGGTCGGGATCAGCGGGCGGATCGACCTTTGTGCGCACCACGACCGTGCCACTGAGCGCGACAAGCGGGCAGAGTCCCAGATCGGTAATCGGCTCGTGGCACACGACGGCGACGGGCACTTGGCGCTCCAACGCGGCCAGGCGGAATCGCCGGGCATCGACCCCGACCATTGGTGGTTTGACCACATAACATCCAGGTTCGATTTCGTCGTCTTCGGTAAACGGCTCGGCCGGAATGGTAACGGTGCCAACGTCCACGGCGAGTTGAAGGCGACCCAATCTCGCCACCTGCAGCGGCTGAACGATCTTCGCCATGCGCGTAAAGTCACACTCCTGCCTGGCCATGAGCATCGCCTCGGCGGCTAACCGTTCGGTCTCAAAGTATTTTTGCTTCGCGAGCGACTTGTTGGCCTTACCCAACAGGTCATCGATCTTCCGCGCGGTGGTTGGGGACGACATCGTTAGCCGGTCTCTTGGTTGACCAAGGTTTGTAGGTGCTCGAGAATGCCTTGCCACTCGCGCACGACGTCGGGAAACTCATAGAGCAGCGCATCGGCCAGTGCGATCTGATCGTCTTGCTCCAGGGCTGTGCGCAGCATCCGCAATTGCTCGTTGAGTTTGACGATGGAGGTGACGATCGGCGTTCCGTTCACAGCGACATCGTCAAGCTGCAAGCCAACGACCTGCGATCCCTTGACGATCGCTTGCTGAACCGAGAGCCAAATCGACAATGCTTCGCCCATTTTGTCCATACAGATCGTCCGCTGATCGGACTGGAGCAACTCGGCTGCTTCGTGCTGAAGTTCGTCAGCATTGGCCAGCGCTTCCGCGGCGTCTTCAAAGGTCTGCAATACCAGTTGCGCTGGGTCGGCGCTGGTGAGCTCGACGACCTGCGCGGTCGTGGACTGGCGTTGGGAGGAATCGAGTTGCTCTTCCGACCAACGCGTGCCGTCCACGTGAACGTCAACAATCATTCGTCCTTGGGCTTCAACGAGGTCGGCGCAGGCTGTGATCGCCTCCTCGACGGTATCCGCAGCCACATCGCACACGTTCTTATCAAGCAAGACTTGCATCGAGTCGTCCTTGGCTGATGCGCCCGACTCATTGGCCGAGCGGCGGTTACGGTTTGGTCGTCCCGCGCACCTACCGGAACTTATCGGCCAATCGGCTTGCGTGCTGCAACCAAATCGTTGGGGCGGCCGGCCTTGCTCGGCGCTAGGTGCTGAACGTCTCGATGATCTGATCGGCGAGCACGGCGTTGCCGATGCTGATGCGGACAGCCCCGTCGGGCTCGAGTCGAACCATAACGGGCGCAGCGGTGGTAGTGACATGCAGGCCCTGCTCGGGACGATCAGCATCCTTGAGCAGCGCTTCCATCAGTGCATTGACGGTGTGGAAATCCCCGGGCTCGCAAAGCAACGGATCGCGCGTGTTCAGTTCGACCGTGGCAGCGGTGTCCACTGCTTGCCAGTCCTGGTTGTCTGCGAGACTGAACGCGACTGCATCAAAGACATTGCGCCATTTGGCAACGGGGATCAGCAGGACTTGGCTCAGGTGAAGCTTGTGGATGATGTGCTCGACGGCACCGGCCAGACGCTGCGTATCGACGCACAGAACGCTGGCCCCTTCCCGGGGGGCGATCTCGCTATTCTCGCTGGCTAGGTGCAGATGGACGACGTCTTCGTCGCTAGCCAGCTCCAGGCAGACACGATCGTCGCCGTCAGCGACCTCACGGACGCCGTGTTCCTGTAACAGTTCCATGACTTCGTCGTAGGCGACGAACTCCACCTGGCGATCTCCTGGCGCTGGTCGGTCAGCCGACCTCAAGCCTTGGCGGTACTGTACAGTACAGTCGCCGAATGTGACAGAAGCATCCCCTGCGGGCGGATCGCCGCCGGACAACCCCTCAGGACCGGGGCGCGGTAGGATCAGCTCCTCACGGACCGTAGGCCCTCGCTCCAGACCACGTTTTATGCGGGTAATCCTCTTCGTATGCAGCGGAAACACGTGCCGCAGCCCCATGGCGGAGGCGATTGCACGGCATCTGGTCGATAACGGCCTGCTGGGCGAGCGAGACGATGTCTTCGTCGCTTCCGCTGGGGCCTCCGCGCCGGATGGCCTGCATCCCACAGCCCAGACCATCACGGCACTCGCCGGGCGAGGAATCGAACATGACGGTACGTCCAAGACGTTGACTGCTCAGATGATCACCAACGCCGAAGTTGTGTTCTGCATGACCGCGGCGCACGTCACGGCGGCGCGCAGTCTGATCAGTGACAGCGATGACCAGAACAAGATCATGTGCCTCGATCCCGAGACAGACATTGAGGATCCGCTCGGGCTCGATCAGAGCGCGTATGATTTGCTGGCCGAGCGGTTTATGCACCTGATTCCGCAACGACTGAAGGGAGTGCTTGGCGATGAAGATCGCGCTGGGGGCTGATCATCGTGGAGTCGAAGCAATTGGAAGCTTGGACGCGCACCTGCAAACTGCAGGCCATGAGACCACTGTCCTAGGCGATTGCAGCGGCGAGTCGTGCGATTATCCGGACGTCGCGTATCTCGTCGGCCGGGCCGTGGCCGATGGAAAGGTCGAGCGCGGCATCCTTGTTTGTAGCAACGGCGTTGGCGTCACGATCGCGGCGAACAAAATCTCCGGTGTTCGTGCAGCTCTGGTTTACGACCAAGTAAATGCCGAGCGCAGCCGGCGGCACAACGACGCGAATGTGCTGTGCCTCGGCGGTGAGATGACTTCGCACGATGAGTTGGCGCGGATCGTCGATATCTGGCTCGCCACACCGTTTGACGGTGGCCGACACCAACGCCGGGTCAACAAAATCCTGGCGATTGAGCGCGGCGAGGACCCAGCTGAAACAGTTGTCGATCCGGCAACGGCATAGGCTTGGCCACCCTACTATTCTCGCGTGACCGCGATCGAACGAATTCTCGATGCCAATGCCAATCGAGCGCGTGAGGCGCTTCGGGTCATGGAGGAGACGGCGCGCTTCCGTCTGAACGATGTCAACCTGACAACCGAACTGAAACAGCTTCGCCACGATCTGTCTCAAGCGCTGCGACGTTTTGACGATCTACAACTCAATCGCAACACGCCCGAGGATGTGGGGACCGAAATCGCTACGTCTGCTGAGGCTGCCCGCGCGAGCACCGCGGATGTTGTGATCGCCGCTGGCAAGCGACTTGGCGAAGCGATGCGTGTTTTGGAAGAGTATGGCAAGACGCTCGACACGGACTTTGCCGCGTACATTCAGAAGCTGCGCTACCGCGGATACGACCTTGAACAACGACTGAACCGTGCGCTTGGCTCGGGGCTTGCGCGCCAATGGCCGGTGTGTGTGATCTTTTCCGAGAAGTTGTGCGGGAGTCGCGGATGGTATGAAGTCGCTGAAGCGATTTTGGATGCGAAGCCTGATTGCATTCAGTTGCGTGAGAAGGAGTTGGATGACGCGGAACTCCTGCGGCGTGCAACGAAGTTTGTGCAAGCGGCTGGGATGGAGACAACTGTCATCATCAACGATCGCCCGGATATCGCGCTGCTCAGTGGTGCGCATGGTGTTCATGTAGGTCAAACTGATTCGCCGTGCGCTGAAGTCCGAAAGATCGTCGGCCGGGAACTCATCATCGGCGTTAGCACCTCGACGCTTACTGAAGCCAAGCAGGCGCTGCGCGACGGGGCGGACTACTGCGGCGTCGGCCCGATGTTCCCCACAACGACCAAGCATAAGGACACGATCGTTGGCCCGGACTATCTGCGTGAATACCTTGCCTGGAGCAAGCTGCCGCATCTGGCGATCGGCGGAATCACACCGAGCAATATCGATCAGCTCGTTCAACTCGGCGTCAAGGGCGTGGCGGTATCCTCAGCAGTGTGCGGCGCTGATGAGCCTGATCAAGTGATCCACCGTTTGCGCGAAGCGATGCAATCCACAACACCGGCCGAAGTATGATCTGTAAGCGCGCTGCGACGTTCATGCATCCGGTTCGTCCAGCGGCGAGACACAACGAAAAGCGTGTCGCAGCGCTCGGTCCCGTCCACCGGGGCAAGGCAATCCCGGGCCCCGCCAGCGCCGACCATCAAAGACGAACGCAACAAACCCGTAGTCCTGTTTGTCCGTCGAAACGTCAGCGATCACGACTGGCACGAATCCCAGATGCACACCGTTGACCTCGGCGTTGAAACATTCCCGATCACTCAGTTGGTGATGTTCAGCCCGCACGGTATATCGGTAGTGCATGTTCCGCAGATGCATGCTTGTCCCCCGAATCAATTGTTGGAGGCGCTCTTGGGACAGTTGGCTGACATCGTCCGGTTCCTGAACGTCAGAAGTTGCAGTCGGTCTGGTAACGATCAGAAACACGATGCCGGTCGTTGAGCACAGAAGAAGACCCCATACGAAGGCGTCGGCTCCCAGCGATATCCAGAGCGCAACCCCAGCCGCAGCTAAGGTCAGCGAGAGCCCCCAGAGTATGACGCGTAGTCGAACGACCATCGCCCCAGTGTAGACGACCGATTGCGGTTGGGACGCAGTTGTTCATCTACCCCGCTATCGCGATATGCTGTGGCCATGGCAGCGACGATGATCTTGGCAAGCGCGGGCGAGCATGGCCTCGTCTCCAACACCGTTGGGATGTTCGTCGCCCTATTGGGGTTCGCCGCGATCATCGGTGTGCTGACGAAGTTCATACGGATTCCCTACACCATTGCGCTAGTACTGGCGGGGCTGGTTGTCGCGCTCATGGGCCTAGCGCCACATGATGTGAAAATTACTGAGGAACTGGTGCTCGTATTGTTCCTCCCCCCGCTGCTGTTCCAAGCCGGGCTGCACCTTGACCTGGGGCACCTTCAGCGCAAGGCAATTCCGGTGGCGGCACTCGCTATCCCAGGCGTGATTGTCAGCATGATCGCCGTCGCCTTCGCGGTGAAGTTCTTTTTGCCGCAGGCGATTGTCGATCAGCACGGGGTGTGGCTGCCAGCATTGTTGTTCGGCGCGATGCTCGCCCCGACCGACCCCATTTCCGTCATTGCAACGTTCAAGACGGCCAACGCACCTGAACGACTCAAGACACTCGTCGAGGGCGAGAGTTTGTTCAACGACGGCACGGGTGTAGTGCTGTTCCTTATTCTTCGCACGGCCGTCGTCACTGGGATTGCCACGGGTGCGCATGATGCGAGCGCCGCTGATTCGCTGTCAATCGTCAGCGGCATTATCACCTTCGTGCAAGTCGTCGGCCTCGGCCTCGTGATCGGGCTTGCCCTAGGGTTGGTTGCGTTCTGGTTATTGCGCCGCCTAAACGATCACGTCCTGGAAAACGCCATTACCATCGTTCTCGTCTGGGGGACATTTATCACGGCCGAGCGACTTCATGGCTCCGGTGTGATCGCGGTCGTCGTCGCTGGACTG
Organism: uncultured bacterium; assembly: GCA_965369945.1. Lineage (GTDB taxonomy): Bacteria > Planctomycetota > Phycisphaerae > Phycisphaerales > SM1A02 > JADFNO01. The sequence continues at coordinate 18,768 of CBDUST010000019.1, read as the reverse complement.
ATCATGGGCAACTACGGCAGTCGGCTGGCGATGAGCAAACGAACAGCAGACACCATCGAAACGTTCTGGGAATCCATCGACTTCATCGTCAATTCACTCGTGTTCCTGTTGATCGGGATCGAGCTGCAAGTCATCGAAGGCGGTGCGCAGCGGTTGCTCGATCCGACAGTGCTGCTGGTAGTCGGTTGTACGTTCGTGGCAATTCTGGTCGCGCGCGCGGCGATCGTGTATCCAATCGCGTACACGTTCGGCCGGCATTGGCCCAGCGGTTGGAAGCACGTGGTGCTATGGGCTGGGCTCAAAGGGGCGATCCCGCTTGCGCTGGTGTTGGGTTTACCCGAATCACCCTTGCGCGATTTTCTCGTCCCCGTAATCTTCGGCGTCGTGTTGGTGAGCCTGTTGCTGCAAGGATTGACGATGCCGACGTTGATGCGTCTCACCGGAGTTTCGGGCCAAGACAGCAACGCGACCTCCTAGCCCCGCATGTATTTGCGGGAGCGAATTGGTTTCAACGCCGATTCTCTCCTGCGCTGCCCACGGGTATTCACCCGCGGCTACGAGAGACTACGATCTCACAAGTATGAGCGACGCTGCGGTCAGTGATATCCGGTTTATCATCCTCGGCTCGGGAACCTCAGCGGGGGTTCCCGTCATCGGATGTGATTGCGACGTGTGTACATCAGATGATCCCCGCGATAGGCGGACTCGACCTGCTGCATGTATTCAATTCACCGATTCGCACGGCGATGAACGCGTCATCCTCATCGATACTTCGCCAGATCTGCGCGAGCAAGTGTTGCGGCACAAGATCGTGCGATGTGATGGCATCATCTATACACACAACCATGTTGATCACACGTTCGGTTTGGATGATGTGCGCCGCTTCAACGCGGTGATGGAACAGCCGATCACGGTGTACGCTGAGACGCACACGTTCGAGCACTTGCGCCGCGTCTACCGACACATCTTCGAGAAGGAAAAGAACGTCAACGATTCATTCGTGGCGACGCTGATCCCGCAGGTGATTGACGTGGAGCAGTCGCTTGACTTGCACGGCTTGCGGTGGACGCCCCTGCGATTGCTGCACGGCCGGCTTCCGATCCTGGGTTTTCGTATAGAGGCGCTCGATCGTCGTGGTCAGATTGCCCAGGATCAGCCGGGTCCGTTGCCGCTGGCGTATTGCACGGATGTCTCGAGTGTGCCGCCGGAGACTTGGCCCAAGCTGAGGAATCTACACACGCTTATCCTGGACATGCTTCGTTACCGCAGGCATCGGACGCATATGAGCGTGGATGAAGCGATCGCGACAGCCCAGCAGATCGACGCGCAGCAGACGTACTTCATTCATATGACCCATGACATCTCCCACGCGGACCTCGATCCGAAGCTGCCGGAGCGTATGGCCTTGTCCTACGACGGCTTGGTGATTCCATAATCTTGTAGGGCAGGCCTTGGGCCTGCCGTTTCTTGCTACACGAGGAATAGGTAAGGCAGGCTTGCAGCCTGCCGTCTTGCTAAGACAGGCAGGCCCAAAGCCTGCCCTACGGCGCTGGACACTAAGACAGGCAGGCCCAAAGCCTGCCCTACGGCATTATTGAAGAAGTACAATGTCGCCTTTTCTTCTCCCCTCGCTACACTATCCGCCCCATGGCCCAGATCAGAGTAATCCGAAGGCGCATCACCGCCGTTGGCACGATCCAGCGCATCACCAAGACGATGCAGATGATCGCCACGGCCAAGTTCACCACTGCTGTGCAGCGCGCCAAGGCCGCCCAGCCGTATTCGCAGAAAGTGCGCCAGCTTGTGGGAGAGGTTGTTTCAGCTGCGGGCGACTTGCAGCACCCGCTCGTCGACGGTCCGGCTCAATCGCCCAAGCGCGAGCTGCTGCTGGTCATCAGCTCCGACCGGGGGTTCTGTGGCGCGTTCAACGGCAACGTCTTGCGAGAAGCGTTTGGTCACGTCCGCCAAGTCAAACAGCGCAGCATCAGCCTCGATCTGGAAACTTCAGGCAAGAAAGCGGTGGGTTTCTTCCGCTTTCAACAGATCCCCATCGCCCAACGCCACGCGATCGGTGACAAGCCGAGATACGACGAGATCGAGCAGATGGCGAATCGGTATATCGAGGAGTTTGGCGAAGGCAAGTACGACGCCATCCGTGTCGCCTACATGCGGTTCATCACGAATTCCCGGCAGGTACCCGAGATTGTGCAGCTCTTGCCATTACAACCCGAAGCGGTCGACGCCTCCCCAACGCCTTCGTCAACACCGACCCCATCGCCGTCAGTCGAGGCGCTGTACGATTTCAGCCCGTCCAGCGATGAGATACTGGACGAACTACTGCCGTTGACGGTGAAGACCGCGCTCTATCAGGCTTTTCTCGACGCAGTCGTTAGTGAACAGATCATGCGCATGATCGCCATGAAGGCCGCCACCGAGAACGCCGGCGATGTTCGCAAGGCGCTGCGGCGAACCTATAACCGCAATCGCCAAACGCAGATCACGACCGAGCTGATGGAAGTGATCAGCGGCGCGGCGGCGCTGGAGTAGCTGCGGAATTCGAGTAGGTAGGACAAGAACCCACGGATTGCTATCCGCGGGCGTCGTATATCCACCGGCGCCTTGGGGTTTGTCTACTCGGTCCAAAAGTCCGTGACGACGCCGTCAGTCACTTCGATGTAGGCGGTTGAGGTATGTGATTCGTCCTTGCCGCCGGCGAAGAGGAACAGCACGGTTCCGCCGGAGTGCTCGGTGGTCCGATGCTCGTACCTGAGAATCGCGACGTTGGGCTCGCCCTTGACCTCGGTCCGTTCGGTCGGCTCACCCAATGTGGCAATCACCCACGCCTCTGTGGTTGTACCCAGCTCAAGTCGATCGAGCGTGGTCAGGGTGACTTTGACACCACTCTCGTGATACGAGCTGCCGGTGACGACCAGACACCCGGGGGTCATGATGGCAAAGGCAACGGCGGTGAGCGAGATCAGTATTCGTTGAATCATGGTGAATCCTCCTCAGATGAGTTCGAAAAGAAGGTCATTGGCAAATGAACCGCCTCGGCTGGATTCCATATATCACGGAACCGCGTTCCAAGCGTATGGATACCGTATGGGCGGTTCCTCCCTCTTCATACCGCCGGCGGGTGGGACCCGTTACACCGGCCGGGTACGCTATTGGAGATGAATCTCTACACCCGTACAGGGGATGATGGCACCACCGGGCTGTTCGGCGGCGATCGAGTGGGCAAAGACCATCCACGTATTGCGGCCTTTGGAAGTGTCGATGAACTCAACGCTTGCGTGGGATTGGCAGCCGCTGGGTGCGACAACGCCGACCCTTTCGGATCGGACCTGCTCGATATGTTCGGTCAGCTTCAGAGCAAGTTGTTCGATGTCGGCGCCGACCTGGCCGCACCGTTGGGTTCCAAGCACGAGGACAAGATCACGCGCATTGGATCAGAGGACGTGAAGCAAGCTGAGGCGTGGATCGACAAGTTTGATGGGCCAAACGAACCCATGAAAAGTTTTGTTCTGCCCGGCGGATCGGAGTTGGCTGCACGCCTTCATCTGGCTCGGGTAATCTGTCGCCGCGCCGAGCGCGAGGTCGTGGCGCTGGCGCGCGTCGGGCCGGTCAACGAACACCTGCGCGTATATCTGAATCGCATAAGTGATCTGTTATTTGCGCTCGCGCGCCGCGCGAACAAGGAGGCCGGCGTGAAGGATGTACCTTGGACGGGGCAATGAACTCGCCGCAAATCCACGTTGTCACTGGTGCGTTCGGCTACACCGGCAAATACATCACACAGCGCTTGCTTGAAGCGGGCCACGCTGTTCGCACACTCACCAACTCGCCTGATCGGACCAATCCCTTCGGCGCTCAGGTCGAGATCTTCCGCTACAACTTCCACAATCCGCCTCGACTCGTTGACGCACTGAGAGGGGCGGATGTGCTCTACAACACCTATTGGGTACGATTCAACCATCGACTATTTCGCCAGGCCGATGCGGTGAAGAACACGTTGGCTCTATTCGATGCAGCCAAAGAAGCCGGCGTGAAGCGCATCGTTCATGTCAGTATCACCAACCCATCGCTCGATTCGCCGTTGGAATACTTCAGCGGCAAGGCGCGACTCGAGCGTGCGCTGATTGACAGCGGCCTGTCGCATGCGATTCTCCGCCCGGCCGTACTCTTTGGATCCGAAGACATCCTCATCAACAACATCGCGTGGATGTTGCGCAGGTTTCCGGTGTTTGGTGTCTTTGGGCGCGGGGAGTATCGTCTGCAGCCGATTTATGTCGAGGACCTTGCCGAACTGGCTATCGAACAAGCGGCGAAGAACCAGAACACGATCGTCAACGCGATCGGCCCGGAGACCTTCACCTTCCGCGAACTTGTTCGAACGATTGCCGATGCGATCGGCGTGCGCCGACGCATCGTTTCACTACCGCCCTGGGTAGGCTTTGCGCTTGGATTGATGTTGGGCAAAATCAAAGGCGATGTGATCATCACGTACGAGGAAATCCGCGGGTTGATGGATGATCTGCTGTACGTCGATTCGCCTTCGGCCGGTCACACCAAGCTCAGCGATTGGGCGCGCCGGCACGCTGACGAACTCGGAGTGCGTTACGCCAACGAACTCGCCCGTCGCATCGATCGCAGCAAATCCTACGAGCAGCTGTAGTCACGCCCATCAGATCATGGCTGCCGAGGTGTGCCAAACCTGACCCCTGACTCCACTTGCCCGCGTGACCTGAGCCCTCTACGCTGGCCCGTCTTGAGAACAAGAGGAGCGGCACGTCATGGCCATCAAACTGGCGATCAACGGTTTTGGACGCATCGGTCGGCTGGTCTATCGCGTCGGCATCGAGCAGGGCGGCATCGAGTTTGTCGCGATTAACGACTTGGTCCCAGCGGACAACCTGGCCTATCTGCTGCGGTACGACTCGACCCATGGGCGTTTCGATCGCGAAGTCACAGATGAGCCCGACGGCTTCAACTGCTGCGGCAACTCCACCAAGTGCCTGAGTGTTCGAGATCCAGCCGAGCTGCCGTGGGGCGACATGGGTATCGACTACGTGCTCGAATCCACCGGCCTATTCACCAACCACGAAGGCGCGAGCAAACACCTTGCCGGGGGCGCGAAGCGCGTGATTATCTCTGCGCCGACCAAGTCGCCCGATGAAGTTCCCACCTATGCCTATAAGGTCAATCACGAGAGCTACAACCCAGCGACGGACACGGTCATCTCCAATGCATCGTGTACGACCAATTGCCTTGCGCCGGTGGCCAAGGTCATCAACGATGAATTTGGACTTGAAGAGGGATTGATGACCACGATTCACGCGGTCACCGCAACGCAGCCCACACAAGACGGCCCGTCCAAGAAAGATTGGCGAGGCGGGCGAAACGCATACGCCAACATCATCCCCTCAAGCACCGGCGCCGCCAAAGCGGTGGGCCTGTGTATTCCCGAATTGAAGGGCAAAATCACGGGCATGGCCTACCGCGTGCCGGTGATCGATGTCTCGTGTGTTGACTTGACGTTCCGAACGGAAAAGTCGACGAGCCTGGCCCAGATCAACGCGGCAATGAAAGCCGCGGCCCAAGGGCCGATGGAGGACGTCTTGGCGTACACCGAAGAAGCGGTCGTCTCCAGCGATTTCATCGGCGACCCGCATTCATCAATCTACGATGCCGGCGCGGGGATCGAGCTTTCCGATCGATTCTTCAAGGTCGTCTCGTGGTACGACAACGAGATGGGCTACTCGTGCCGATGCCTGGACATGATCCGCATGATGGCACAGCAGGACGGAATCTCTTAACCGTTTTTGACGGCGAGAACCGTTGATACGAAGGTAAACCTACCACTGACGCCCACGGGCTCGAGCCCGTGGGCTTCTCCGGAGGCAATGCAATGAACAAAATCCAAATTGCCAGCGTCGCAGCTCTATCTCTTTTGGCCGTTCCTTTGAGCTTTCCAGCTTCTAACGACAATTCGGATTTGGCAACCTTGGCTACTGAAGCGCGCCAAGAGGCGGACGCCCCGGCGTTGGGTCTCGTTGTCATTCGAAACGGCGCTGAACCGGAAGTGGCCGTGGATGGAGTGCGTGTCTTCGGGAACGACGCTGTGGTAACGGCCCAGGACAAGTGGCATTGGGGGTCGATCACCAAGTCCATGACCGCGACGCTCGTTGCGCGATTAGTGGAAAAGGACATTGTCTCCTGGGACGACACTATTGGCCAACGACTCGGCGAGTCGGTGCCTCAGATGCACGATGTCTATCGCGATGTCTCGTTCAGGCACCTCTTGATGCACCGCGCCGGTCTTGCGGCAAACATTCCGATCGGACGCTTCGCTGAATTTGGCCAGACTCCGGATGATCCGATCAACGATCGATTGAAGTGGGTTCGGATCGCCCTCTCGCAATCGCCGATCGGGCCGAAGGAGACTAAGTATGCCTATTCCAACAACGGTTACATCGTTGTTGGTGCGATGCTCGAAGCCGCGACCGGCCAGTCGTGGGAGAGCCTGATCAAGCGCGAGGTCTTCACACCGCTTGGACTCACCGGTGCGGGTTTCGGGCCGCCCAGCGCTGCGCAACCCTTTGATCAGCCGCGTGGGCATCAACCTGTTTCAGATGTCGATACCGCCGTTCCCGTCAATGCCGACAATCCCGCAGCGCTTGGTCCCGCCGGGTGAGTGCATATGCCGTTGGCTGACATGGCTCGGTACCTGCTGGCGCACGCCACGCGGCATCCGGACTTCTTGGACCCCGAGAGCTACGACATCCTCCATTCGGCTTCTCTTGGTGGCAACTACGCGATGGGATGGGTTGTGACCCAACCTGAGAAGCGCTGGCATAACGGCTCCAACACCATGTGGTATGCCGAAGTCGCCTTCAATCTGGCCGATGGGACGGCCGCCGCGGTCGTCGTGAATGACGGCGATATCGCCAGCGTTCAGCCGGCAGTAAGAGCGCTGCTCCGCAAACTGATGGAGAAGCAAGAATAGAGAGGCTGACGATGGCTGAGAAGGATGGGATCTCGTAAACACATATCCGCCCCCGACGCCCATGGATAGCAATCCATGGGTTTCTCTTCATCATCGTGAATGAAACGCTCTGTACAGCGGTCCCTACGCCAACTCCAAGCGCCTTCTTCGATCACGCAGCGGGTCAAGCCCGCCGGCTAAACGGGTTTTTTCTACGCCAACTCCGGGAACGTGTCGCGCACGATTTTGACGAGGTCCTTGACGTGACTGATTGATTCGTCCATCAAGGCCTTTTCATCCGCATCGAAATTGATCTCGATCACTTTCTCCACGCCGCCGGCCCCGAGCACGCACGGCACGCCGACGAAGTATCCGCCCACGCCGTATTCACTGTCGCAATACCCCGCGCAGGGCAGGATGCGTTTCTTGTCTTTGACGATCGCCTCCGCCATCATGACCGAGCCGGAGGCGGGCGCGTAGTAGGCGCTGGTGCCCATGAGTTTGACGATCTCGCCTCCGCCTGCCTTTGCGCGATCAACGCATGCGGTGATCTTTTCTTCGGACAGCAGCTGTGTGACGGGAATCCCATGCACGGATGTATATCGAGGCAACGGCACCATGTCGTCGCCATGCCCGCCTAACAGCAGCGCTTGAATATCCTCGACCGAGCAGCCAAGCTCCATCGCGATGAATGTGCGGAAGCGCGCGACGTCCAAGCAACCTGCTTGGCCGACGATTCTGTTGGTTGGAAATCCCGACGCTTTCCACGCAGTGTACACCATCGCATCCAGCGGATTGGAGACAACGATCATCACCGCATTAGGCGAATGTGCCGCAACTTGCTCGGCCACGGACTTGACGATCTTCACGTTCGTTTGGATCAGGTCATCGCGACTCATCCCGGGTTTGCGCGGCAAACCGGCGGTCACAATCACCACATCCGAATCAGCGGTGTCTGCGTAGTCAGACGTGCCTGTGATATTCGCATCAAACCGCTCGATAGGCGAACACTGCGCCAAATCGAGCATCTTGCCCTTGACCATTCCCTCCGCTTGAGGGATATCCAGCACGACCACGTCGCCCAGCTCCTTGCTGGCGGCCCACAAAGCGCAGCTTGCCCCGACGTTCCCGCCGCCGATGACTGAAATCTTCGCACGTCGCATGACGAGCATCTCCTAAAGAAAAGTGAATATCTCTATCCCGGAATGGGTCGGCCATGATACGTTGCAACCGGTAAACAGCAACGCCCCCGGAATCAGCCTCAAGCGGCTCGCCGCTTCGCGCAGACGACCAACGCGCGAAGCCGCGAGCGGCCATTACCGTACTGGCTACAGAATTAGCCGCGTTTCGTCGCCGTCGGCTTGGCAGCGCGGATCAATATCTCCGCGGCGCTGCGGGCGTGTTTGGCGCGCTTGCACTCGCCGGTGACCTGTACCGTAACGACGGCCCCTTCCATGAGCATGCTGAGCTGCTCGGCCAACACGCTGGGCTTGTCGACGCCGGCCGCTTCGGTCAACTGGCGAATGAAGTTCAGCAGCAGGCGTTTGTGCTCGGCCGCCGCTTGATGAATTGGATCATCATGCCCTGAGAACTCAGCCGAGGCATTGATGAAGGTGCAGCCGAAGAACCCCTTGCTGGAACACCATTCACCGAGAACGTCGAAGATTGCGAGCAGCCGTTGAACCGGGTCTGAAGTCTTGCGCTCGACATTTTGCATGAACGAGTTGCGGAACCGCTCATCGCGCAATCGTAGCGCAGCCAGGATCAGCTCGTCCTTGGACTTGAAGTGGTTGTAAAGGGTCATTTTGGCCACGCCCGACTCGGCCAGGATCCGGTCGATGCCGGTGGCGTGGAACCCCCCCTGGCAGAACAGCTCCAGGGCGGTCTCGACGAGTTGTTCTCGCTTGCTTGCGGCCATGCGTAAGTAATCCTTTCACTAACACTATACAAACCATTCTGTTCTTTTTCAAGCCATCGGTCGGAATCTGAGGGTGATCCAGTGGGTTCGGACTGGTCCAAAACCGCGATCAAGGGCCAGAAATGCAGCTTTTGCCCTCGTCTGAGCCTTCCGGCCCGCCTGAGGCACCAACCGATGGGCTGAAGAATTCTTCAAAATATTTCATGATCGACTTGAAATAGACAGACTAGTCGGTATGGTTAGTGCAGTGAATCACCGAAACAACCTGCCGGAACTCACCCGGCCCAACTGAAAGGACAAGACCATGCCACGCATCCAACCAATCCAACTCGATCAGGCCCAGCCCAAAGCCAAGGCATTACTCGAGGGCGTACACAAGTCCCTGGGCATTACGCCCAACGGCATGCGCACCATGGCTCACTCACCGGCCACGCTCGAAGCCTACCTCGGCTTCGGCAAGGCGCTGAGCGGCGCCAGCATCAGCCCGCAACTTCGTGAGCAGATCGCTCTCACCGTCGCCGGTGAGAACTCCTGCGGGTACTGCGCCTCAGCCCACACCGCGATCGGCACAAAGCTCGGCGTAGATGCCGACGAACTGGGTGCCAATCTCAAGGGGCTCAGCAGCAACCCCAAGACTGAAGCAGCGCTCGAATTCGCACGGCAAATCGTCGTGGAGCGCGGCTGGGTCAGTGATGATGATCTGCGGCGCGTCCGTGAGGCCGGCTACAGCGAAGGTGAGATCACCGAAATCGTCGCCGCTGTCGCGCAGAACATCTTCTCGACCTACTTCAACCATATTGCGGACACGGACGTGGACTTCCCACGTGTGGAGGTTCCCGAGCATCAAACCGCGTGAGGTCTCCTCCTTGGGTCCGTGGAGCCTGAGAAGGCTCCTCGGGCTCTTTCTCGTCTCGAACTGAACATGTTTTCAAACGCACAAGGAGTTGAACAATGAGCAACACAACTTCACCAAGAACTGTCATCGTGACCGGGGCTGGCAGCGGAATCGGTTTCGCTGTGGCCAAGGCCTTCCTCGATCGTGGCGACAACGTCGTACTCAATGGCCGCACCGAATCGAAGCTGCGCGATGCTGCCGAAAAGCTCGGCCATGCGGACCAAATCGCCATATCACCGGGCGATATCACACAAGCAGAGACTGGCCAAAAGCTGGTCGATATAGCGGTCGAACGGTTCGGCCGAGTCGACGTGCTTTTCAATAATGCCGGCATCTTTGAGGCCAAACCGTTCACCGACTACAGCGCCGATGAGCTCGATGGATACCTCGGCTATCTGCGCGGCAGTTTTCTCATATCGCAAGCGGTGGTGCGCCGGATGCGCCAAGATGGCGGCGGGGCGATCATCAACAACACCACGATCCTTGCCCTCAACGGCGTCAAGGAAATTCCCTCCAGTGCGCCCGTTGCCGCCAAGGGTGGGCTCAACGCGATCACCAAGAGTTTGGCGATTGAATTGGCATCGGACAACATTCGCGTGAATGCGGTCGCGCCGGGAATCGTTCCCACGCCGCTCTATGGTGATCTAAGCGATGAGCAGCACACGGCGCTTCACGCGATGCAGCCGCTTGGTCGGTATGGCAAGGTGAGCGATATCGCCGACGCGGTGTTGTACCTTGCGGATGCCTCGTGGGTGACCGGCGTGATTCTGCCGGTGGACGGCGGCGTTGCAGCCGGGGGCGATGGAAGAGCCGGTGTCGCCGCGTAAGAGATGATCACACGTAACTCGCCGGTCAACGGCAGTGATTTCCTACCTGAATAAACACCAAAGGAGTGAATCAATGAAGTCTTCAGTCAACAAACTCATGAATTTTGGACTGGCCGTCTCAGTTGCTGTTCTCGTAGCCATGCCATTTGCCTGGCACGCCGCGCAGGCAGCCCAAACGACGCCAGTTAGTGGTGACCAAGTGCGCAGTACAAGCTCGCACCGCCAAGTCTTGCACCGCTCGATCGAAATCGACGGCCTGAACATCTTTTACCGCGAGGCCGGGCCTACCGATGCGCCGACGATCCTGTTGCTGCACGGTTTCCCGACGTCGTCACATATGTTCCGCAATCTCATTCCGGCCCTTGCAGATGAATTCCACGTTGTCGCGCCGGACTACCCGGGCTATGGCAACAGTTCGATGCCGAGCGTTGAGGAGTTCGACTACTCGTTCGATCACTTCGCCAAGATCATTGACACGTTCACCGAACGACTCGGGCTTGACAGTTACAGTCTGTACTTGATGGACTACGGCGCACCGGTCGGATTCCGCCTGGCCGCAGACCATCCCGAGCGCATCGAGTCACTGATCATTCAGAACGGCAACGCCTACGTCGAGGGCCTCGACAACGATTTCTGGGAGCCGATCAAAGAATACTGGAAAGATCGCTCGGCCGTCAACAAGGGACTCGACAACGACTGGTGGAGAAACGTCAAGGCCGCTTACAAGAAGCCGAACATGACTAACGAAGAAGCACTGCGCTTCCTTGTGACCCTAGGCGCAACTCAATGGCAGTACACCAACGGCGTTCGCAACACCGAAACGATCAGCCCCGACAATTGGCACGTTACCCAAAGATTGCTGGATCGACCGGGCAATGCGGAGATTCAACTTCAAATGTTCTACGACTACGGCTCCAATCCCCCGCTGTACCCCAGTTGGCAAGACTATTTTCGCGAGCACCAGCCGCCGACACTGATCGTCTGGGGCGCGAATGACGAAATCTTCCCAGCTGAGGGCGCACATCCATATAAGCGCGATCTGAATGACTTGGAGTTTCACTTGTTCGATACCGGACACTTTGCGCTGGAGGAAGACGGCCAGGAGATCGCGGATCTTATGCGATCGTTCATGCGGCGTCGTGTTTCTTCATCCCGCTAGATATTGTGAACTGTCGTGAAATGGAAGTTACAACCATGAAACGAGTAACGCACGAATTTGTAAGCGACATCGCCTTTACATCGGCGGTCAAGGATGTCCAGAGCCGACTTGGCTCGCGCAACGGATATGCGAACATGGAGCGAGGCCGGGGCTGGGCCAACACGATCACGGACGATCTACGTGATTTCATCGCGCAGCGAGATTCATTCTATCTTGGGACCGCAAGCGCCGATGGTCAGCCGTACATTCAACACCGCGGCGGACCGCTCGGCTTCTTAAAGGTGCTCGATGATCAGACGCTCGCCTTTGCGGATTTCAGCGGCAACCGGCAATACATTTCCGTCGGAAACCTCAGCGACAATAATCAAGCGTTCATCTTCCTCATGGATTACGCCAATCAGCGCCGCATCAAGATCTGGGGGACCGCTGAAGTGGTCGAGGACGATCGGGAACTGCTGCAAGGCCTCGCCGATCCGGCCTATCCCGGCCAACCGGAGCGAGCTTTCGTCTTCCACATCCAGGCGTGGGATGTCAACTGCCCGCAGCACATTCCGCAGCTTCTTGCAAAGGCCAAGATTGCGCCCAAGTCGGCTGAGCTTGAAAATCAAGTCGCAGCGTTGACCGCTGAGAATCAGCGCCTTCGCGGCCTACAATGAGACCCCCACAACGAAGGAGCATCAATCGTGTCCAACGAGAACGTAATTGAATTCACGGATGACAACTTCAAGATCGAAGCGGTCGAATCGGATGTGCCCGTACTTGTCGATTTCTGGGCGGAGTGGTGCCAGCCATGCAAGATGATCGCCCCGACGATCGAACAGCTCGCTCAGGACTACGCTGGTCGCGTGAAGGTGGGGAAGGTCGACACGGACTCGAACCGCGAGGTCTCGATTGAATACGGCATCAGCTCTATACCGACGGTGATCCTTTTTAAGGGGGGCCAGGTCATTCACAAATTCGTCGGCGTGACCGCCAAAGACGACTTCGTGGCCGAGCTGGACAAGGCTGTGGTCTGAGCGCGCCAAATCAAGGAGCACGGCGTGGCGTTATCTCGAGTTCGCGCGATCAAGGTTCCGCCATATTCGGTTCACTCCGAGAAGGTTGTGCTCGGGTCGATGATCGCTGAGCCAAAACTCATCGAACCGATGAACCAAATCATTGGTCGCGGCGACGTCTTCTTTCGCGTCGAGAACGGACGAATCTTCGATGCGCTGATCGACGTGCAAATCAGACACAAGCCGACGACGACCGACGAGCTGATGCACGCCCTTGACGCGCACGAAGCCATAGAGCGTCTGGGCGGAGAATCGCTACTGCGAGAGTTGGCACGGGATGCTTCCGACCCCGGGGCGGTAGACGATCAGGCCCGAGTCGTTGCTGAGAAGGCGCAGATGCGACAGCTCATCGAGGCGATTTCGGACTCGCTGCACGATGCCTATTACAGCGGCGACGACAACACCGCCGTACTGGAGCGCACCAAAGCGCGGCTCGCAGAGTTGGATCAGACGACCACCTAGGCGTTGCTCGCACCCATCCAATCGCTACTTGTCGTAGGGAGTGATCGTTCGCTGGAACCTCGGCATGCGCTGTTCGTTGAGCGTGCGTTGCCCGAAGCTCCACAGGTAGAGCTTTTGGCCATCGGCGCTTGTGGTAACGAGGATGTCCTCGGCATCGATGGTCAATGCCGGACCGATGAGTGCGCCTTCGCCATAGGCCTTTGGCGTGAGCGACTCGCCACCGGCCAATTCGTATAAGGCGCCGCCGATGTAGAACAGCGCGACGATGAACGCCGCCGCCAGCATTTTCCACAGTCCATTGGTCTTCATGGGGAGTCTCCAGGCCCTGAAGGGGCATTGTTGGGATCAATCCAAGGACAAGGGGCAGCTTGGATCATTCCATTTTTTCAGCAACACCTACGATGGTTCGATCGTTGGACCGGATCGATGCCCGTCTTGAAGAGATTTCCCATGAGACGACTTATCCCGTGCTTGATCGGCTTTTCTGTGCTGACCGTGGCCTGTGAGGCGCCGCCTCAGACTTCAACCGCGGATGCCGAGACGCCTAGGCTCGCCGTCGATCGAACGACGGAGCTGGGGCAACTGGCTTGGCTCGCAGGCGCTTGGTTCAACATCGATGGACGGACCATCAGCGAGGAACATTGGACGCTTCCGGCTGGGGGAACCATGCTCGGTGTCAACCGAACGATCATCGACGGCGAGACTGTCCGCTTCGAGTTCTTACGCATCGAAGAAACGCCGAGGGGGATCATCTACTACGCCAGTCCGGGCGGGCGCTATCCGCCGACGGCGTTTGGTTTGCTTCGACTCGAGGGTCAGCGTGCGGTATTCTCCAGTGCTGACCACGACTTCCCGACGCGAATCCGTTACCATCGACAGGGGAACCGTCTCTTTGGCGCGATTGAAGGCGAAGAAGACGGCCAGATGAAGACCAGCAACTGGACCTGGCAACTTGCCCGCCCCTGAACGTAAATCGGAATGTGAACCGGAACGTGAACCGATAACAAAGAGCAAGTGCGCGTTGTCGATCTCGCCGATCCAACCGTCCGTCGATGCTCAAGCCGCCCGCCGGCTTCTTCTCGATGCCCAGGGGTTGTGCTCGAATCATTCCAAGAAGATCACAGCCTCGACCTTGATGGCGCGGATCGATCAGCTTGGCTACGTGCAGATCGATTCGATCAATGTGTTAGAGCGAGCCCATCATCTGACGTTGTTCACGCGGCTTCCAGGTTACGATCGAAAGATATTGACCCAACTGCTTGAGAAACGGCGCAGCGCCTTCGAGCATTGGACACACGACGCATCGATTATCCCTAGCCGATGGTTTTGTCATTGGCGATTGCGATTTCCTCGTGCTGCGAAGCGCATCCGCGCCAATGCCTGGTGGAACGAGCGAATGGGTAAAAGCCCGAACAAGGCGATCAACTATGTGCTTAAACGCATTGAGCGCGAAGGTCCGCTTATGGCAAAGGACTTTGAGCATGATCGAAAAGGTGAGTCCGGCACATGGTGGGAATGGAAACCCGCTAAGGCAGCGCTGGAGTTTCTGTGGCATACCGGGCAGCTTGCCGTCAGATCCAGGCGCAACTTCCACAAAGTCTACGATCTGACCGAGCGCGTGTTGCCCGCTGATGTCTTGGCTCAACCGATTCCGTCCAAGGATGAACACATCGAATGGGCGTGTCGCACGGCTCTTGATCGCCTGGTCTTTGCGACACCAAGTGAGATCGCAGTTTTCCTCGGCGCGATCAGTCTGGCCGATGCGAGGAAGTGGTGTGTGAATTCGCTGAAGAAGGGACGTGTCGGCGAGGCTCTCGTTGAGTCAGCCGATGGATCGAAGCCTCGTGCTGCTTATGCTGTTGTTGATTGGGAGAAGCGGTCGGCGAAGTCCAAACCGCCGCCCGAAGAAATCCGGCTGCTCTGTCCATTTGATCCGGTGCTTCGCGATCGCAAGCGCGCCAAGCGCCTCTTCAATTTCGATTACACCTTCGAGGGGTTTGTTCCCGCAGCCAAGCGAATCTATGGCTATTACGTGCTGGCAATTCTCCAAGGCGACCGATTGATCGGCCGACTCGATCCCAAACTCCATCGCGATCGAGAGCAACTAGAAATCAAAGGCGTGTGGTGGGAGCCCAGAGTGAAGGTCACCAAGGCTCGACGCAGGGAACTTGAACAAGTGGTTGAATCGCTTGCCCAGTTCGTCGGCGTCAGTGACATTCGTTGGCCGAAGTAGTGATACGCTGAAGGAGCAAGACCATGGCCAAAGCGCGAGCGGCGAGCAAGGTGGATCTGTATTTCAAGAGCCTTGCGCCAAAGTTGGCGAAGTGTGCCGAGAAACTGAGGAAGACGATCTTCGAGGTTGAGCCGAACGCCACTGAAGAGCTGAAGTGGAGTCAACCTTGTTACGGAAAGGTCAAGGACGTTTGCTACATCTCCGGGGCAAAGGATCACATTACGTTTGGGTTCTTTCGTGGGACCGAGCTTGATGATCCGCACGGGAAGTTGGAAGGCACCGGCAAAGGAATGCGTCACGTCAAGATAAAAGACCCCGGCAACGTCGATGGGCCGGTGAGAAAACTGATCGAGGAAGCGTTTGCGCTGGATGGGTTGGGGTGAACGGCTGAACTGCGGAGGCATACGAAGGGGTGAGTATCGCTGCCTGTCGTAATCGTGCCGGGCCGAGAATCCAGCCGAGACGGCCGTCCTTCCAGATCAGTGCGCGCTCGTTGTCCGCCAGATCGACGAGCACAAGCATGTCGCGCAGACGATCATCTTCGAGCAGCATTTCGAGCATCGGGTGCTCGAATTTGTTGTCCAGAACATTGACGCGCTGCACGAAGTTACGCCAGAAGTTTACCGGCCAAATGAGCCAGTGCTTGCCCGGCGCAAGGGCGCGGTGGGAGTCGCCGTGGCCGAACCACAGGCCGACCTCATGTTTACGAATACGAATTTTGAAACGCCTGGCTGGCTCCTTTCGTGAAAGAGAATGGAAGAAGAGATTCACCACAGAGATCGCAGAGACAAGAAAGATTAAGAATGGGAATGGGTTCCAGAACAGGCATATGTCAGCCATGCCCAAAACAATTCATCTTTTCTCTTGTCTCTGCGCTTTGTATGTTCGCAAACACCGTGAGATCGTGTCCAATGATCATCGCCCGTGGCCGCGCGGCTCCGCTGCGCCTCGCGGCCACGGGCAGGCGGCGCCAGATCGATCGCGCCTGGGCAGCCTCATGCCGTCGCAGAGCGGGATCGGCGTCGCCTTTGTGGAATGAGCCCGAACAGCCGCTTGAGCGGTACACGACGGAGCGCTGTGGTCGTCGTGGCCAACTCGCATGTGCGAGACAGGGACGTCTCCATGAGCAACGACGACACCACGACGTTCGTTGGAATCGACGTGGCCAAAGACAAGTTCGATATCTTCATCGACACCGCTGGTGAACACTTCACCGTGGCCAACGACGCCCAAGGCTTCGCCTCGATCCGTCGGCGGCTGAAGCCGTTGAACATCACCCTCATCGTGCTCGAACACTCCGGCCGCTATGAACGTCGCTGTGCGCTGGACCTGATGGACGCCGGCTTCAACGTCGCCATAATTAATCCGCGTCAGAGCCGCGACTTCGTCCGTGCCATCAACTGGATGGCCAAGAATGATGCGCTCGATGCACGACTGCTTGCTGAGTTCGCTCGACGCGTTCAACCGAGGCCCAGTGAACGCACCCCCGAAAATAGAGCCGAACTTGATGAACTCGTCGGTCGCCGCCGGCAACTCGTGCAGATGCGCAGCGCCGAGAGCAACCGTCTACTCCAAGCCCAGGCCAAGAGCGTCACTCGCTCCATCGAAAAGAACTTGAAGCAGTTGGACAGCCAGATCCAGAACCTCGAACTGCGCATCGCAGCGCTCATCGAGAACGATGATGACTGGCGCGGCAAGGCTCAACTCCTGCAAACCATCCCGGGTGTTGGCCCGGTTGTCGCCAGCACCCTGATCGCGGAGTTGCCCGAACTTGGCAAGATCAACCGCCAGGAGATCGCCGTCGTGGTTGGGCTGGCCCCGCTCGATCGCGAATCGGGCAAGTGGAAAGGCAAGCGCTCCTGCTTCGGCGGCCGGGCGCAGGTCCGCAGCGCGTTGTATATGGCCGTCATCACCGCCAAACGTTGCAACCCCATCATCCAAGCGCTCGCCGAACGTCTGCGCGATGCCGGCAAGGCGTTCAAAGTTGTGATGATCGCCTGCATGCGCAAGCTCCTGACCATCATCAACGCCATGATTCGAGAAGGAAAACCCTGGCGAAATCATGCCCAAACCGCTTGACAATCAAGACAGTCGCTTTTCTTCGCATTCCCTTGAACCAAGTTGCCTCCACCCTGGTCTAATCCGGCGGATATGTAGGTGACCATGGACACCAAGACCACGGATGAACAACTGCTGCGGGCGTTTGATAAGGGCGACCGAACCTGTCTGGGTGAGTTGGCCCTGCGCTACGAGGCTTCGCTGCTGGGGCTGGCCGGCGGACTGCTGGGCAATCGAACCCGGGCCTGCGATGCGGTCCAAGAAGCTTGGCTGCGGGTGATTCGCCACAGCGCTTCGTTCAACGGCTCAAGCAGCTTCAAGACGTGGATGTATCGAATCACGATCAACTGCTGCCGTGACATCAATCGCAAGAAAGTTCCGCGAACCAATTCCGATGATCAACAACGAAACCCCAAGACGCAGAAACCGCCGGAGGATGATTTGATCCACAGGGAGCGAAACAGCGAATTGCACGAAGCGATCCGCGCACTTGATCGAACGAAGCGCGAGACGCTCCTGCTGTGTTACCACGATTCGATGAACCACCAACAAGCTGCTGAGGTGCTCAACATTCCACTAGGCACATTGAAATCACGATTGAACGCGGCGCTCAGTGAACTGCGCCGAACCATGCGCGTTGAGGCGACACTATGACTGAAATTGAAAAAGACCAACTTGACGATCAACTTGCGCAGCTGACGCGCTGGGAAGGGGAGTCGACTGACTTGTGGCAGAAAGCGATCGACGCGCATGAAACACAAGGACCTGCACTGCGATTCTGGTCGACAACGCTACTCCATCGGCGCATCCCGCCGATCGCAGCAGTGATTACGATCGTGGGTGGGCTTGTGCTTGCTGCGGCGCTCTTGCTGCCCAGTCTCGCCAAGGCGCGCCGCGAAACAGCAAGCGTGAGTAGTCTCCGCCAATTAGCCACCGCTCACGGAAGCTACTCACGCGGACAGTCACCCGTCATGAGAACACCGGCCAGTGCGGCACCAGGACAACCCACAGCCAGCATCATCGCACCGCCTCTCGATCTCGACTCGGTGCTCAACCAGGGCTTCGGAACGGCAGGCGACGGATTTGGGGGTGGCGGTGGTCCCGACGACTCTAATCGGTGGGCATGGGTAACGGCCGGTGTTCCTGGAAGCGGGGACTCCCGTCAGCTGAGTGACC
>CBDUST010000018.1:0-28316 GCA_965369945.1 uncultured bacterium | reverse complement strand
CCAGGGTGATATTGGGGCCAACCAGGCGCTTGCCGGCTTCGAGACAGACGTGGCTGGTTTCATGCTGTTTGACGACGCGGTTTTTGAGATACATTCGACCGGCGACGTGATCTTCAACCAAGCGCTGAATTCGGTTCCCGCGTACGCTACCATCGGCTCGACCGGTCATTTGAGGATCTTCGCCAAAAACTTCACGATGGGTCAGAATCAAAAGATGACCGTGCTCGGCAACCTGCTGCTTGAGTTGATGGACACCGCAACCCTGGCCGACATCAATACCCTGGGTAACCTCATCGTCAACGCGGATCATATATTCCTGCTCAGCCGCGAAGCCGGTTTCGTCGTTGATGCGTTCGGCAACATCATTTTCGATCTCGGTCTTGATTTTGTGGCCGGGGGCCGATTCTTCTTCAGCGTCAACCCGATTGTGCTGGGAGGCGGTATCGTCCAGTTTGCGAACCCCAACGGTAACGGCGACGCCCTGGGCACGTTACAAGGCTTTATCATGCGGGCCTTCGGGCAACAGATTACTACATCAGATATGGTGAATCTCGATGGTGTCTATCTGGATCTGACGGCGCAGGGGCCGACAAACGCCAACGTCGCCGTGACGATTGCCGGCGCCGTGGTGCGTGAGTCCGAGACCGAAAAGGTCGAGCAGGGACTCGCATTGGGTGCCACGGCTGTGGAGCAACTCCTACGGAATCTCCGAATCACAGCCCGGCTGCTCACCGCCTCGGAGGAACAGTCGCTGTCTGCCGGTCGTGCGTTGTTTGATGATTCAGGCGAGACCCGAGTCCATTTCGAGTCCGACGTACGAAGAATACTTCTGGACAGAATGCATCCAACGGTGACGCAAGACTCGCTTGACAGCTACAACCAACTCGCACCGGAGATCGACTCGCCTCGCGTTGTTCAGGAGCGATTTGACGACGCGTGGACCGACTATAAGGACGCGGCGGAAGACACCACCGCTGCGGGGTTTGTGGCTCATCTCGCACGTGTCGAGAACCGAGACGCCTTGGCGGACCTTCGTCTTATGGATCAAATGCTCCAAGAGTTGACCATCGCGGGGCCGACGCAATATGAGCTCGTCAAGCCGATAGACCTCATTTTGGGTGATTTCAAGCCCCGTGTCGTGTCGGCGAGTTTCTTCCGAAAAGTATTGGAAGCGGTCAGGACGATGCCTGAGCAAGGAGAGTAATCGTTTGCTGTTGGGTGGGGGCGGCGGTAGTTGTAGAAGTACCAGAGGAGTCACAGGGCCGAGGCGCGTGACTGAGCGGCGGGACGATCATGGACGATACCGCGTTTGCCTAGCAAAACGCAAGGGGACCGGTTGAGTTCGCGGCGACGTCGACCAGTAGCCGGCCAGCGACATCCCGGGCAAGAGGAATATGGGTTCGTTTGATCTAGAAGCGCTGCTGATTCCCATCGATCAAGACCGTCCTTGCGGGCGGAGTATGGTCTACGAAACAGCGTATACCGAGATCGAAGGACTGGCCAAGGGAACACCCGAGCAGCAGATTGGCGAGACAATCAAGCCGGCGGAGAATCCGGACTGGCCGGCCGTGCTTGATCGTTGTACCGAGTTGCTGAGTCAGACGAAGGACCTTCGCCTTGGGACGTTGCTCTGCGTGGCGAAGTTGGTCACGGAAGGATGGGAGGGAGTTGCGGAAGGTCTCGCGCTCTTGCGTCGCACGCTCGAGCTGTATTGGGACCAGGTTCACCCCCAACTCGATCCGGACGACGGGAACGACCCGACTGAACGCCTCAACATGCTTGAGTCCTTATATACCCCCGTGGGAGCCTACAGGGATCAAGTCGAGTTCATTCGAAAGCTGTACGAGTGTCCTCTGACCGATTCGCGGCTGCTGGGACGGTTCTCGCTGCGGGACATTGGGATCGCAGCCTCGGATGAGCGATTCCACTCGGACGTTTCCGCCGGTGAAGAGGTGCCAGAAATGGCCACGATCGACGGTGCCTTCGAGGACACGCCGCCGGAGAGGCTCACGGCGATGGAGCAGGCCGTTGTGACGGCCAAGGGGGAGGCGGAAAAGATTAACGGGATCCTCGTCTCGAAGGTCGGCCCTGAGAGAGCGCCTGATGCCAAACCCCTGCTGGACGCCCTTGCCGAGGTTCTGACGATCCTGCGTGATCAGCTGGCTCGCCGTGGTATCGGCGATCCGGCCACCGAGGAAGGGGCTGAGGCTGCCTCATCGACCGGCGTGGCTGGAGCAGCAACCCCGAACACCGGTGAGATCCGTTCGCGGCAGGATGTCCAGGTGGCACTTGACCGGCTTTGTCGGTATTATGACAACCACGAGCCATCGAGTCCGGTACCCCTGCTGCTGCGTGGGGCCAAGCGGCTCGTAACGGCGAACTATATTGAGATCGCTGAGGATCTGAGCCCTGAAGCGCTCAAGCACCTCAGCAATCTCATGAGCGGTGGGGACGGCGGCTAGCCCTAAGCCCTTGGCCTCCGGCCCAGCTTGGGGACAGCTGTGTTGACCTTGTTTGCTGGAAGGTAGTTAGGAGAACCCATGGCCAAGAAAAGTGCTCAGAAATTCATCGGCCGTAACCGTGCTCCACGAGTACAAATCGAGTATGACCTGGAACTGTACGGTGCAGAGAAGATGATCAGCTTGCCGTTTGTGATGGGGGTCATGGCCGACCTAAGCGGCCAGCAAGAGACGGGCGATGACGTCGACGACAAGTACAAGACGGCGCGGGGGGCCGTCCCCGATCGCAAATTCCTTGAGATCGATGTTGACAACTTCGACGATCGCATGAAGGCGTTGAAACCCAAGGTCACCATGCGCGTCCCGAACACGCTGACCAACGAGGGGGAGCTGAGCGTGGATATCACGTTCGAGAGCATGGACGACTTCTCGCCCGCCGCAGTGGCCCGTAACGTCGAGGCGCTGAGGGAGTTGCTCGACGCCCGGACGCAGCTTTCGGAGTTTCTGACCAAAATGGACGGCAAAGCGAAGGCTGAGAAACTCATGGTGGATTTGATGAACAAGAAGGGTTTGCTGGAGGCTCTGGCCGGTGCGCCGACCGCGGCCGCAGAAGGCGCCGGAGATGCAGACGCCGATGGAGAGTCGCAACCCGAGGAGTCGCAATCCGATGGCTGAAGCAAACGAACAGGCACAATCGCAGGCCCAGGCCGTCGAGGAAGAGAGTCCGGATGTCTTCCTAGACCTCATCAGCGGAGCTGTTCGAGCGAAGACCGATGCCGCGCAGGCTCAGGTCAAGTTCGCGGTGCGCGAATTTGCGAAACACGTGCTCGCGGAATCCAAGGATCTCGTTCCCGAGGACGCCATCAAGACGATGGAGGCCTACGTCGCCGAGCTCGACCAGAAGCTAACCGAACAGATCAATCAAATAATCCACCACGCCAACTTCCAAAAAATAGAGGGAACGTGGCGAGGCCTTCATCATCTCGTCAACAATACTGAGACGGACGAGATGCTCAAGATCCGCGTGCTCAACGTCTCTAAAAAGGATCTCTCCAAGACTCTGCGGAAATTCAAGGGGACGTTGTGGGACCAGAGCCCAATATTCAAGGCCATCTACGAGAACGAGTTCGGAATGCCCGGCGGCGAGCCTTATGGATCCATTATTGGCGACTACGAGTTTGACAATTCGCCGCCGGATGTCGAACTGCTCGGGGAGGTGGCACAAATCTCGGCCGCCGCTCATGCACCGTTTTTCGCGGCCGCCGCGCCGTCCTTGGCGAATATGGAGTCGTGGCAGCAGCTCGGCGACCCACGGGACATCACAAAGATCTTCCAAACCGCCGACTACGCCGCCTGGCGGTCACTTCGTGAGGCGGACGACTCCAAATACATCGGACTCACGATGCCTCGCTTCCTGTCGCGACTGCCCTACGGCGCAAAGACCAACCCCGTCGAGGAGTTTGCATTCGAGGAGACCACGGACGGATCCGATCACGGCAAATACACTTGGTCAAATGCCTCCTACGCGATGGGAGTGAACATCAATAAGGCGTTCAAGCTGTACGGCTGGTGTACTCGGATCCGCGGCGTGGAGAGCGGCGGGATGGTTGAGGGCTTGCCTTGCCACACCTTCCCGACTGATGACGGCGGTGTCGACATGAAATGCCCGACTGAAATCGCCATCACTGACCGTCGCGAGGCTGAACTTGCCAAGAACGGCCTCATCCCGCTCTCGCACTGGAAGAACACCGACTACTCGGTCTTCATCGGAGCGCAGTCGCTCCACAAGCCGGCCGAGTACGACGACCCGGATGCGACGGCAAACGCGAACCTTGGCGCGCGACTTCCTTATATGTTCGCGGCCTCTCGATTTGGGCACTTCCTCAAGTGCATCGTTCGTGACAAGATCGGTTCGTTCAAGGAGCGCTCCGACATGGAGAAGTGGCTCAACAAGTGGGTCCAAAACTATGTTGAGCCGAGCCCGGAGACGGCATCGGAGGAGGACAAGGCGCGAAAGCCGCTTGCGGCTGCTGAAGTCCAGGTGCTCGAAGTCGAGGGAAACCCCGGCTACTACACCGCGAAGATATTCCTGAGACCGCACTATCAGCTTGAGGGTCTGACGGTCTCACTGCGACTGGTTTCGAAACTTCCCTCTGTCAAGGGCGCGTAGAGTTTTGGCACTGCGATCTCAGACACAGAGACTTAGGTTTGCGAGTTGATTACCTTACGAGTTGAAATAGACATAGAGACGAAAGGAGCGTTGGATGGCTGTTGATATGTTCTTGAACGTCGAGGGAATCCCTGGCGAGAGCACGGACGATGGACACACGGACTGGATCGAGATCTTGGCATTTAACCATGGCATCACGCAACCAGTGTCGGGTGCGAGTGGGACGGGCGGTCGCACGGGCGGTCGTGCCGACTTTGGGCCTTTCAACGTCACAAAGACCCTTGATAAGGCCACCGCGGATCTGCATATTTATTGCGCGAATGGCAAGCACATTCCGACGGTGGAGGCGGAGTTCTGTCTGGCCACCGAAGACAAGCACTGCTTCATGAAGTACACCTTGACCGATGTGATTGTAAGCGGCATCTCACCGAGTGGCTCCGAGCAAGGTGATCGCCCGATGGAGGACGTCAGCTTCGCCTACGGAAAAATCAAATGGGAGTACACCCCGATCGATCAGACGGGCGCGGCCGGAGCCACTGTGGATCGGACCTGGAACCTGGAGACGAACAAGCAAGACTGATCCAGAGATCGTTGCGGTCGTTGGCAGGCGATATGCATGTTGATGCGATGCTCGACCGGCGTGGTTCGGCGCTGTGGCATGTGATGAAGGAAGGTGATCTCAATGCTGGCCGAGCAGAGCCTGAAGGAAGGAGATCTCTCAGAAGCTTTGTCCGAACTTCAAGAGGCGGTTCGGGACGATCCTTCTAACGGGGAGCGTCGGGTCTTCCTGTTCCAACTGCTCTGCGTCCTCGGTCAATGGGATCGTGCGCTGACACAGCTGAATGTTGCCGCTGACTTGGACTCGGCCAACCTGCTTATGGCCGCGGTCTATCGGCCCGCCCTGCAAAGCGAGGCATTTCGCGAGCAGGTCTTCTTAGGTCAGCGAACGCCGATCGTGTTCGGGGAACCGCCGTCGTGGATTGGCTGGCTAATCAGCGCCAACCAGCTTTCTGCTGAGGGTCGCTATGACCAAGCCCAAGCGTTGTTTGACCAGGCGTTCGACGCAGCTGAACCGGCTTCCGGGTCGATCGACGGTCAGCCGTTCGAGTGGATTGGTGATGCGGACAGCCGTCTCGGCCCGATCCTTGAGGCGATCGTGCAAGGCCGATACTTCTGGATACCGTTTTCGGCAATCCGCGAGATTGTGATCGAACCTCCGACGGAATTGCGGGACGTGGTTTGGGCACGGGCGAACTTCAAGTGGGCCAACGGTGGTGAGTCGGCCGGTTTGGTGCCGTCGCGCTACCCTGACTCGACCCGGGCCGACGACAACCGAGTTTCCTTGGCGCGCACGACGGTCTGGGAGGAGCGAGCGAGCGGCTTCTTTGTCGGCTTCGGTCAACGAACATTGGTTTCGAATACGGATGAGTTTCCATTGCTTGAAGTGCGTCGAATCGTCCTGGGAAACGAGACCGATTCGACGGCGAAAATGGCAAACAACGATGGCTGAGCGATCTGCATCAAACGAGCGAGGGCTGCCATCGTTGCTCGATCGCATCACGGACAGAAAAAGAGATGAAGTGGGTGGGCACCGCGTACCTCGGCTTCAACGATATCGAGATTCCGTCCTCGCCGATATTGAAGCGCTCCTCAATACTTCCTGCCGATCGTCGACCTGGGAGGGGGACGAGTTTCCTGAAATCAGGCGATCCGTGCTGAATTTCGGTATTGCACCGATCTCTGGTCTCACCGAAACGCAGCTCGCTGAGGGCGACCTCCAACGCAGTATCGCAACGAGCATCCAGCGATTCGAGCCACGGATCGCTGCGGGATCACTGATCGTTCAGAAGATTGATTCAACGCACAATGCGGTTTCCTTCGAGATACGCGGACAGTTGTGGGGATCACACTTGCCCGAAGAAATCTATATCAGGACGCAGATCGACCTGGAGTCCGGTCGATGCGACATTCAAGATCGAAGCCGTGGCTGAGGGGGCACGCCATTATCATCACCGACTCAGCGCCTACTACGAGCGCGAGTTGGAGCACATCCGGTATGTCGCCGGCGAGTTCGCGCGTGATCATCCGGATATCGCGCGCGGTCTGAGCCTCGATCCGTCTGGAACCGAAGTGTGCCCTGATCCGTTTGTGGAACGGCTGCTCGAAGGATGTGCGTTCTTGACGGCCCGTGTTCAATTGAAGCTTGATGCCGAGTTCCCTCGGCTAACCCAAAGCATCTTCGAAACCGTCTACCCACACTATTTGAGTCAGACACCGTCCATGGCGATGCTGCAGTTCGAGCCGGACAAGACTCAAGGGTCGCTCCAGGAGGGGTACCTGATACCCCGCGGAAGTACGCTTCGAAGTGGCCTTGCCGAAAAGCAGCAGACGCGCTGCATCTACACGACCGGGCATGATGTCGTTCTCTGGCCGATCGCCCTGACAGAGGCTAGATATCACTCACGAGACATCGGCGAGCTTCGGTTGCCGCACGATCGCGGGGCCCGAGCAGTTATTCGCATGAGACTCACTAGCGCAGACGGGTATCAATTCTCCGATTTGCCGCTTGATCGCTTGGTCGTTCATATCCGTGGGCCGCGAAGTCAAGCGATGCGTATCTACGAGCAGTTCTTTTCGCACGTGATCGGGGTCGTCGTACACGCGGTGAGCCGCCCACCCTCTTTTGCTGAGGAGCTCGAAGCATCGGCCGTGCGCCACGTTGGGTTTGACGACGATCAGGCGATGCTGCCATACGGCCCGCGATCGTTCCAGGGATACCGCCTACTTCAGGAATTCTTTGCCTTTCCGCAGCGCTTCATGTTCGTCGAGATTGCGGGATTGCTGAAAAGCCTAGCCCAGTGTGAAAGTAACGAGGTGGATATCTCGGTGCTGCTGGACGAGGTGGAGCCCGAACTCGATGTCGCGATTACCGAGCAGAATTTCGCCTTGTTCTGCTCACCTGCGATCAATCTGTTCAAAAAGCGTCTCGATCGGATCCATCTCGCTGATCGTTTTTCAGAGTTCAATGTGGTGGCCGATCGGACAGCACCCCTTGATTACGAGATATATCAGATTCTGAACGTCACCGGCTATGCAGGACGGGATCACACGACAGAGCAGGTCTTCGAGTCGTTCTATGCGGCCCACGATCAAACACGCGAAGGGGATGGCCGGTACTACAGTGTGCAGCGGGTTCCCCGGACGCTCTCAGAACGCGAGCGCCTAGGCTATCGACGAACCAGTTCCTACGCTGGCAGTGAAATGTATATTTCTCTTGTGGACAGCGCGGAAGCTCCGTACCACGCTGATCTGAAACAGCTTGGATTAGAGGCACGGTGTACCAATCGTGATCTTCCGTTACACATGCCGCTGGGAGATGGTGCGACTGACTTCACGCTCGATACCGGAGCGCCGGTGCAGGCGGTGCGATGCCTGGGGCGCCCAACGCCGCCACGAGCGTCGTGGGCGGAGGGGGAGTTTGCATGGCGATTGGTCAGCCACCTCTCGCTGAATTATCTGTCAATCCTCGATACAGATCATCATGAGGCGGCCGGATCGTTGCGCGAACTCCTGGCTCTGTATGCCGATGCGGGCGAGTCAGCAATCCGGAAACAGATTGACGGCATCCTGGCTGTTCACAGTCGCTCGATTGTTAGGCGGATCGGAGTCGGCGGACCGACGGCCTTCGCTCGAGGTCTTGAGATCACGGTAACCATGGACGACGCGACCTTCGATGAGAACGGATTGTTTCTACTTGGTACAGTTCTTGATCGTTTCTTCGCCAAGTACGTAACGACGAACGTCTTTACGGAAACGGTCATCTGTACTGAACGGCGTGGGGAGGTAAAGCGATGGCCAGCGAGAGCAGGTCTGCGGCCGATCAGCTGATCGACCGTCTGCTTCAAGACTGTTATTCGTTCAACGTCTTCCAGGCGCTTCGAAGACTGGAATGTGCGCACCCAACCTCCCCGCGCATTGGCTGCTCTCAACGCCCCGAACAAGACCCAGCTCGCTTCGGCCAGGAGCCGTCCCTCGCATTCGCGCCGTCAACAATCGCTCGGTGCTCACTCGGATCACCCGACGGCGTGCTTCGGGTCCTCGTGCGATTCACTGGGCTGCTTGGACCGAACGGTCCAATGCCACATCACATCACCGCGTACATTCGGGATCGACAACTCAACCATAAGGACTCCGCCCCAGCCGAGTTCCTGGACATCTTCCATCACCGGATAATCTCGCTGTTCTACCGTGCGTGGGCGAGCTGCCAGCAGACCGTACAGCGTGATCGGCCGGGGGAGGATCGAATCGCAAGATATGTTGCCTGCCTTGTCGGGATCGGCATGCAGTCGCTGCAGCACCGTGACGCCGTTCAGGACGACGCGAAGCTCTACTATTCTGGACGGCTGGCGTGCTTGTCTCCAAACGCAGAGGGTCTGGAGGCGATTCTATCCGACTACTTCGGCGTCCCTGCGCGCATCGATCAGTTTGTTGGTCAATGGATCGATCTTCCGGACGACGCCCGGTGTTCGCTGGGTCAGTCGCCGACCACAGGTGTCATGGGCAAGACGTTGGTCATCGGATCTCGGTTTTGGTCTTGCCAGCAAAAGTTTCGTATCGTCCTTGGTCCGCTGACGTTCCAGAATCTGTGCAGGTTCCTTCCGACGCAGCGAGCATTTCGTCGCATTGTTGCTTGGGTGCGTAGCTACCTGGGCGACCAGCTTGACTGGGATGTGCAACTGGTGCTCAAGGCGAAGGAAGTGCCGTCCATTCAGCTCGGCACGTTGGGGCAGCTCGGCTGGACAACGTGGGTAAGGACCAAAGAGAGTCACCAAGACCGCGACGACGTTGTTCTTCGGCCGTTTGCGGCTTGACAAAAGACGCTGGTTTGGCGTCGCACGGAGAGAGCCACCATGGCAGAAATCCCCCGGGCATCCCTCTTCGGTAAACTCAATAGCCTTGCCTACAAATCCGTCGAAGCGGCGACGGTATTCTGCAAGATGCGCGGCAACCCGTATGTTGAGTTATCACACTGGATTCATCAACTGTTGCAGGCGCAGAACACCGACTGGCATCGGATCGTTGCTCACTTTGATATCGATCCGTCGCGACTGGCAGCGGACCTGACCGCGTCGCTCGACGCATTGCCACGCGGCGCGACGTCGATTTCGGATTTTTCCCCGCACCTTGAGGAAGCGGTGCGCGAGGGATGGACGTACAGCACCCTCATGTTTGGCGATTCGGTTGTTCGCACGGGGCATGTTCTGGTCGGGATTCTCAAGACGCCGGGACTCCGCAGCGTGCTCTTGGCGATCTCCAAGGAGTTCGACCACGTAAAAGCTGAGGAGCTCAGCGATTCGTTTGACAAGATCGTCGGTGGGTCCGTCGAGGACGCGCTGACCGCTTCCGACGGCTCGGTAATCGGAGGCGGCGTGTCGCCAGGGGAAGCGAGTGGAGCGGTCGCACCGGCCCAAATGGGAAAGCAGGAGGCGCTGGCGCGATTCTCCGTTGACCTCACCGAGAAGGCTCGAAATGGGGAGATCGACCCGATTGTCGGACGGGACGATGAGATTCGGCAGATCGTTGACATCGTGATGCGTCGGCGACAGAACAACCCGATCCTGACCGGGGAGGCGGGCGTAGGCAAGACAGCGGTAGTCGAGGGCTTCGCGCTTCGCATTGCAGCGGGCGACGTTCCACCGGCCCTGCGAGATGTCTCCTTGCGGGCTCTGGACCTTGGACTCCTCCAAGCTGGAGCGAGCATGAAGGGCGAGTTCGAGAACCGCCTGAAGCAGGTCATAGAGGAAGTCCACGCCTCGCCCAAACCCATCATTTTGTTTATTGACGAGGCGCACACCCTCATCGGCGCAGGTGGTGCCGCCGGACAGGGTGACGCCGCCAATTTGCTCAAGCCTGCGCTCGCCCGTGGAACCTTGCGGACGGTAGCCGCTACAACGTGGGGTGAGTACAAGAAGTACATCGAGAAAGATCCGGCGCTCACCAGGCGATTTCAGGTCGTCAAGGTGGAAGAGCCGTCCGAGCAAAAGGCGGTAGGGATGATGCGGGGTCTCGCCTCAACTCTGGAAAAGCACCACCAGGTTCAGATTCTTGACGAGTCGTTGGTGGCGGCTGTGCGACTTTCCCATCGGTACATCGCCGACCGGCAGTTGCCAGACAAAGCGGTCAGCGTGCTGGACACAACCTGCGCGCGGGTGGCGATCTCACAGCACGCGACACCTGCCAAGGTTGACGACTGTCGGCGACACATCGCGGCGCTGGAGACCGAGTTGGGAATCATCGATCGGGAGGTGCGGGTCGGCTTGGATCACGAGGTCCGTCGAACCGAGACCGCCGAACAACTCGAAGGTGAAGGAAATCGCCTCTCTGAATTGGAAGAGCGATGGAAGACCGAACGGGAGCTCGTGAGCAAGATCCTTGATATTCGCGGCAAGCTGCGCCAAGAGCCCCCCGGCACGATTGAGAGCGAAGCTGATGCTGGCGAGCAACAAGGAATGGGCAGCGAAGGCGAACCGGGGATTCCACCGGTCGATTCGAGCGACGGCGTCGCCAGCGCGTTGGCCGACCCAACTTCGGTCACTGCGACCGCCACGGCGCCGATTGGTGATAACGGTAATAATGAACCACTCACTGCCGAGCAACGCCAAGCACTGCTGGACGAGTTGCGGGGGCTTCAGACCCAGCTGGAAGAGTTCCAGGGCGAGGATCCACTGATCCTTCCCAGCGTTGACGAGCAAGCCATCGCTTCAGTGGTCGCCGACTGGACAGGCGTTCCCGTCGGTCGAATGGTCAAGAACGAGATCGAAGCGGTGCTGAACCTGGCCGATACCATGGAGCAGCGTTTGATCGGCCAGCGGCATGCTCTTGATGCCCTCGCCAAGCGCATCCAGACTTCACGTGCCAGCCTGGACAACCCAGCTCGGCCGGTCGGGGTGTTCCTTCTGGTGGGCCCGTCCGGCGTCGGCAAGACCGAATCCGCATTAGCCCTTGCTGAAGTGCTCTACGGCGGTGAGCAGAACGTCATCACCATCAACATGAGCGAGTTCCAGGAAGCGCACACGGTCTCGACCCTTAAAGGCGCTCCCCCCGGTTACGTCGGTTATGGCGAGGGCGGCGTTCTGACCGAGGCTGTGCGTCGGCGACCCTACAGCATCGTCCTGCTCGACGAGGTGGAAAAAGCCCACCCCGATGTACATGAGATATTCTACCAGGTCTTCGACAAGGGGATGATGGAAGATGGCGAGGGCAGGCTGATCGACTTCAAGAATACGATCATCCTACTGACCAGCAATGTCGGCTCTGATCTCATCATGAACATGTGCAAGGACCCCGAGCTGATGCCCAGTCCGCAAGGCATCGCCAAGGCCTTGCGCGAGCCGCTGCGCAAGGTCTTCCCCGCGGCCCTCCTGGGCAGGCTCGTCACGGTTCCGTACTTTCCGCTCAACGATGAGATGCTCCAGTTGATCATCCGTCTCCAGTTGAAACGGATCAAGAACCGTCTGCAAGAACAGCACCAGGTTCCCTTCACATACGATGACGCGGTGGTCGATCTGATCGCGGACCGGTGTACCGAGGTGGAGAGCGGTGCTCGCACGGTGGACGCGATCCTCACCCACACGTTGCTGCCGGAGATCAGCCGCGAATTCCTGACGCGCATGATGGAAGGCAAGCAGATCGACCGCGTTCACGTGAGCGTGACGGACGGTCAGTTTGGGTATGCGTTCGAATGATCGGTTTTGTTCGGCGAGTTCGTGTGCTGGTCGAGATGTACTGTTCTTCTCCTTTGTCATTTCCTGGAGAGAACGGGATACCGAATATACCGTCAAGAATAAACAATGTACAAATCAATTTTGCCGGCGGCGTCAATGAACAAGTCGAACAGCACATGGTCGGCGGCCTCAAGCACTGTATCAAGCAGGGTATTGCCTAGGGCCGCCCAGCCCCCGGATCGCGAGCAGGACCGCGCGATACCGATCGCGTTGCTTGGCGTTGGTCGTGTTGCGAATGCGTCGTCTCAGTTCGTCGATGTCGTTTGGATGTTGTGCCGTGACGTCCATGCTGCAGCCTCCTTGTAGATACCAAGTACAGCATGATGCGCATCGCCGAAAAACGCAACCTAACAAGCGCCGAGCGCGCTACGCGTTGAGTTGGAGTGATCTAGAATGCGTCGAGCTAACAGCGATCGACCAACCATAGCGCTGAGCGTTTTCCCCGTACCGACGCCCGCGGATACCAATCCGTGGGTCCCGTTCCTCGTCACCCCAAATTACTCAGCAGAATCAACAGATCACCCGCGCCCACATTACAGTCCGCATCCAGATCCGCCGGGTAGTCATCGCTATCGCCAACGTGACGTTGGTCGTCGCCGGTGATAGTCGAGGGCCGTCAAGGCTGGTACGCCGCCCCGCTGAATACACCAAAGCGCGTGTGCCGTGGTTCATCTTGGCTTCGGTAGCTCGTCCAGCTTGCAATATCGTACGAGGATACTCCCAATGTCAGTTGGGCTCCCCTTCATGCGAACGGTCGCGCCCTGAGATAGGCCAGTATGGGCGAGTCTATTCCAGAGTAGATTCTGCGAGATGCTCTTTTCGTGCAGGCTGCGTGACGGAGAACCGTCGCATTCGCTAAGGAAACAGTAGAGTTCGAGGTATGAGAGTTGACGAACTTCGTCTGCCAGGATTCGCACTTGGACGAGTTTGGGACGATCCCGAATGATCCATTCAAGTACGGCCGAGTAGATCGATTCCTTGTCGTCCTCGTCATCCTTGATTGCTCTTGAGACGACCTCGACGAAGAGATCAAATTCATCTTCCGAATATTCTCTTTCCTCCAAGAGCGCGACTCTCTTCTGCACGTTCTCCAGGATAAGTTTGAACCGTTCTGCCTCGCGCCTTGCCCTGCGGTCTCTCAACCGTTGAGCTAAGCTAACTGTAGCGCTTGTAGATGCCAATCCTGCGCCGATCGCAGGGAGGCCAGCGACGCCTAGCACCGACCCCAAGACTGCTAGTGCTGCAGAAATGCTCGGGAAGGTGAGTTCCCTGGCGCCGTTGTCCTTGTCGCTCTCGCTCATTCGCCTGTTCGCAGAGGTGGCAGAGACGTTCTGCCTGCGACTGCATCTTTGTTCGATTGTTCCATCGCAGCTATAAGAGTTCGCGTAGCATACCCTCCCAATTCCCCCAGCAGAAACCCTCAATTTCCTTCGATGACCAACCTTTAGCCCGCAGCGCGTCCAGCAATACCCCGTACTTGCGGGGGTGATCGAGATCGACGGGTAGGGCGTTCGCTGGGAAACCGCCATCGGCGTCGGAGCCTAATCCCACGCCCTTGCGATGGCCTATCAACTCACACACATGCTGCACGTGGGCGACACAATCGTCGATCGTCGCTCGGCCATTGGGGACGAGGAACTTGGAAAATAGGTTCAGGCCGATGACGCCGCCGCGGTCGCCGATCGCTTTGATGTGGTTATCTCGCAGGTGTCGTTGGTCGTCGCCGGTGATGGCTCGGCAATTAGAGTGCGTCGCAACAATCGGACCGCGCGCGTGCTCCAACAGCCCATCCAAGGCTTCATCAGCCAAGTGCGAAGCGTCGTGAATGATGCCAAGCTCATCGAGTGCGGCGACAAGTTCAATCCCTTTCGCGGTCAACGGCCCGGGCTTGGCGTTGCCTCCGGCATAGCGCGTGCCCATCGACCAGGTCAGTCCCACCAAACGCAAGCCGTGGTCGTACCACTGTTGGGCATGTTCCGGCGAACGGATCGGATCGGCCCCCTCCATCAGCAGCACAATCTTGGGCAGCGGCGCGTCGGCCTCCAAATCAGCTCGCCCGCGGACAATGCTCAACTCGCCCGCCTTTTCTAACTGCTGATACAACTCAATTTGACACAGCCCGGCCTGCTCGGCTGCGTCCAAATCATCACTGGATGGATACCGGCAGGGATGCTCCCATCCTTCCGCATCAGCCTCGGGGAGTTCTCCAGGGGCGCTGAAGATCGTGGCGAAGACCAGATTGACGCCCGCTTCGCGCAGCGCGGGCAGACTGATACACGCCTGGTTGGGGTTCTCGCACGGTTTGCGCAGGTCACGTCCGTCCAAGGCCATGAACGCCAAATCAAGGTGGCCGTCGATCCAGGGCATCGGGCAAGCCTAGTGGATTGCGTAGGAGCTTGGCAGTGGAGATAATGACCTGATGGCCGACGCAATGGATGAGAATGTTGAAAAGGTCACCACCCAGGAAGAGGAGTTCATCTCCGAGCCGATCGAACCGGAGCCGGGGTCGTTTGCGACCGAGTTGATGGCTCGCGGTTTGGCGGCGCTACCGGGGGCGTTCACTTGGCGTGGCCGACGGTATGAGGTGGTCGAGTGTCTGGAACATTTCAAGGAGACCTCAAACGAAGGGGGCAAGGCACAAGGCGAGCGATACCTGCGAAGGCAGGTCTTCATCGTGCGGTTGGATACCGGGCAACAGGCACAGTTGTACGTCCAGCGCCAGTCCTCAGCGGGTGGCTCAGTCCGAGCCTCAAAACGGCGGTGGTACCTCTACAGCATTATCAGCCCTGAGAAAGCGGACGAAACGTCCTAGAGGCGGGGCATTCTCGTTGCCTGTGTAGAGAGCTGGGAGTACCGTTACGGCATATGCAGGCCCCCTCGATCACCATCCCAAGACCCAAACACGCCGATTTGGCCCACGCCGGCTCGACGAGGCGACGGCTCGTGGCTGCGGTGGTGGCGATGGCCGCGGCAACCATCCTTGGCCTGGCTGCGTATCTGGAGCCATCGCCTACCGGACTCGGCACCCATACACAGCTGGCCATGCCAACCTGCGGATGGATTGTGACGATGGACCTTCCGTGTCCCACGTGCGGGATGACCACGGCCTTCGCTCACGCAGCCAATGGCAACCCAGTGGCGGCGTTGGGTGCCCAACCGATGGGGGCGGCACTGGCGTTGGTCACGGCCATGGCTTTGCTGGTGGCGGGATATGTTGCGGTCACCGGCTCGGTGGTGGGTTCGATTTTCGGCAGGTTGTGGAGTGGGCGGACTGCGTGGATCCTCGCAGTTGCCGTGACAGCCGCTTGGGCTTACAAGGTCCTTGTATATAAGGGGCTCTTGGGATGAAACATTGCTGGACGATACTGGGACTGATTGCCATAGGCGGCTCGACACTCGGTGGATGTGAGGCGGGCTATCTGTTTGGGGGAATGGCACAGAACTTTGAGTACTCCAAGCAGATCACAGTCCTTTCCAAATACGAAGGCCTGGAGAACCAGTCGGTGGCGGTGATTGTGCAGTCCGATATGGCCACGATGTACGAGCACCCCAATCTGGAGTATTCGATCGCGATCGGTGTGGCTGGGCGAATTCAGAAGGAAGTGCCGGGCGTGAAGGTCGTCGATCCGAGGCGGGTTCAAACGTGGAAGTTCCGCACACCGCAGTGGTCGTCCATGCCGATGGGCGAGATCGCCACTCGGCTCGATGTCGATCGCTTGGTTCACGTCGATATCTACGAGTACCGTCTACATCCGCCGGGCAACCGTTATCTGTGGGATGGCGTGTGCGCCGCGAACGTCGGCGTGATCGAGCGAGGCGGCTACGATCCGGACACCTTCGTGGATACCTTCAACGTCGAGAGCCGCTTCCCCGACATGGAAGGCGTGGGTAGAGCGAACGCAAGTTCGTCTCAGATAGAAACCGGCGTGCTTGTCCCATTCGTCCAGCGTACGGCTTGGCTGTTCCATGAGCACTTAGAGCCGAAGCATCCAGATAAGTACAGACCACCGCCGCAATGATCGTTTGACAGCCGCACCGTTCCCGGTGTGAGCTGAGGACGCGATGAAGGATCGCCCATGAATCGAACTATACGGATAGCCTTAACGCTCGGTCTTGTTGCGGCAGCCGGCGCTGCGCTGTCGTCGTGCAATATCCTCAAGCCCGCAGCGTACATCATCGGCGGACAGGACAAGGTCGATGCGCAGTACGCCCTTCCCGATCGCCCTACAGTCGTGTTCGTGGACGATCCTGAGAACATACTCCCGCACCGATACTTGCGCCGAATCATCGGCGATAAGGTGGCCCAGGATCTGATGGTGCGCAAACTCGTTACAACGACAATCAGCTCGGCCGACGCACTGGCGGTGGCGAGTCGCGAGAGCTACGGGCAGAAGATGGCGATCGACGCCATCGGCCGAGCGGTCGGCGCCGAACAAGTCGTGTTTGTCGATATGAAGGCGTTCTCGTTGAGCCCGGAGGGATTCACGCCGCGTCCATCTGGGGTGTGCCACATCAAGGTGATTGACGTCGAGAATCGCGAGCGGCTTTTTCCCACCGCCGATGATGGAATGCGCGGCGCGGCCAGCTACCCGGTGCAGGTCGCGATGCGAGAGGTCAGTCTCGAACGCTACCGAACCACTTCGTCGCGTCGCCAGATCAGCGAGCAACTGGCCAATGAGATCGCCGATCAAATTACCAAGGTCTTTTATCGCCACGTGCCACGCGAGCTTGGTCGCAACCTGAACCCACCGCGGTGAGAATCCTTCATCTGATTGATGCTGAACCTTGCGAGGCAGGCGTGTTCGGTCTTGCGGCCGACGCCATTGCGCAGTTCGATCACCATCACCACGATGTGCTGATCATCGGTGACGCCTCGCAGATGAGACTGGCCGCCCAATGCGGATTGCGTCCACTCGGCGGCGTGGCGACAACGTTAGGGCGAACGGCTTCTGCGCGGCGCGGACTGGCGCGATTCCTGCGTGCCCAAGAGATGATCCACGGCCCGTACGATCTTGTGCACGCGTGGTCCATGTCCGCTGCGGCGCTTGGGGCAAGTGTTGCGCCAAACAAGCCCATCATTGCCGGTCCAGTTACCAACCCGCCCGGACAGTCCATGTCCAAGCGCGCCATTGCGCGGATCAATCGTGGTGCTGTGCGAGTGCTTTGTGCGACGACGCAGTTGCAACGCGATTGGATCGCACACGGCGTCGACCCGCTGCTCGTCACTTTGCAACTTCCGGGGGCGGGGGTTGATGGGGAGCGTCTTGCGCCGGAGGATCGAGCAATGCTTCGGAGTCGGTGGGGTGCGGATGAAACGACGTTCGTCGTTGGACTGCTTGGTGAACCGGCGCGATGTATTGATGTGCAAGCCGCTGTGATGGCCGCCGTGCGAGTAACCTACACCGGCCGATCGGTGAAGCTGCTCGCGCATCACGCGGCAGGCTTGCGGCGCCAAGCTGCGAACTGGGCCCACCGCGTCGGTCTCGGTGATCTACTTGTTGTCGATGATGATCTAGCTCAGCCGTGGACAGTCGCGCCGGGACTCGATGCAGCGCTGATTGTGGGCCGTCGACCGGGCAGCGCACCGCTTCGTCACTCATCATGCGGTCTACTTCCGGGGCTTTGGGCCATGGCAGCGGGTGTGCCGGTCATTGCGGACACCGCGCAGCCCATCGCTGAAGTTTTGGGAAATGAACGCAGCGGCTTGTTAGTTGATCACGGCGATGTAAACGCCATCGCCCGCAGTATCTTGCAGCTCCACGATGATGCAGCGCTCTCCAAACGGCTCAGCCAAGCTGCCAAGCAACTCGTCAACGATCGCTTCGACGCCGAGACCTTCGCCAAGTCCCTCGACGACATCTACCGCCAAACCTTCCGCGGCCAGCGGGTGGTTGCCCAGCTAGATGCAACGGTTCCACCGCCCCAAATCGCTGCAAAAGCCGCAGTGGCCGCCACCCATCACGAAGCAACGTGCAGTGAGTAGGTCAGGCCTTGGGCCTGACTCGCTTGTGACTAGGCAGGCTCAAAGCCTGCCCTACACCTGGTACGTCACAACGCCGTTGGGCAGACCCAGGGCAAGCTCAGCCGATTCGCTCTCGTCGCGATATCAATGTCGGACCTACGTGGAAGGATCGTCTCTTGCGTGCCTCGGAGCTAGGACGCAGCATCGGCTTTCTTGCTGTCGATACGATCAATACATTTCTGGGCTCGATTGGCTTCGTCGTCGTCGCCAAAAATCTTAACCTTCTTGTAGATAGCTATCGCGTCGTCCCAGTCACCACGATAGTCAACCTTGCTTGCACGGAACATCATCTCTGAGATTGCATCGGCACGACTTTTGGACGGTGTGTTAAACCCTCTCTGGCAGTTCATGCATCTGTATCTTTTGATCATCAACCCAGCGAGACCTGCAATCACGAAGATGGCAAATAGGCCGTAATCGAACATGTCTGGATTCTTGCCACCATTTAAAATAAACGTGAAAACTATACCGATGAGGATGACGACAACACACGTATTTCGGGAACCACCGAGGAAGTTCTTCTTGATGTCGGTGTGTTCGCAGTGCGGGCACGCGAGGCCATCGTTGGGGGATGACGTATCGGTCATGGCGATTGACCTGTTTGGCCAGACTGCCTAAAGGCGGTTTAGAAGGCTTGGCACGTCCGTCCAAACCGAGGAACATTCGACATCGGTTGCTCCAACGCAGTTGTTCAGTCTAGCTGAATGCGCGCACCAGATGTAGCGAAGCCCGTTCCGCTCGGGCGTCTCGGCTCTCCGTTCAAAGCTGAGATTGCCGACCCCTCGCCACGGTGCCCCCATGCGACCGGTCAGGAGCAACGTACCACAGGCCGGGCTGTTTTTGAGCGGAATTTTGGGTAAATCAGTCCGGGTTGGGCAGAAGGCCGATCGGCGCGCGTCGAGTTGTTACGGCCATAGCGAGCCGGGTTGTGTCAACCCGGTTCGCGCCCGCAGAGCAAATGTCGTTCGTTGCACAATGCACGGCCAACCCATTACTCACGTTAACCGGGGCGAGACGCCCCGGCTCGGTTGTCGCGGAGATGTCGTCAGTTCTCGTCAGAATGCAGCGGGTCGAGGAGGTCGTGTGCTGCGTCGTGGTAGAGGCTGCGAAGTAGATCCTGCGGCACGGACTTACCTGACAGTTGCGGGGCGTCCATCTCATCATACTGATCAGGTTCGACCATCGCTAAGTCGGGGTCAGCGATCGGAGACTCGCCTTGGTAGTTCGTCTCGAACAAAGTACGCAACGCCCAATATCGGCTGGCGTACAAGTCGAACGCTTCCTCTGACGTATTCGCCCGAGTGTGAACGTCGTTTTCCTTCTCACCCGCTTTGAGATGTTCATCGGTCGAGACGATATCTGAGCCGAACATGATTCGGCCTTGCCATCGACGCAGGAATTCAACAAGACACTTCCGGGGGTGTTTACTTAGCTCGCGGATCATCCACTTTGCGGCGCTTGTATCCAGATACAAGTTGTCGTGTCGCGATAGCAAGCCCGAAAGAAACTCCAGGTCCTCCGGCCAACCGCCCATATGTGCTGCAATCCACGGCACCTTGAAGCGATCCAACAATTCCTCGAACGGCTCGTATTGCTGGGACTTCGTGCCGTAGATCGAAGCGTCGCTGTACTTGGCCGCAAACCATGTATCAGGATCGGCGATGTGTGTCATGAAGATCATGCCCAGGTCCGCCGCCATCTCCATCGTTTTCAGACGGGACGGTCCATTGAGCCTGAGCAGGTCCGGCTCGCCGATCTCTCGGCCGTAATCGATACCGCGCGGTGCGGCCCAGAATTTGACGATTCGCACGCCCAGATCGTGGAACTGCTTGATGCGCTCGTCGAACCCCGGTCCGTGGTGGTGTTTGCGATCCTCGTCGGTGAAGTTCGGCACAGCGATGAATCGCACTTGCTCGCCTAAAACATTGCGAACGACCTCGACCTCTTCCAATCGGGTCATGGAGTAGGTCAGGCTGATCCCGTACAGGTTGGCTGCACGTTGGTAGATCTCGGTCGCTCTTGTTCCGTTGATGTGGCTGTGAACGTCTATGATCGGCACCGGCGGGTCGCCAAGCCGGCTCGCTTCGGCCGCGTAGTCCAGCCCAAGCCGATTGGCTGGATGCAGGGCGACGGGGCTGTTTGTAGTCTTGGACGGCACCGATGACATAGGCGGATGATAGACGATCAAGCCAAACCACGGATTGCGCTGGCTCACGATTGGCTCGTCGGTTTGCGCGGCGGGGAATTCGTGCTCGATCGCTTGGCGCGGCTCTTCGGCCCGACCGAGCTATACACATTGGTCAGCAACGGCCAGCCGTTGACCGAGGCCATCTCGGCCTGCCGAGTCATCCCCTCACCCTTACAGCGGTTTCCCGGGGCGGCGGGTCGGCTTCGGCGTCACTACTTGCCGTTGATGCCGTGGGCGGTCGGTCGGCTGAAGGTCGATCCGTGCGATTTGCTCATATCAACCAGCTCGGCGGTGATGAAATCGATCCACCCGCCCAAAGGCACGCCGCACCTGTGTTATTGTCATTCACCAGCTCGGTATATCTGGGCTCAGACTGAGGAGTACGCCTCTGGATCGGGCGGCCTGTTGCGTAAGATGGGACTTGACTTGGTAGGGCCGGCCTTTCGATCTTGGGACCGACGGACCGCTGATCGCGTGACGATGTTCCTCGCCAACAGCAAACACACAGCCGAACGCATCGAGACGTATTACAAACGTGAGGCTCGGGTCGTCTATCCGCCGGTGCGAACGGATTGGTTCACGCCCGATCAAAGTGTGAAGCGTGAAGAATGGTTGCTCGTCGTATCAGCGTTGGAGCCATACAAGCGGACGGATTTGGTCGTGCAGGCTGCCACCAAAGCCTCGCTGAAGTTGAAGGTTGCCGGTGATGGATCACAGCGTAGTGCGATGGCTGCGATGGCTGGGCCGACCGTTGAGATGCTTGGGCGCGTGGACGACGAGGCTCTACGCGATTTGTATCGGCGAGCCAAAGCGTTGGTGTTTCCACAAGTCGAGGATTTTGGAATTATTCCCGTCGAAGCGCAGGCGACTGGTTGTCCGGTGATCGCGTTTGCCGGCGGCGGCGCATTGGAAACGGTAACGTCACAGACCGGCGTCTTCTTCGTGCAACATTCGGTCGATGCATTGCTTGAGGCGATCGGGGCGTTGGATCAGGCGGCAATCGATCCGGCCGACTGTCGTCAAAACGCTGAGCGTTTCAATGAGCAGGCGTTCGATGAGGCGATACGCGCAGCGGTAGACAAACTGCTGAGCCGAAAGGTCGGCCCTTGAGGTTTACGCAACCAGACCGTTGTCGCGCAGGAACACAGCCGGTCGCCCGTCGTTGAGCACGCCGCCCTGGTGAACCTTGCCAACGTATAAGGCATGATCGGTCTCAAGGTCAATGTGCCGAACGAGTTCGCAATCCAGATACGCGACTGCTCGCTTGACGATCGGAGCGCCGCTGGGCGCTTCAATCGTCTGAAGGGTGACGAAGGGGTCCTCCCGGGCGTCCGGCGGCGTCGCAAATTTCCGCTGCAAGAGCCGGTCGTCTTCTGCGATTTGACACAGGGCGAAACATCGACTGTCGCGTATCAGCGGCTCAACGGGCAGACCTTTGGACATGGCGACGATGACCATGGGCGGCTTTGCCGCGCATTGCTGGACCCAATTGACCAGGACACCGCTACGGTGTCCGTCGTACGCCGTCGTTAGCAGGAAAAGGCCGGAAGGAATCTGGCCAAGTGCTCGTGGTAGCTCGCCAACCATTTGATCTGCCGCAATAGGGTGCTGGCCGGGGTTATGGCACGAGCGCACGGATCACCGGCACCTTTCCCGGGGGATCGATCACAGGTGAGATCGGCTGGGCGATGGGGGCGCCTGACCTACGATCGAGCGGTCCGAGGCAATTTTTTTCGTGGTAGGCAATTGGCTCAACTAATGCTGTGACTGTGACTTACGGTGGGTTTGCCTTGCCGGGGCGTGTGCAATGTGCCGCCATTATGAGGAAAGGTGGGGAAAGGTGTTGCAAAGTGGCGAGCTATGGGTTAACTTCTGCCGCTATCTAGCCGAGGCAGGAATGCGTGCTTTTTACAGGCGAATACGAGTACACCATCGACGCAAAGCAGCGACTGGCAATACCCGCCGAGATTCGCTCGCGACTCAATCCCGATCGGGACGGGCTGGCGTTCTATGTGACGGTCGGCCCCAACGACGCGCTGTGGCTGTGGCCGGAGCGGACATTCGAGCGGATGGCCGGTGCGATCGAGGCTTCGCTTCTGCCGGCCGAGGAGATGATGGAGTTCGACGAGATTACCTTCCCGACTGCCCGATGGCTGGAGTTGGACAAGACCGGCCGTATTCGGTTGCCAAAGCCGATGCTCGAAGCCGCCGGCATCCAGTCCAAGGTGATGATCCTGGGGGTGCGCGACCATCTGGAGCTTCGCGACCCAGGCCAATGGGCACAAAGACGACTCGAGAAACAAGCGGACAGAACGACGATCTTTCACCGCGCACGGCAAACCCTCATCGAGCAGTCGCGACCCGAACGCGATCCCCAAGCATGACCCGAGCACGGCAATCCGCGGCCCGTGCCCGGCGGGGACCCGCTCAAGCCAAGGTCCAACACGGACACAGGGAGTCGGATGGCAGAGCATGGAAGCTCAGCCTGAGGATGGATCCGAACCGATCTCCCCAAACGACCGCCCACTCGTCGGTCAGTTCTTCGAACAACGTTCCGAATGGTCAGGGAGGACCCGGGACAAACGAGCTTGGCGATGCGTTGGTGCGGCGAAGAGGCGCATCGGCTACAGCCGATGGGCGGCAACGGGCCACGATGCCCACGCCATCATTCCGTTCGTCTCCGGCCCCCACCCGGGTCGGAGGCTTTCCTGCCACTAGGCTCTCCTGACCCTACCGGACGAGCCTGATGTTCCCTTCCCTCCGCTCGCAGCGTGTCCCACCACATGCTGCGAGCTTTTCTTGCGCTCCCTGGCATGCCACGGATTTGGTCAGTCCGGGCATGATTGGGACTGAGTCCAATCAAGAATGGGGCGACAACTAAAATGGGGATAAGTCCCATTTTCTCAGTCCCATTCTTCTAGTAGAAATGGGGATAAGTCCCATTTTTATGTGGGCTACGAATCTTCATGGAAGAGCGACTGGCGTTGATCAGGCTTTCGAGAACGGCGAATCCGACGTGGTCGTCGGACAACCAGTGCGCCGCCGCTACGTCCCCGGGGCAAATTGCGCTAGTTGCCGTCGCCGCTGGCGGGGCGGATTGTGCCCACGACGGTCGGATCGGCCGCGGTAATTTGATCGGCGACCTCGCGTCGATGGACGTCGATATGACGGGGAAACTCGAACGCCAGCCGGACCCGCTCACCTTTGATCGACGCGACCTTCACGATGCCGTAGGGATTGCTGGGATCCCCGATCACGACCTCTTCCCCTTCTCGTCTGGAAATGACAAGCATGCTTTGGACCTCCTGCCCATTCGATCGCGCGATCATGCACGATCCCACCGGCAGGTAGGATACACGAAATCCTCAGCCCAGTCAGCAACTATTGCCAGTTTTCGGGCAATGTCTGGGTAGGACATCCAGCCGTATGAAATGCCGATGGACGAGGTAACATCTTGTAACTAAAGATGTTAAATCACAGAAACGACGGCTGTCACTTCCGGGACGTGTTGCTTGAGATTCCGCTCGATTCCCATCTTGAGGGTCATCTCGCTGGATGGGCAGTCTACGCAGGC
Organism: uncultured bacterium; assembly: GCA_965369945.1. Classification (GTDB taxonomy): domain Bacteria; phylum Planctomycetota; class Phycisphaerae; order Phycisphaerales; family SM1A02; genus JADFNO01. The sequence continues at coordinate 4,119 of CBDUST010000018.1, read as the reverse complement.
CCCGAGGAATCGTACACGCACCACGCCCTCTTCAGTGATATCGACCAGCTCCACGTCGCCTCCATCTGACTGCACGGAGGGGCGAATGAGATCGAGAATCCTTTCAACGCGTTCGTGCAAGGTAGATCCCAACGGCCTGCTCGCCAGTGTTTGCCGCTCGTTCCGTGACATTTTCCGTGTTCCACAACCGCAATGCCCGCGGTACCCTAATCCTAGGGTGAACTTGCATGGACGGCCACCGCCGATGAGCGCGCCCGGTACACTACCCGCATGTTCATCAGTCGCAAGCCAAACCAGTTCACCCTGAGCCTGTGTGCCCTGACTGTCCTTTCGCTGTGGACGGCATGCGCGGGGCCACCGATCGTCCAGGATCCCCTGGCCACCCTCCACGCCACCCAGACCAGCCCGCGGAACCATCTTGCGGCCATGGAAATGCTCGATGCTCAGGCGGAGGACCAAGACTACAAAGACGCGCTGCATGACATGATCTGGCGACCGGGATTCATTATGAGCGTTCGTGAAGAGGCCCTAACCCGGCTGGCCCGTTCCGATCTGGAAGGGTTGAAGCGCACCATCCGCCAGCGGTTGCCGCGGTTGCGCGCCCGTGCCTGGGCTGAGCGGCTTTGTGCCGTCATCGCCGAGAACGGCTGGCGGGATTTGAGTCTGGCCCTGATCAGTGCTTGGGCCAATCGCATAGGCTTCGTCGAAGACCTCGATCGAGTTGAGTACGACGCGTTGGTGAGCCTTCATGGCCGCGAGAACGTGGTGGATGTGGTCTTTGACCTTTTCGTTGAGTCCAAGAAGGTTCACCAGCAGGGGCTGCGCAGGCGGTGCTGGGAGCTGCTGCATCGACTTGGATACCGCGATCGTCTCGTCGACCTGCTCGCCGATGTTACGGTCGGCCCGGACGATCCAATGCTGATCGATCTGCGGGCCGGCGCGGCGGAGCTTGGGTTGGTGCCGCGCAACCGCGAGGAGATCCGTTGGATGCGCAAGTTGCGCCAACCTCAGCGGGCCCAGTTCTGGTCGCAAGCGGTCCAGGCCGTGGCCCAACTATCCGAGGCCCGCCGTCGGGAGTTGGAGCTGCGAGCGGTACCCATCGTTGTGGCCGCCTCGATCCATGATCCGTGGCTGTTGAATGCATCCATCGAGACGCTGCAAGAGCGGGTTAGGGAGCATATTCTCGCCAGTGAGGTTCATATCAACTCCCGACGCTTCGTAGGTTTCCCAGGCGCTTACGGCCAAAGTCTTAGCGAGCATCGCGGCAAGCTGACCTGGGGCGACTTGGCGGCCATGCTCTTAGCCGTCCGAGCGCTGCGAACCGAACAAGTGGTCGATCACTTGTTCGACTATGCCGACCGCGATCACGACGATCAATCCTGCGAATACGGCGGTGTGATCGGCCTCGACGAGCAGGGCCGCTTTGAGCTTCTGGAGTTCCCGCCTCGCTTTCGTACAGCCGACAATCGGTTCGACGCACCGCAGGCGATGATGGATGCGGGCTATACCAGCGTCTTCCACTTTCACAACCATGTCCAGGAGCATCGCAACTCGGAACACGCTGGCCCCGGCATCGGCGATCTGAACTACGCGGACAACACACGCACCAACTGCCTCGTCTTTACGTTCGTTTCCAAGGACACCCTGAACGTCGACTTCTATCGCCATGGCAGAGTCATCGTCGATCTGGGAGAGATCAAACGGCAACAACCGGTCGCGCAGGGCCGATGATGCCGGTGCCAAGGGATCCGCACGCTGAGACGTTGGACGCTGCGAACGTAGTAAATCATGCAGCTTTTCCCCATCCTCCTCATCGCAGTTTTGCTCGCCTGGGATGGAGGCCTACGGCTCGCGCCGGACGACGGTTGGTCGCTTGGGCCCTGGTCGGTGACGGCTCTGGCCTGCGGACCAGTGCTCGTGCTGTTGAGCTTGACGATCGGCGGGTTGTGGTGGTGTGACCGCAGGCTAGGCCGCGGCGATACCCCTCGGGCCGTACTGGCCGCTGAGAGGTTGGTCCGCGGGGCTCGCTTGCTGATCCTAGTCAATCATGGCGTTGCCGTGCTCACCTTCGGCTGGTTGGGGACTGTGCGCGGCGCCGTGGGGAACCTCATCATCGTCGACGAGATATTGACGATTGCTCCGCCTCTGCTGGGCTACCTGGGAACTTGGTGGGCGTACTACCCGATTGAGCGGCGGATCCGCGACGCGGTCTTGTTTCGTCGCCTGGACCTAGGTCAGCCGATCTACCCGGCGCCAAGTCGTGGCAGATATGTGTTGCTGCAAGCGCGTATGCACGTTCTTTTGCTGCTCGTACCGTTGCTGGCGATCCTCACGCTCTCTGAGATCATTGATCTGTCGCTCGCGCCGTGGTCGGACCGCCAATGGTTCGCCTCGGCTGCTGATTTTGGCACCCTGGCGGCTGGGCTTACCGTCTTTGTCTTTGCTCCGCTGATGGCGAGACTGGTGCTGGGCGTTGTGCCCATGCCCGACAATCCCATCCATGACGATCTGCTCGATGTCTGCCGCGCCCACCAAGTCAAGGTGAGGCGATTGCTGGTGTGGAAGACCGGCGGATCAATGCTCAACGCCGCCGTCATGGGCTTGATCGGCCGGCTGCGGTATGTCCTGCTCACGGATGCGCTGCTGGAGTCGCTCCCGCGCCGACAGATCCAGGCCGTCATGGCCCACGAGATCGGGCACGTACGTCATCATCACATTCCTTGGCTGATCGCGTCGCTATTCGCGACGATCTCGGCCACCAGCCTCATCTTTGGCGTCGTCGTCTTCCTGTTGGCGTCATCGGATGTGGATACAGCTCTCCCCAACGCGTCTCGCGTCGAACTGTTGGGTACCGTCATGGCCGTAGTGTTGCTCTTTGCAGTTTTCGGGTGGGTCTCGCGGCGCTTCGAACGACAAGCCGACACCTTCGCTGTGCAACATCTCAGTCAATTCCCCTCGGATGCCGACGGCGAATCCAAGTCGGCCTGCCCGACCATCACTGTCGAATCGGTCCAGACGATGCAGCAAACCTTGCATACCATCGCCCGCCTCCAAGCGGTGCCGCTGACACGCAATAGCTGGCGGCACGGCTCCATCGCCTTTCGATCGCAATACCTTGCCTCGCTCATAGGCCGTGACGCTGCGACGCTTCCGATCGATCGGCAGGTGAAATGGATCAAACTGATCGCGGCAATCGCCTTGGGGCTCACTGTCGCCTATCTATTGTTTGTTGGATGAGCCGGCTCGACTCGGACATGGAAGAGACTGACTTATGGTGCGCTTCACCAAGATGCACGGCATCGGTAACGACTACATCTATATCAACGGTTTCGCTGAGACTGTCGCCGATCCTGCGTCGTTATCGCGCGCCATTGCCGATCGACACACCGGTGTTGGTGGCGATGGTTTGATCCTGATTCTGCCGCCGGAGGATGCCCAGCAAGCGGACCTGCGCATGCGCATGTTCAATGCGGACGGTTCGGAATCTCAGATGTGCGGCAACGGGATTCGCTGTGTCTGCAAGTACGCCCATGATCATGATCTGTGCAAGACCCAACCGATGCGCATCGAGACCGGTGCAGGTATGCTGTCGCTTGAGTACACAGTCGATGGCAACGGGGCTGTGGAAATGGTCACGGTCGATATGGGCCAGCCGAATCTCGAACTTGCTGCGATTCCGATCGATGCGAAACAACTTTCCGGCGGCGAGGGACCAACCTATCGGCTTGACGTGGAGAATGAACCGGTTAAGGCCACGTTCGTTTCAGTGGGCAATCCACATGCGGTGATTTACGTTGACGATCTGAGCGAAATCGATTTGGAATGTATCGGCCCGAAACTCGAACGGCACGGAGCTTTCCCGGAGCGCGTCAATAGCCATTTTGTGCAGGTTGAATCACGCGGAGAAGTGAGGATGCGCACGTGGGAGCGCGGCAGCGGCGCGACGCAAGCCTGCGGAACCGGGGCGTGCGCCGTCTGCGTAGCCGGCGTCGTCACCAATCGCACCGATCGCAAACTGCTCGTTCACCTGCCCGGCGGCGCGTTGCAGTTGCACTGGGACGAGAAGACCAATCACGTTTGCATGACCGGTCCCGCGGTCGAAGTGTTCACCGGCGATTG
>CBDUST010000017.1:0-28542 GCA_965369945.1 uncultured bacterium | reverse complement strand
GACGCCGCCTTGCGGCACAGTCGATTCTCTATCATCGCGCTCAAACGCCACCCACCCCGAAAGAACTTCTAACCGCCCCGTGCCGTCTTCATCGACTTCAAGCAGATAGTGGCAACCGAGATCAACCGCGGTGGCCGAAGCAGTGTTGACGAAAAACAGTTTGGGTGGCGCCCAGATGAAGGCCTCGATTGCGCCGTGGGCAAGCTGTAACCGATGCTCCTTATTGGCCCGGCTCGTCATCAGTTGAAGGCGCGAGTTGGCATGCACCGTAACATCGCCGATGTCCGCCACCTCCACACGTACCTCTGAACTGTTGTCCGTCTCCAACCAACCGCCGACCCCAAGCCAGCCTTCGCCGGCCATAGGAACGGAATCAATGGTCGCCGTCCCTTTCAGCGCGACAACGTTCCACGCACCCTTCGGGAATTCCTTTCCTTTGAACGGCACGCCGTTCGATTGGAGGATCATCCACGCCACTCCGACGGTGATTGCGATGAGTGCAGCGACAGCCATCGACGGAATCCTCCAACGCCGCGCCGAAATTGGCGTTGGCGGCGCTAGCTTCTCGTAACGCAGCGCTTCCAACGTGCGTTCCAGTTGCTCGACATCAGGATCGACCGGCCCGGACTTGTCCCAAAGGTAGCGGTCGGCCGCATCGATCGGTTGCTGGGGTTCGAAATCGTTCAGCTGTTCTTCGTTCATTGATCTACTTCCGCTTGGGCGTTCGAACCCAATTTTTCACGGAGCATGTACATCGCGCGGTTCAGATTCACCCGGACCGACCCCGCCGTCAATCCGGTGCAGGCTGCGATCTGCGGGCCGGTCAATCCCTCGACAAGCCGCAGAATCAACGTCTCTTGATACGCCGTGGGTAAGGAGCGTATCACTTCAAGCACACGCATCGCCTCCGCGCGCGCCGCATGTCTGTCTGGGCCGCTTGGGGGCGTCGCGCTGACGGGCTGCGACCCAGTCACGCGCCGATGGCGCTCCCTGAGGAACTGCATCGCCGCGTTGCGCGAGATCGTCGCCAACCATGGCCCAAACGATGCGTTGTCTCGCAAACTTGGCAACTTGCGCATTGCGTGCAGAAAAACATCCTGCACTAAATCATCTGCGTCGTTCATCCCGACTCGAGCGAGTAGCATGCCGTGCACCATCGGTGCGTATTGCTCGTGCAGCGCGGCGAATGCAGCGCGGTCGCCTCGACGAGCCGCGTCGACATCGCCGACTTGGCCAGTCGATCGCTCGAGAGTGTCGGGCGCCTCGTTCATCAGTGTTGCGTCAATCGCCACTGCGCTAATCATAGCGCTACTCCTGCCTCTGCCCATCCCCGCTTGCAGCCGCGAGAATAGACAGAGGCGCGAGTCGTTGGATCGCTCGCATCATCCGCGTCCACGTCCATGGGCGTGGGTCCAGATCTTCTCAGCGTGATACCGCAAGTTCTTCATCGCCAGCGAGTCTTTCTTGGCCAGCGTCTTGACGCGCGCGGCGTGCTCATCATGCTCGGGGATTCCCGCCAGAACAGTCGCCATCGCTGCGCCGAATTCCATCTCAGCATCGTCCGGGCGCAGCTGAAGCCCTTTCTTGATCCAGCCGTAGCCTGCGACGCCGTCGGCTTTGCCGCAACTGAGCCCCGTGTCAATGTTGACCTGAGCGTAACACTGAGCGAGGTATCCTGCATCGAACCACGCCAGCGCATTCGGCTCGTCTGCTGCCTCGCCGTCCAACGCTCGCGCCATGAGCATTGCCAGCAGTGTCGTTGCGCGCTTCGTATCACGATCGAGATACAGTGTCGCGCGGCGAAGCGTTTCCATGTGAACCAGCGCACTATCGCTCGCTTCAAGGAACTTGAGCGTGTCATCGAGAACATCGCTCTTGGAATAACCTCGCTTCTTGTCGAATGCGTCGCTACCCCAGGGCAGTGAGGCTTGGTCGCCGATCTCAACCGGATGGCAGATGGCCGGCGGCCCTGCTTGTGCCGTGTTGATGACCAGCGCTGCCGTACCAACTACCGCCGCGGCGAGGAGTACGAGCGCGCTTCGTTTCGTTGTCGTGCTCATTGCGTGATCTCCTGATCGTTGTGTGTGTTCTTTCTTATCCCCTCTCCCTTCGGGAGAGGGCTAGGGTGAGGGTCTTCATTTTCCGCTTGCCCTATTCCGGGGACTGCCGCCCGCGGGTATCCACCCGCGGCTAATAACGAGCGAGTCACGGGGCCGCAATTCACGTGGCTACAGATATAGACGCCCCCGCACGATCAGTGTTAACGAGATTCTGTCACATGCCGCGGACAGGGGGCAGTTGTCCCGGCGATGCCATCGCCGGCTTTGAAGTGCAGGGCGGCCGTTGCCTTAGATCTCCCCCAGCAGCTCGCGCAATTTCCCCTCAATTGCTTTCGCCCAGATTTGGTAACCGGCGGGCGATAAGTGCAGCGAATCGGGCATGATGGCTTTGGAAATCGTGCCGTCATCCTCCACGAAGTGATGGCCGATGGCGAGGTAGTGCACCTTCTCATCACGATCGGCGAGCTTGCGCACAATCTGATTCACCTGAAGGATCTTGCCGCGATGCGGATTCGTGTTCGCGCCGCGCGGGAAGATGTCCAGTACCAACACCTCCATCTCCGGTAATTCTGCTCGCAGCTTCGCGACGATCGCGCGGATGCCATCCGAAATTTCCGCAACGGTGTTGTCTTGGCCGTTGGAGTTGTTCGTGCCGATCATGATGACGGCGGCCTTGGGGTTGATGGCATCAATGTTGCCGTTGTCCAGTCGCCACAGGACGTGTTGCGTGCGATCGCCGCCGATTCCGAGGTTCACGGCATTTCGCGATCCGTAAAATTCATCCCATACGGCTTTGCCGTTGCGCTCCCAGCCCTGTGTGATCGAATCGCCGATGAACAGCAGATCGACGTTTCCCTGTGCGATGCGTTCATTCATCGCTTTGTGGCGCGCCTGCCACGATTCCTGTTCACGATCAACCGGCGTAATGGCGGAACGGGTTTGTGAATCTTGCGGTGTTGTTTGGGCAATTGAGATGGTCGCGGCGATGAACAACACCGCTGCGACAAAAGCGTGAACAGTGAACTTCCGATTCATAGTGTTGTTCCTCCTCGTGGAAAGATTGTAATCAAAGTCCACCCCTTCCGGGAGACGGTTCGGCAGACGTTGACGTGAAATAGGGAGGCAAGACCGGCGATGCCATCGCCGGCTTTACACGGTTCGTTACCGCTGAGCGCTATTACTTATTTGGCCGCTTTGGCGTCGAGGAACTTCTCAACGCTTGAAATATCGGGAATGATCTGCGGCGTGAGCGTCAAGGTGAAGGATTCGCCCTGCTTGACCGGCGTGAGCTTGGTCACTCGCTTCCGATTGACCCACGGGCGTCCCGCTCTGGTAGTCAGGATGTTGTCGAATAGACGACGCCGGTTGGCCAGGTTCCGAAGGCCGCTCTGGATCTTCGGCTGCATGCGCATCAAGCGTTGGATCGTCTTGATCTGCGCAGTGCGCTTGGGCACCGAAGTAACGGTGAACGTGACGGTCTTGGTGGGGACGATGACCTTACTCATCTGGGGCTCCAACAAACTCAGCGGGCGGTACTGTAGCAGCGTTTAGGGTGAGGGCAACTGTGGGCGTGAAGCGGGGTTAGTCGGTGCCGGAGACGCGATCGATTTCCTCGATACTGGTGATGCCCTGGGTAACCATCTGATAGCCGAACTGTTGTAGGGTCGTGAACAGGCCCTGCTCGGCGATTTCGCGGAGCCCCTGGATGGTGGGCGTCTTCAATACGACATCACGCATCGCGTCGTTGAAGTCGAGCAGCTCGAAGACGGCGCGCCGCCCGATGAACCCCGTCTTGAGGCAGCGCTTGCAGGCTGTGGGGACGTAGATTCGGGGCGTGCCTTCCAAGAGCCGACCCATCTTCATGTTCTGACCCGGTGTCGGTTTAACGGGCTTCTTGCAGGTGGGGCATAGTTGGCGAACAAGCCGCTGCGCCAGGATCACATCCAGCGAGTTCGCCACGAGGTATCCTTCGACGCCGAGGTCCAGCAGTCGGAACACGGCGCCGATTGAGTCCTTGGAGTGGACGGTGGTGTACACAAGGTGCCCGGTCATCGCCGCTTGCATACCGACCGTCGCCGTTTCGGTATCGCGAATCTCGCCGACGAAGATCACATCCGGGTCTTGTCGCAGCACCGATCGCAAAATGTTGGCGAAGGTGTTGTTCTGTTTATGATCGATGGGAATCTGCGTGCAACCCTCGAGGTAATACTCGACGGGATCCTCAATGGTGATGGCGTTTCGTTGTTCGACGTCCAGTTCGCGCAGGCAGGAATAGAGCGTGGTGGTCTTCCCGCAGCCGGTTGGACCGCATGCAAGGAGCAGGCCCGCATCTTTGGTGGCGATCGTGCGAAGCTTCTCGTACATCCAGGGGACAAGGCCCAGCTCATGAAGCCGACTCGGGGCGTTGGCTGAATCGAGCACCCGAATGACGATCTTCTGGCCTTGCATCGAGGGCGTCAGACTCACGCGATAATCGACGCGCCGCCCCTTTGCAATCACGGAGAAGTGTCCGTCCTGGACGACATTCTTTCGGCTGGTATCGATCTGGCAAAGGATCTTCACCACGCCGATGATGCGCTGAAAGATGGCCATGCTGATCTCGACGGCGCTGAGCATGTATCCATCAACACGGAGACGAATCGCAGCGTTATCGATTCTCGGCTCGATATGCAGATCGGTCGCGCGTGCCCGGAAGCATGCCAACAGCATCAGGCGAAAGGCGCGTATGCCCTCGCCGTCATCTTCGTCGGTGCCGGATTCCAGCCCGGCCGACGTCGCCTGGTGAACCGTGACTCCACGGTTATCCACGAGACTGATCTCGGTCTCGTCAAAGGACTTCTCCGGGGCTGACTCGATGATGTCACGCAGTTGACGCTCGTAGCTGGTTGGTGCGTCGACCACGGCCGCGTGCAGGTCTAGATCGACGGTGATCTGATCCTGGAGCTGCCGGTCATCCTCGTCGATCGCGGCGGCGAAGTCCGGCGTCTCCTGCCGTTTGCGCGAGAACTCCTGGTCGGGATCGATGAACTGCAGCTCAGTTGTGCCGATCAGGACCACATCGCCGTTGTCCAGCGCCTCGATCTTGATCCGGTTTTCGTTGAGCTTTGTTCCATTACGCGAGCCCAGGTCACGCAGGCGGAATCCACCCTGCCACGGCTCGATGATGCAGTGGTGACGGCTGGCCAACTCGTCACCCAGGACGACGGTGTTGTCACCGAGTCGACCGACCGTGATCGAGGTATCGGCGAGTTTCAGCCTCTTGACGCCTTGAGGCGTTTTCAGTTCCAGGTACGCCATTGGTGAGAATCCCCACGTTTCACGTTGGACGTATTGTAACCGCCAAGCCGCTTCGGCTCCAAGGGCCTACCGGCAGGTTCCCGTCCGAGTAGGGCTGAGCTCGCCGCAGGCCCCGGTGGGTGCTTATCCAATATAACGATCGGTGGAGGAGCCGAATGGGGGGCTTCGGATCGAGCGGCGGTTGGTGGCCGACCCGTGAGCCCTGGTCGTCTCCGTCAGGCAGTGGTGAAACGAGGCGACCCATTCTTGGGGTCTGGTGGTGGCATGGTAGATTCAGTCGCCCCGATGGATCGTGGTGAGTCCGTCGTGAATCTGGCACCCTTTCGTTCCAAGGTCGTGACAATCGGCGTCGATTCGTTAGTCTATTCGCCCCGGCTTGTGGGCCGAGGGCCTTGAGCCGGGTCTGGGTATGCCAATATGCCGCTCGAACAGTTCGTGAGGATCACATGATCGTCGGTGTAGTCAAGGAGACGTTTGCGGGTGAGCGGCGAGTGGCGCTGACGCCGGACATGTTGCCGCTACTCATCAAAGACGGGCTGGAGGTGGTGATCGAAGCCGGGGCGGGCGATGCGGCGGGCGTCCCCGACGATGCGTATGCAGCCAAGGGCGCGCAGATCGTCGCCGACAAGTCTGCCGTGTTTGGCAGGTCCGAGGCCGTGTGCCAGGTCCGGGCATACGGCGCGAACGCCGGCGCCGGGCATGGTGAACTGGCCATGATGCGATCCGGTCAAGTGATCATCGGGTTGTCCGAGCCGCTTACGGCCCTTGAGCCGATCCAGAAGATCGCCGAGACGGGTGCGAGACTCTTTGCGCTGGAGCTGATTCCACGAACGACACGTGGGCAGGCGATGGATGTGCTTTCATCACAAGCGACCGTAGCCGGATATAAGGCCGTTGCTTTGGCCATCGATACCTTGGCGAAGATGTTCCCGATGATGATGACGGCTGCGGGCACCATCAAGCCTGTGAAAGCGTTCATCATCGGCGCTGGTGTTGCCGGCTTGCAGTGTATCGCTTCGGCCAAGCGCGCTGGGGCGATCGTATCAGGCTTTGACGTGCGGCCCGAAGTCAAGGAGCAGATCGAGTCATTGGGCGCGAAGTTCGTAGAGATTGGAGTTGCCGATGCGAGCGGTGAAGGCGGATACGCGCGTGAACTCACCGAGGACGAAAAAAAGAAGCAGCGGGAGTTGATGGCCGACACGGTTGCCGACAGCGATGTCGTCATCACCACGGCGGCCGTTCCCGGGAAAAAAGCGCCGATGCTCATATCCAGCGACGTCGTGAACCGGATGAAGCCCGGTTCGTTGATCGTGGATATGGCGGCTGAGCGCGGCGGTAATTGCGAATCGACGCGCCCCGATGAGACGGTCGTCCAGAATGGCGTGACGATCCTCGGGCCGACGAACATGGCCTCGGCTATTCCCTATCACGCCAGCCAGATGTTCTCGAAGAACGTCTCTAATCTACTGAAGCTGTTAGTGAAAGATGGTGAGCTCTCAATTGACATGGAAGATGACATCATCGCCGGCACACTCGAAACCGACGGTGGCGAGATCATTCACCCGATGGCGCGCGAGGTCTTTGGATTGCCCAAGCTTCAGACAACACCCGCAGCGGCTTCAGCAGGGAGCGACTCCTGATGTTTGCGCTTTATCTAACAATCTTCGCGTTAGCTATCTTCGTCGGCTTTGAGATCATAACGAAGGTGCCGCCGACGTTGCACACGCCGCTGATGTCCGGCGCGAACGCGATTTCAGGGATCACGATTGTCGGCGCGCTCATCGTCGCGGGTCAGAACCCATTGGGCGAGGGAACTTCCTTGCCAGGCGTAATCGGGTGTCTTGCGGTCGTCTTTGCAATGATCAATGTTGTGGGTGGTTTTGCCGTGACACACCGCATGCTCGCGATGTTCCGGAAGAAGCGTTGAGATAGACCGTGGATATTCTGAGCATTCAAAACATCCTCTACGTCGTCGCAGCGATCTTGTTCATCATCGGGATCAAGGGGCTGACGCATCCGCGCACAGCTGTCCGCGGCAACCTCAAGGGTCTGGCCGGCATGCTCTTGGCGATGGCCGTCGCCATGCTCGCCTTTCAAGGTGAGAACAATGTTTGGCAGGGGTGGTATTGGATACTCATAGGTGTAATCATCGGATCGCTGGTCGGCTGGATCTCCGCCAAGAGGGTTCAGATGACCGCGATGCCGGAGATGGTCGCGCTGTTTAACGGCTCGGGCGGGTTGGCGTCAATGCTGGTTGCGGGCGCGGTGTTTCATCATCTCACACACGTTGCCGGCTTATTGGATACCACGCAGGCTGCCACCGCAGAGGGAATCAGCGCGATGGCACAGGCCGCCCTACAGGATGGCGGCGATCCATTGCAAACCTACATTGCGACGGTTGCCTCGGCGATCATCGGTGCCGTGACATTTACTGGCTCAGTATTGGCCTTCCTCAAGCTGCAAGGCAAATTCGGCAACGCCATGACCAACCCGCTCCTGAAGTTCGGAAACGGTACATTCCTGGCCATCGCCGTAGTCTGTGGCACGCTTCTAGTCGTCAATCCCGATTGGACCTGGATGTTCTGGGCCGTGGCGATTGCGGCCATGCTCTGCGGTGTGTTCTTCGTGATGCCGATCGGCGGTGCGGACATGCCTGTGGTTCTCGCGCTGCTGAACTCATACTCAGGCCTGGCTGCCTGCGCGACCGGATTCGTGATCAACAACACCGTATTGATTGTCGCCGGTGCGCTCGTCGGTGCATCGGGCCTCATCCTGACCAAGATCATGTGCGTGGCCATGAACCGATCGCTGTCCCACGTTCTCTTTAGCGTCATGGCTGAAGTCGGATCAGCCACGCCCGCCGACGAGGTCTATGCGGGCAAGGTCAAGTCCACCAGCCCCGAAGAAGTCGCCATGCTTCTGGATGGGGTGCAGCGGGTCTGCATCGTGCCGGGATACGGCATGGCTGCGTCGCAAAGCCAGCATGTCATTCGTGATCTGGCAAACCTCCTGGGCGAGAGAGATGTGGAGGTTACCTACGGCATCCATCCGGTGGCCGGCCGCATGCCCGGTCACATGAACGTGTTGCTGGCCGAGGCGGATGTGCCCTATGACCAGCTTCACGAGATGGACACCGTCAATCAGTACATCGAACAAGTTGATGTGTGCATTGTGTTGGGCGCGAACGATGTCGTGAACCCTGATGCGCGAACCAACCCCGACAGCCCCATCGCCGGGATGCCCATCATCGACGTGGACAAAGCCCATACCGTCATCGTGATCAAACGATCGCTGAGCCCCGGTTTTGCGGGCATCCCCAACCCACTCTTTGCGATGGACAACGCACTGATGATGTTCGGAGACGGCAAGAAAGCTCTACTTGAGCTTATGGATTGCCTCAAGGAAGGGTAGGGACGCTGGCACGAGGCAAATAGCACCGGATCGGTACGCTTGCCGCTGCCCCGCACAATGATCCTCTGCCCGGAATTTCCGATTCAGAGGAAATTTTACTTGCCCTTGTGTATTGGATCGGGTAGAAGACTCATAAAAGAACCGTTGGCAGCGGATTTTCAGCTGCCAGCGGGGTCATAGTTTGTTGGTTAATGACGCCGAAGAGAGAGATTTTGTCTTCGGCGTTGTTTATTTGGTTCCGTGTTCTAGGAGGAGAAAACACATGTCAAGCAAGCAACTCTTTACGGTTGGCTCAACAGCGGCTGTTTTTCTATTGATGGCGTCCGGTGCCGCCAAGGCGGGCGGACCTGAGTTCTACTACCTGGATGGGGGCGGCTTCCCCTGGGGCTCAGGCGACTACACCACCACCATGGATATGAACTTTGGCGCAGGCGGCTGGGCCAACGACGACTACGGAACAGTGAACGTTGGGCAGCTGCTCTCCGGCGATACGTCATTCATCTACATGGAGGGCGGCGATTCCAGCGCGAGTGAACTGAACACATTCTTGGGAGCGAATCTCGCCGGTCTCCAAACTTGGGTGGCCGCAGGTGGTACGCTCCTGCTGAACGCAGCGCCAAACGAGGGTGGGAACATCAACTTCGGTTTTGGCGGCGTGTTGCTCACTTACCCTGATTTTGATGGTTCAGATACAGCGCACGCGGTTGATGGGAGCCACCCGATCTTCAACGGCCCATTCGGCGTCGTGGCCACCGACTACACCGGCACCTCCTTCAGCCACTCTACCGTCGCAGGTGGGGGCATCAGCTCAATTATGGACAACGGAGCCGGCAACTCAGTTCTTGCTGAGCTGATCTGGGGATCCGGCGGAGTCGTCTTCGGCGGCATGACCGCCCCGCAGTTCCACGATCCTGATCCGGACTCGATCAACCTCCATGCCAACATCATCGCCTACACGACGACGATTCCCGCGCCCGGCGCACTGGCGCTCCTGGGTCTGGGCTGGATCGCCGTCCGTCGTCGTCGGCGCTCGGACTGATCCGACTGACTGCCTACCCCTGATCCGACTCTTCCCCGCCGAGCGGTTTTACACTGCTCGGCGGTTTTTTGGTGAACCGTCCCGACGGCGACCTGGGCGCGCCGCGGGTCGAAGACCCTTTCGAACAGGCCGATTCAACAACCGCCGCTACGAATCCGTATCTTGGGCCGAGTCCTTTGGAGCCGACTATAGTACGGGGTCGATCACTGTTTCATCGCACTTTGCGCCATAGGGTTTCTCGTTCGTGAGCACCGACACCGACATCGCCAAACGTCACGTCGATACCAAGCCGGTCGACGCCGTGGCCATCCGCTTTTGCGGCGACTCAGGCGACGGAATGCAGCTCACCGGTGGACTATTTACCAACACCTCAGCGCTCTTTGGAAATGACATCGCCACGTTCCCCGACTTTCCGGCGGAGATCCGCGCCCCGCGTGGCACCACATTCGGTGTCTCCGGCTTCCAGGTGCAATTCGCCAGCACCGACATCTTCACCCCCGGCGATACAGTCAATGCGCTGGTCGCGATGAATCCAGCAGGCTTCAAGACGAACATCGCCGACGTCGAGCCGGGCGGAATCGTCATCGTCAACGAAGACGAGTTCAACAAGGTCAACTTCAAGAAATGTGGTTACGAAGAGGGTTACAACCCGCTCGATGATGATGAGTTCAATCGGCGATATCAGATGGTTCGGGTGCCGATGAGTCGGCTTACGCGCGAATCATTAGCCAAGACCGACATGGGCACGAAGGATGTCGATCGCTGCCGCAACATGTACGCACTAGGCATCGTGTGCTGGTTGTATGATCGCCCGCTCGATCCGACAATCCGCTATCTCAACACGTACTTTGGCGAGGAAAAGCACAAGCCTGAGGTCGCCGCGGCCAACATCGAGGCGCTCAAATCAGGCTTCTACTTCGGCGAGACGGCAGAGCTGTTTCCTGTGCGGTATCAGGTTGCCCCGGCCAAACTCCAACCGGGGCAGTATCGCAAGATCAGCGGCAACGAAGCGACCGCCCTTGGGTTTGTCACGGCTGCGGCCAAAGCCAACAAGCAACTCGTCTATGCCAGCTATCCCATCACGCCTGCTTCCGATGTACTTCACACGCTCGCGCGGCTCAAGCGCTACGGCGTGACCACCTTCCAGGCTGAGGATGAAATCAGTGCCGTCTGCGCCGCCATCGGCGCCTCATTCGCCGGACAACTCGCGCTCACCGGCACCTCCGGTCCGGGGCTTGCACTCAAAGGCGAGGGGATCGGTCTTGCGGTCATGCTCGAAGTGCCGCTTGTTGTGATCAACGTGCAGCGCGCCGGCCCTGCGACCGGCATGCCGACTAAGACCGAGCAAGCTGACCTTCTTATCGCACTGTACGGTCGGCCCAGCGAGTCGCCTTGCATTGTCGTGGCGCCGCGCAGTCCGTCGGATTGTTTCAATATGGCGATCCAGGCGTTTCGACTTGCCGTGAAGTACATGTGCCCGGTTATTTATCTGTCCGATGGGTACATCGCCAACGGCGCAGAGCCGTGGCTGCTGCCGGACCTTGACGCGATTGAACCGATTTCCATCGAACATCCCAGCGAAACGAACAATCCGGGCGGTACGTTCTTGCCGTACAAACGCGATCCGAAAACGCTGGCGCGCCCATGGGCGATTCCCGGGACCGAAGGACTCGAGCATCGACTCGGCGGGCTCGAAAAAGAGGCGGATACCGGCAACGTTTCGTATGACCCGGAAAATCACGACCAGATGGTGCGGACTCGTGCCGCGAAAATCCTCAAGGCAGCCGACATCATTCCACCGTTAGAGGTGCGCGGTCCCGAGTCGGGCGATGCGCTCCTGCTCGGATGGGGTGGAACGTACGGCTCGATCACTACAGCCGGCGATGAGCTTCGCAAGGCTGGACATAGCGTGAGCACCGCGCACTTGCAGTACCTCAATCCCTTCCCGAAGAACCTTGAGGAGGTGATGAGCCGCTTCAAGACGATCATCATCCCCGAGATCAATCTTGGGCAGCTCCAACAAGTCATTCGCGGAATCTTCCTGATCGATGCGATCGGGATCAACCAGATGCGCGGCAAGATGTTCCGCATCGAAGACCTCGTCGATGAGACGATCAAGATCATGCGGCGGTAACGCCGAGGCGAGTTTTATGCACCAGACTCAACTGCCAACCTATAAGCCCAAGGACTTCGCCACCGATCAAGATGTCAGGTGGTGCCCAGGTTGTGGCGACTACGCGATTCTCAAGGCTGTGCAAAAAACACTGCCAACCCTAAAGCAACGCAAGGAAGACTACGTATTCGTCTCCGGCATCGGATGTGCAGCTCGCTTTCCTTATTACATGAACACGTACGGTCTGCATTCGATCCACGGCCGAGCACCCGCGTTCGCTACCGGCATCAAGCTCGCCAATCCGGCGCTCGACGTGTGGCTTGTCTCCGGCGACGGCGATTTGTTGTCCATCGGCGGCAACCACACCATGCACACCATGCGCCGCAACGTCGACATAAATATCTTATTGCTCAATAACCGCATCTACGGTTTGACCAAAGGCCAGTACTCACCGACCAGTGAGTTCGGCAAGAAGACCAAGTCCACGCCCATCGGTTCACCGGATTATCCCGTAAATCCACTGAGTTGGGCGATCGGCGGTGGTTGCACCTTCGTCGCACGTTCGATCGACATTGATGTGAAGCATCTCGAACAGGTAATGCTTCGCGCCGCTGGCCATCGAGGTACATCGCTCGTCGAGGTCTATCAGGACTGCAACATCTACAACCACCAGACTTGGTTCTATGCGTCGCAGAAAAAAACTCGGGCGGACAGCACGATCCAGCTCGAACACGACAAGCCCATG
This sequence comes from uncultured bacterium, assembly GCA_965369945.1. Lineage (GTDB taxonomy): Bacteria > Planctomycetota > Phycisphaerae > Phycisphaerales > SM1A02 > JADFNO01. The sequence continues at coordinate 15,877 of CBDUST010000017.1, read as the reverse complement.
ATCTTTGGGGCTGATTCCGACAAAGGTCTGCAAATGGACGGCACGCGGTTGAAGGTGGTCCAGCTCGGCAACGGCGTGAGCGAAAGCGATGTGCTCGTGCACGATGAAACCGATCGCGGATTAGCGTTCATGCTCACGCAGCTAACGCAACCGGAGTTCCCCGAGCCGCTGGGCATCATCTACGCATCGACAGATCAAGACACCTACGACCATGTCGTGCACGAGCAAATACGCCAAGCGATCGAGAAGGACGGCAAAGGCGATCTGCACAAGCTCCTGCACGAAGGCGAAACCTGGGTGGTCCAGGACGAGTAAGCGGCGATTCGCTTCTGCAACAAGACTAGACTAGACCCCAATGCGCGACACCTACGACGTCATCGTGATCGGCGGAGGCCATGCCGGCGTTGAAGCTGCGTGGGCCGCATTGGGTGCGCTAGCCCACGGCGGCAGCCGTGGGTTCTCCGGCGAAGGTCGTGTCGCGCTGATCACCATGGACCCGGCCCGCATCGGCCAGATGAGCTGCAATCCCGCCATCGGCGGCCTCGGCAAGGGCCAGATCGTGCGCGAAGTCGATGCCCTCGGCGGACTGATGGGACTCGCCATCGACGCGACCGGCATCATGTTCAAGATGCTCAACACGTCCCGAGGCGCAGCGGTCCACGGCCCGCGCGCTCAAGCGGATAAATACGCATACGCCGCTGAGGTGCAGCGACTGATTTCGACTCGATCAAACATCGATATTCTCGCGGGGACCGTTGACGAGATCATGGTGGAAGACGGGTGTGTTGTGGGCGTGATCCTGTCGAGTGGTGCTCAGCTATCGAAGCCCGACACCATCGCCGTCGACTGGAACCTGTCGAGTAAAGGTCAAGCGCGGCCGATCTTCTTGAGCCCTCTCCCCTTGGGAGAGGGTTTGGGTGAGGGCAGAACAGCGAGAACTGTCCATCAGCAGACCCTCACCCCCAACCCCTCTCCCAAGGGGAGAGGGGAGCAGGAGCGTTTGCATCATGCGACAATGATTCGCGCCGGCGCGGTGGTCCTGACCACCGGCACGTTCATGCGCGGGCTGATGCATACTGGCGAGACGCAAACCCACGGTGGTCGTGTCGATGAAGGTTCAGCAACGGGAATCTCAGCAACACTTCGCAACCTCGGCTTTGAGCTTGGGCGCCTCAAGACCGGTACGCCGCCTCGATTGGCCGTCGAATCAATCGATTGGAACGGTCTACCGCCACAAGTCGGTGACGATGATCCAACGCCGTTCTCTGACCTTTCGCCGATGGCGTTACCCGCTGGTCGCTTTCCTCACCTGCCCCAAGCACAGTGTCGCATAACCTCTACAACAGCCCAAGCGCACGAGTTGATTCGCGCGAACCTAGACCGCGCACCGATTTTCAGTGGGCAGCTCGAAGCTGATTGTGGCCCGCGCTACTGCCCATCAATCGAAGACAAAGTCGTTCGGTTCGCCGAGCGTGATTCGCATCACGTCTTCCTCGAACCTGAATCGCTGCACACTAACGAAATCTACTGCAACGGCATCAGCACTTCGCTTCCAACCGATATACAGCAGCGGATTGTGCGCATGATGCCCGGCTGTGAGAAAGCCGAGGTTCTTCGCTGGGGGTATGCCGTCGAATACGACATGGTTTGGCCGCACCAGATCGATTCCACCTGCATGACCAAGTCGATCCGGGGTTTATTCTTTGCTGGGCAGATCAACTGCACCACCGGTTACGAAGAAGCGGCCGGCCAGGGTTTGATCGCAGGCCTCAACGCCGCCCGACTTGCTCATGGAGATGACCCCGTCCGTTTGCAGCGCGATCAGGCCTACATCGGCGTCATGCTCGATGACTTGGTGACCAAGACGCCGCGCGAACCGTACCGTATGTTCACCAGCCGTGCCGAGCATCGTCTCTTGCTGCGTGCAGACAACGCTGATGATCGCCTCACTGCGCTTGGGCGCGGTCTCGGCCTCGTAGACGAAAAGCGATGGAAGGCATACGAACGGCGTCAAGAAGAATTGAACTTGATCCGCGATCGTTTTGATCGGTTACTCGTCGATGGCAAGACACTTCGTGAAATCGCCCGGCGTCCGGAGACGACAGGTTTCGAGGTGGCCGCTCATTTGGAGTATGCCTTTGATGCCCGGCTCATCGAGCGCGTGATCACCGAAGCGCGATACGACGGCTACATCGCTCGGCAGCGCGCGGAGATCAAACGACAATCAAAAGCTGAAGGTCGATCGATTCCCAACTGGGTCGAGTTTGAATCAATCGCTGGTCTTCGCAATGAGGCTGCGCAGGTCATGGCGAAGTTTCGTCCGACCACGATGGGCCAGGCCGGGAGACTGTCTGGGGTGAACCCGGCCGACCTGACGCTCCTGGCCGTGGCGATTCGCCGAGGACCGATCGCGTCTGCTGCCGATACCACCTGAAAATGCGCTGAAATGATCCGGCGCAAACGCAAGTTGAGTGGATGATTGAGCCGACCTACGCTGATTGACGTCGCCACCGTAGCTCAATTGGCAGAGCAGCGGTTTTGTAAACCGCAGGTTGAGGGTTCGAATCCCCCCGGTGGCTTTGAGAAGGGATGAGGGATGAGGCTTGAGGCAAGGCACCCGGGCCGATAGAGTAGGCCCCTTGAATTTAGGGCGGGTGCCGGAGTGGACAATCGGGGCGGGCTGTAAACCCGCTGGCTTACGCCTTCGCAGGTTCGAATCCTGCTCCGCCCATTGGTAGACTAGTAACCTCACGGGGTGTAGCTCAGCTTGGTAGAGCGCTTCGTTCGGGACGAAGAGGCCGCAGGTTCAAATCCTGTCACCCCGATTGGCCAAAGGCCAATAGAAAAGAGAGAGTAGAAACGAGAAAGTAGAGCATGGCGGAACGCGCTTCGAGCTGGTTCGAGCGCTCGCTTGGAACGAGCGTTTCTCTCCTCGGTCTACTCTCTACTTTCTACTGTCTCGCTCCACGGCGGTCTCACGTTCCACTGCTCATCTTCTTTCGCCTGCACAATCTCATCGTGACCTTCATGTTCGAGAAGCTCGACGTCTACCAAAAAGCCGTCGACTTCGCCGATCAAGCTTGCGCATACTCGCCGCATCAGCCACGGCTAATTCGTTTGCCGTGAAGAACTCGGGACCGGTTCGATCTATCGCGGATCGAACTCCCGACCGGTTCGACGTATCTGTGTTTATCTGTGGTTCCTCCACTGCCTCCGGACGCTGCGCGTCACCCGCTAAACAGGCGAGATTATCACTCACTCTTCCCCCCTTATGGCTCATGGCCCATCCCGCATCCCTTCTTCTGTGGCTTCTCTCGCCGTGCATCGGCTACCATTGATCAGATGATGAAGACACCCATGACTTCGGTCGTTTGCGCTCTTATCACTCTCGTCGCTGCGATTTGCCCGAGCACGGCAACCGCACAGGAGGTCGGGCCCACAAGCGGCTCGCTTGTCATCGTTGGTGGAGGTCTCACACCGCAGATCGCCCAGCGTTTTATCCAACTGGCCGGCGGACCGGACGCAAGCATCATCGTGATTCCGACCGCGCTCGGTGGCGACAGCGCGGTCGCGTCGGGACAAAGTTTCGCCCGGCAATTGGCTGGGTACGGCGCGAAGAACGTGAGCGTGCTTCACACTCGGGATCGTGAGGAGGCAAATTCCGATTCGTTCGTGCAACCGATCACCGAAGCTGGGGGCGTGTGGTTCGGCGGTGGCCGGCAATGGAGATTGGTGGATGCCTACCTGGGAACGAAGACCGAACAGGCGTTGTGGGGTGTACTGCAGCGCGGCGGCGTGATCGGCGGTTCGTCCGCAGGCGCAACCATTCAGGGATCATATCTCGTGCGCGGCGACTCCAAAACGAACGTGATCATGATGGGCGATCACGAACAAGGATTCGGCTACTTGAAGAACACCGCGATCGATCAGCACGTGCTGAAGCGGAACCGGCAATTCGACATGATCGAAGTGATCCGCGCCAAGCCCGAACTCTTGGGAATCGGCATCGATGAGGATACAGCGATCGTTGTTCAGGGCGATGAATTCGAAGTCATCGGCCGTTCGTACGTCGCGATTTATGATCATCAGAAGATGGGCGACGAAGGGCGGTTCTACTTCCTTGCGCCTGGGCAGCGCTTCGATCTCGCTACGCGCAAGGTGATACGCACCGCAAGAGAGAGGCGTAGCGAGCGGTTGGAACAGAGTACCGGACCCTGAGGTTAGGGCGTGATGGATCCGGCGTGGGCCGCGGCGACTTGAACTTCCAGCCCGTCGGGATCGTCGAAGTACACGCGGTTCTGTGCACGTCTCACTGTCAACCCCGCAGCCTTGAGTTTTTCGACGGCAGCACCCGGTTCGTAGTCGTCAATCGCGTAGCAATAGTGGTTCATTGCCGACTCCTTCGACCGAAACAGGGCGACGAAGTTATTACCGCAATGAAGAAAGCAACTTTGCTCGCCTCCATCGCTCATGATCTTCAGTCCTAGGTGCCTCTGGTAGAAGATACGCGATCGCGCGACGTCCGTGACCGAAAGGGCGATGTGATCGAGCCCGGTCGCCTTGAATGTGCTCTTTGGGAGGGCCTCCTGCGAGGCGACAGCAGTTCCCGACATCGCCGCGGCGACTGTTGCAAGATGGGCGATGAGCTGCCGGCGTGTCAAGAGTCCGCTGTCATAGCCATCGACGATTGATTCGATCGCATGTTGCATTCCGGATCTCCTCGTATTCGGACCTGTGATCATCACTCGAATAGATGTTCGAGGATGATATCGCGCACCGCCTGACAGGGTATCTCGTCGGCGCGGTCAGTCGGCTCATGCTGGGTGATCAGCACGGGCTGCAGGTCGGGTGGCAAGTCGACGCGCCCATGTGAACCGCGAACCAATGAAGTATCCAGCGGTATCACATCCATGAGCGTGCGAAAACCGAGCTTCTTGCGAAGCAGTTTCCACGCGATTTGTAGCTTTGGGAGGCTTAGTTTCGGATCGATGAAGAGTTCGCATGGGTCGTAGCCCGGTTTGCGATGAATATCGACAGTCCGCGCAAAGTCAGGGGCGGCCTGGTCATCCAACCAATAATCGTAGCTAAACCATCGGCGGTGGTTGGATACCAACACAAGCTCGCCTGACCGCTGGTGATCGATCGAATGTTTGCGCTGCTCAGCATCATCGAGGACCAGATCAATACCGTCGATGTCCTGGCATGTTGCTTTGACCTGGTTCATTCGATCGCGAGCGTTGATATAGACATGTGCGATCTGATGATCCGTTACGGCGAAGGCGTCGCTCGCACCGGGGTTCACCAGTTCAAGGCCTTGCTCGGTGCGCACGCGAAGCAGGCCGGCCTTTCGCAACTCGCGATTGATGTGTACCGAATCGTCGACCGCCTCGATGCCGTATTCACTTATGAGGATTATTCGAACGCCTTTTGAATCGAAATAGTCGATCAAGTTGCCGACGACTGTGTCGATTTCCCGGACATGATTGGGGATGTCGCGATGCTCCGGACCGAGCCTCTGTAGGCTGTAATCGAGATGAGGTAAGTAGATCAGTGACAGCGTCGCTTGATGCCATTGGTGAACAAGTACGCTCGCGTCTGCGATCCATTGACTCGACTTGATGGACGAAGCGGGTCCCCAAAACTGAAAGAGTGGGAACGTGCCAAGTTTAGCTTGCAGTCGATCGCGCAGATTAGCGGGTTCGGTGTACACGTCCGGGGTTTTGCGACCATCGGCCTTATACATCGGCCTGGGTGTGACCGAGTACTGGGCAGATGAGTACATGTTGTACCACCAGAACATCACACTAGTCGTGATGGCAGGATCGCGGTTGCGAGCTGCGTCCCAAACCTTTTCGCCATTGACGAGATGGTTGGACTGCTTCCAGAATTGAATCTCCGCCAGATCGTGGTTGTACCAACCGTTGGCGACGATGCCATGCTCGTTTGGCGTGAGCCCGGTCAACATGCTTGACTGCACGGCGCATGTCACGGCTGGTAGGACAGGCTTGAGGCGCCGCAAACTTCCGTCTTCGAGGAAGGCGCGGATATTGGGCGAGTGTTCGCCGATGAGCGAACCGGTGAGTCCCACAACATTAATGACAGCGGTCGGATGCGCCATATCAGGTGCCAAGGATATACCGATGACCGATTGCGGTCAGCACAAAGCATCCAAGCGCAGCGGCTGCGAATTGAGTTTGATCAAGCAACGTGAGATAGAACGCATCGATCAAGCAGATGCCCGAGAGCCAAGCTAGGACGGCGTTCTTGGTACGAGGCGGTTGCGCCAAGGCGTGTCGAGCCGCTAGGATGAGCCACAACACAGCAAGAACCGCGACAACTACGGTCCAGGTCCATGACTCGGATCGAACGAATGCGGCCGGCAAGAGCACAACAAGTGGTAGTACGATGCCAAGTCGATGTCGCCGGCCGGTCGTGGAACCGGCCTCTGTTTGTGCGATGAACGTGATGATTGTGATGTAGACGGTGAACGCACCGGCGAAGGTCAAACTGATCGTCCAGTCAAGCGGCCAGGCGACGGCTGCCGCAGCAGTGAGATACACGAGTCCTCGGCACAGCCCCATCAACACAGCCGATGCTGCGAATTTCTTGTGCAGGTAGTCGTAGGCGATGATCGTTACCCCAAGAAGTAGGCCCAGAAGTAAGGCAGCTAGACCCAGGGTTGCAAGTAACCCGACAGCGGTCGCCAACGCGATGCTGGCAAAGGTGTACGCAGCACGTACCGAAACCCGACCGGAGGGTATAGGTCGCTCGGGTCGTTGTTGGCGATCGAGTTTGTGATCGGCTGCGTCATTGAGCGCCATCCCCGCGATGTACAGCAGACTAATGGCGAGAGCCATGATCCCGATCGTTGGCCAATCCGCCCAACCGCTCAGCCCGCCGATCGCGCAGCCGACCAGTACGTTGCTCCAACACGTGGGAATGTTGGAAAGCCGAGCCAACTCCAAATACGCGCCGATTGATTTGGGCGCTCGGCTCATGTGCCATCCTCAACGGCGAATCGCTCTTGGAGCCACTGGATTTCGCGGGCGATTCCCGCAGCCAGATCGCCGGTGCGCAGTTGGTTGGGGAGTACATCCCACGCGTAGGTCTCAACCTCGAAGTGTCTGACGGTATCGTCCGGTCCGATTGCCCGAAGGCATTGGCCGATCTGTACCTGGGTCGTTTCAATCAAGCCGAATCGGTCAAGGAAGATCGGTACGTGGAAATGGATGCGCCACTCGCCGCTCGGTTCGTGCTTCCCAATAGAAGCGAGCGCTTCAGGAAGATCGTCATAGAAAGTCATTTCACCTTCGGGAAGGCGGATCATTGTCTGATGTAGGTAGCGATCCTCCGCAAAAGCACGCAGTTGATCAACCGCCAGTCCGCGCTGTACCGTTGACAACTCATCGAATGCGACTCTTATCGCATTGGACACTTGCACTTTGCCGACATGGATGCCGGCCGCCCGGTAGTTGTCAAGCACCGTCGCCTGATCTTCAAACATCACCGCAGCATGGCAAATATCATGACACACGCGGAGGTGGCCGTAGACAATCTCCGATGGAATCTGCATTTGCTCCGCCGCAGGGAGGAGGTAATCACGAAAGAAGTCGACCACGTCTGTGCTGCGTTGCAACAGACAACCCGGCTCAGGCTCAAGATCAACGTGAATGAACACGCCGGTTGTGTCGGCGATTCGACGAAGCTCCTTAGCGAGTTCAAGTAGATTACTTGCTGCCGCAGCAAAGTTGTCCTTAGCGGGTGTGTCTTTCGGCCAACCCAAAGGAAGCGTGGAGATACTACGATGCGAGAACTGAGGTGATATCTCAGTCAGGATCGCCGCCAACGCATGTGTATATCCAAGGCGATCCGTCGTGTTCCAATCAGGCTCGTACACGCGATGTTTGACGACCGGCTCATGGAAATTGCCGTAGGGAAAGCCGTTGAAGGTGAACGGGATTAGTCCGTGCTCGTGAAGCCACCGCCCAAGCTCAGGCAGTCCGTCCTCACCTTGCGCGAAAAGTTCATTCACACCTTGGCGAGAAAGCCACATCCCAATCCCCATCGGTTCATCCGGCGAAACGATCGCCTTGACTGCTAGGGCATAGTTTTCGAGATTTGCCTTGGTTTGCTCCAACGTCGCGCCGGCATGCACGTTCGTGCAGTAGCCGATCATACGATCTAGAGTCGAGTCAGTGTCCATCGATACTGAACTTCGGACACTGGCCGAGGAATTCCTTTGGATTATCAAAGGAGATTTGCGAGATGGTCGTCTCAGCGTGCCCACGACGACGCATTTCGATCTGCGCTTTGGGGACGGCCAGCGGATCGCTCGGGCCCCAATCGCCGGCAGAGTTCATCCACAGTCGCTCGGTTCCATACATCTCCACGATGTCCGCTGCACGTTGGGGTGTACACTTGGTTTCCGGGTACAGCGTCATGCCCGCCCAAAAACCCCGATCCAAAACGATCTGGACCGTGTGTTCTTCGACGTGATCGATCAAGACGCGCCCGGGATCGATTCGGCCGTTGTTCTTGACCGCATCCATGATGAGCTTGGTGCCCTTGAGCTTGTCTTCAAGGTGCGGCGTATGAACGAGCACGAGTTGATTCTGATCTGCGGCGAGAGCGAGGTGTTCCTCGAAAATAACCAGTTCGTTGCGACTGTTCTTATTGAGGCCAATTTCGCCGATCCCCAATACGGTTGGTTGGTCAAGAAACTCCGGGATAATGGACATGACCTCGCGTGCAAACCCAGCATCTTCAGCTTCCTTGGGGTTGATACAAAGCCAGGTGAAATGCTTGATGCCGTATTGGGCAGCTCGGCTCGGTTCGAACTCGGTGAGTTGACGAAAATAGTCATAAAACCCCTGAGCGCTACTTCGATCAAACCCTGCCCAGAACGCAGGCTCGGTGATGGCGATGCAACCGGCCTGGGCCATGCGTTGGTAATCATCAGTGGTCCGCGAGACCATATGGATATGCGGATCGATATACGTCATTCGCCGGACTCGCGATTCGCTGATGTCGAAACGGGATTTGCTCCGAACGCGCCTTTCATCCCCGCAGCTGACGGAATCGGATCTGTGGAATGGTCGCTCAACAAAACCAAGATTCGTTTGGCGCGTTGCGATTGACTGTCACTAAGAACCGCAATTGCCTGACGGAACGCCTCGATGCGAAAGTCAGGTTCTGCGTTGCTGACGTCATCAGCACGATCCAATCGATCAAGGAAAGCCGCGATGTCGATCAGCTTGGCGCGGTGCTCCATAAAGTAAAGATCGACGATGGCCGAGCGCGAAGCGGGGCAGTTGGAATGAGTCGGACTCATGCGATGTTCCCGTTCAGGAGGTGGTGTGCGAATGTTCTATGGTAGCTTAGGAGAGCGGCTGTGAGGCGATTGTCGCTAGATGGGTGATGGCATCTCTCATCCGGGCCACGTCGATGTCGTGGACATCAAACGGTCGGCCGATTCCGCCCAACAGGGTGATTGTCAGCTGACCGCCGAGGTGCTCGCGGAACTCTTCGAGACCTTCAAAGAGCGCCGGATCAGTCAGGGCCGGGTGGTAGAGGATGAATCCCAACGCTTCGAGCAGCCGCACGATTCGCTCAGCGTCGGAGCTGGGAAGTCTACCCATCGATCCTGAATACAACACGTCGATGGCGAGACCAATCGCGACGGCTTCGCCATGCTTGACGTCGAAATTGCTCATTTGCTCCAGCTTGTGGGCTGACCAGTGCCCAAAGTCCAGCGGCCGAGCGCCGTGCATCTCAAATGGATCTCCGCAGGCCACGATATGCTGCAGGTGCAGTTCAGCGGATCGCCGTACGATCGGGCGCAACGCAGCCTGATCCCGGTCCTTCAATCGCGCTGCACTTGATTCAATAAGATCGAAGAAGCTCGCATCCTTTAGTAGAGCGACCTTCACCGCCTCACTCAATCCGCAGCGCCAGTCTCGATCGGTCAGCGTTGTGAGAAACATCTCGTCGTTGATCACGGCCCACGGTACGGCGAAGCAGCCGAGGAAATTCTTCTTGCCGAACGCATTGATTCCGTTCTTGACGCCGATGCCTGCATCCGCTTGCCCCAACGTCGTCGAGGGTAAGCGAACCAGTCGCACAGCGCGATGGGCGGTTGCCGCGGCAAATCCCACCGCGTCCAATACCGCGCCGCCGCCGATCACTAAGACATACGAGTGTCTACAGATCGCCGCTTCGTGTATCGCCTGCACGGCGCTTTCGTATACGGACCAATCGTTCTTTGCCGCCTCGCCGCCGGGCACGATTTGAACGGGCGCAGCCAGGGTCATCCAATCAAGCGCATCGCTGATGTAGTTCTCAATCCGGCCCGTCAGATGGGGCCACGCTTCAGCGACACCGTGATCGACCACAACGATGATGCGACCGGGCGAGTCATCGGTTTTCGACATCACCTCCCGCAAGACGGGATTGGCTGGATTGAGTACATCGTTGGTAAAGCGCAGCCGGTGGATGTAGTCCATCGAGAACGCAGCGTCGATCGGCACCGCCGGGTGCTTCTTACCGTTGCCACCGATGGGTTTGAATCGCCGCTGCACCTTCTTCACTCCTCGCTCAAGAACCACAGGCCCCCATATCGTCATCCACTGAGCTAATGTCGATCGACCCCAAGGATATGCGTCCAAATCGTCGCTTTCGAGATATTTACGGACCAAGGCTGACCTTGGATGCCTCATTCCAACGCCCCGACGGACACGAACTATCGGACGCATCGGCGTCGAGAGAGTGGTAGACCTCCTCGCAGACCCAGTAGCCACCGGTGTTACACGCTTGTGACGATCGACAGGCGGTTTGGATCGTCTTATTGGGTGCAACGACCATCCATCGAGAATCCCTGCCCAAACGAGGCATCGGATGGTGGACGGCCGCGACCGACGTGCCATGTACCAACAGGAACGCAACGATTCAAGCCAAGGAGATGACCACGATGAAACGCAACGCACCGCTTGTTCTTTCAATGTTGACGCTCGCTCTAATCGGCGGGCTAACTCACGCGATGACCTCTCAGGAAGTCGTCGAACTTCCGCCAGTGCCCCCGCAGACCAAGCAGCCGAAGATGACGGAATGCTGGGTCACAGCAGTCAAGCCCAAGCCACTTTCGCCGAACGTTCGCAAAGGCTTGGACTGGCTGGTTGAGCATCAACACAACAACGGCGGTTGGGGCCAAGGTGAGGAGTCACAGCATATGGGCCGAGGCATGGCGAATGTCAAGGCCAAGTCCAACGTCGCCGACACCTGCACCGCGACGCTTGCATTGATCCGCTCCGGCAGCACGCCTAGCCAAGGCTCGTATGCTCAGCCAATCAATCGCGCACTCGATTTCATTTTCTCTGAGATTGAAGCGGCGGATGAGAAGTCGCTATCGATCACGAGCATCAACGGAACCAGAGTTCAAGGAAAACTCGGACCCCATATCGATACCTTCATGGCTTCGATCGTTCTCGCCGAAGTCAAAGGCCACATGCCCAACGAAGCAAGCGAGAAGCGTCTCTTCGCGGCGCTGGATAAAGTCCTCAACAAAATCGAGATCAACCAAAAGGACGATGGCACGTGGGACAATCAGGGTTGGGCGCCGGTGCTCGCGCAGTCCATGGCTGCCAAAGGTTTGAGCCGAGCAGCGCAGGCCGGCTTTGAGGTCGACGACAGGATTCTGGCCAAGACCGAAGAGCAAGCGCGCAAGCAGGTCGATGGGTCAGGCGCAGGATTTGACGCGCCAGGTTCGGCTGGCGTGGCCCTTTACGCTGGCGCTGCCAATCTCTCGACGCTTCAGGATTCGGCCAACCGCAATGGTCAGCGCGTTGATGAACTGGAAAAAATCGCAAAGAACTCCACCGATGAGAAGAAGCGCGACGAAGCGAAGCGCGAGCTCGATCGTTTCGCCGACGCTGAAGTCGCACGGCAAAATGTTCAGAACTCGATCGTCGGTCGGCTGGAGGACAAACAGTTCATGGCGGGCTTCGGCTCCAACGGCGGTGAGGAATTCCTCAGCTACATGAACATTGGAGAAAGTCTCGTCGTCAAGGGCGGCGACGATTGGGCCAAATGGGACGGCGGGATCACCCAGAATCTCAACCGCATACAAAACGCCGACGGAAGTTGGTCCGGCCATCACTGCATCACCGGCAAGACCTTCTGCACTTCGACAGCTCTCCTAACGCTCATGGTCGACCGTACTCCCGTCCCGGCTGAGGCGTTGACCAAGGCTGAGTGATTGGGCCGTCCCATCCCGATGAATTTTCAAGTTACGACCGATCCTCTTTCCCGCGAAAGGGGATCTTTCTTTGGTTCCGAGAACATGCTCTTTGACGATGAGAAGACAACGCAATGAGGATCGCTCGATTTATCACGAGTATCGTTCTTAGTGCAGGGATGTTCTCAAGCAGTGCTGGATGTGATAAACAGCAATCTCAATGCGATCCGCTCGATCTTCGTAAGCAGATCGATACAGCCAACGCCGCGGCTGTCGGTTATCTGCTCTCCAAACAGTCCGCCGATGGAGCATGGCGCTCCGAAACCTATGGCACGTTGACAGATGGGATCACACTCACGCCCGCAGTGATGAAGTCGCTGATGTTCGGCCCGCCCGGAACTCACACAGCCGAGTCAGCTTTGCTTGCAGCTGAATATCTACGCAGTTGGGTAAACGAGGATGGTTCGATCATGCGCGACGGTCGGGCGCCGGACTTTCCGGTCTACTCAGCCGCACTTGCGGTGATCGCCTTGAGTCGGATGCCAAGCGGTGACTTCCTCGATGCACGCGACGCCTGGTTAACCTTCTTGCGCGAGCAACAGCTCACAGAGCGGCTCGGTTGGGAGCCGAGCGATCAAGCCTACGGTGGCTGGGGATACTCCATCTCTCCTCCACACAAACCGGACGATCCATCCGCGCGGCCGCCGTTTGATGCGGACCTCTCTTCAACACTCTTTGCAGTTGGCGCGCTGCGTTTGGCCGGCGTATGGGTGGATGACCCAGCGATTGAAAATGCGCTCGTATTCGTCAAGCGTTGCCAGAACTTCGCTCAGACCGATGAAGAAGCATGTCCGATGTTCGACGACGGTGGGTTCTTTTTCACGCCCACGAACGACATACAGAATAAGGCGGGCATGGCCGGTACTGACAGCCATGACCGGATGCGCTACCACTCCTACGGAAGTCCGACGGCAGACGGCCTGCGCGCGCTCTTGCGATGTGGACTTTCGCCCGACCATCCGCGCGTCGTCGCTGCACGACAATGGCTGGAGCGACACTTTTTGGTTGCCACAGTTCCCGGTGAGTTCGAGCCGATGCGCGAGCAGGATCGGGAGGCCGCCTATTTCTATTACTGTTGGTCGGTCTCCCATGCGTTCCGCCAACTCACAATCACATCCTTCCAAGGAAATGGCAAGACTGTGAATTGGGCGGAAGATTTGGCCGCAGAACTTTTGAGCCGTCAGCGCACCGACGGCAGTTGGGTCAATCAACATTCATTCGTTAAAGAGGACGATCCACTCATCGCGACGACGCTTGCCGCTGCAGCGCTCGCCAACTGCCGCCAAGTCATGTGGCCGGACTACGACTAGCGCGTGAGCGTTGCTTGACCATCGACTCTGCCGACGATAGTGTCGCGCTATTGTTTCGGCGGAGATGCTACGTTGTCGATGACCTATGCCACATATCTAAAGATCGACGAATTGCTGAAGCTTCAGCAGCCGCTCTCAGATGGACCCGAGCACGATGAGATGCTCTTCATCGTGATTCATCAGGTCTACGAGCTGTGGTTCAAGGTGATGATCCACGAACTGGATCTGCTCAAGCATGGACTTGAATCAAACGAACATACACAAGCGACCGCAACGCTCAAGCGGATCTTGACCATTCTCAAGACGCTGGTTGCGCAGATTGACGTGCTGGAGACGATGACGCCGGTCTCGTTCGTCTCGTTCCGCGATCGCCTTGAAGCGGGAAGCGGTTTTCAATCGGCGCAGTTCCGTGAGTTTGAGTTTGTGTGTGGCAACAAGCAGCCTCAACAGATGCATCTTCATGCGTCTGACGATGACGTGAAACAGCGCCTAGAGCGCCGATTCAACGAGCCGACGATTTACGATGCGTTCCTGCGATTTGTTGCGGCGAACGGCTATGACGTCCCGGCCGAAGCGCTTGAGCGAGACGTGACCGAGCCGCCTCGGGAGTGGCCCAACCTTCAGCCGATGCTCATCGAAATCTACCGATCGAACGCAACGATTCGCCAGGTGTGCGAGCTGCTCGTGGATTTCGATGAAGGATTGCAAGAGTGGCGGTATCGTCACGTCAAAATGGTCGAACGAACGATCGGCACAAAACAAGGGACCGGCGGCTCAACGGGAGTCGAGTACCTGCGAAGCACGCTGTTTCGGCCGCTATTCCCTGATTTGTGGGCGATACGTTCATCGTTGTAGGGTTGGGGTGCTCTTACGAAGGGACGATACATGCCGCGAGCGATCGTGCTCGGTGCGGGAATGGTCGGATCGGTCATCGCCGCTGATCTGGCGGAAGATGACGATTTTGACGTGAGCATTGCTGATGTTCGCGGCGAGGCGCTCAGCGCCGCTCAATCACGTGCAGCAGGTCGCGTTGAAACAGTCCATGCTGATCTATCTGATCCAGCGATCGTTGCGAAAACTGTTGCTGACTTTGACATCGTACTCGGTGCATTGGCCAGCCCGATCGGTTTCCAAACACTTCGCGCTGTGATCGAAGCGGGCAAGAACTTCTGTGATATCTGCTTCATGCCTGAGGATGCGCTTGAGCTTGACGAGTTGGCCAAGCAGCGGGGGGTTACCGCGGTTGTAGACTGCGGCGTCGCCCCCGGAATGAGCAACCTCCTAGCCGGCTACGGCGCATCGCTACTCGATCGATGCGACAACATCGAAATCTACGTTGGTGGCATCCCTCGTAATCCGCAGCCGCCATTCTTCTACAAAGCTGCCTTCTCGCCGCACGATGTGATCGAGGAATACACCCGTCCCGCTCGGCTTGTTGAAAACGGCAAGATCGTTATTCGTGAGGCGCTCAGCGAAGTGGAATCGATCGACCTTCCGGGGGTGGGGACGCTTGAAGCATTCAACACCGATGGCCTTCGCAGTCTTGCCGACACAATGAGTGTGCCGTCGATGAAGGAGAAGACGCTTCGATACTTCGGGCATGTTCAGATCATGCGTGCGTTTCGCGATGCCGGTTTCTTTAGTAAGGAGCCGATCACGGTGGGGCACTGCGAGATTCGTCCACGGGATCTTACCAGCCAGTTGGTAATTCCTGAATGGTCGTACGCTGAAGGGGAAGAGGATCTGACGGTGATGCGCATCATTGTTGAGGGTTCCAAGGATGGCCTCGCCTGCCGACATATTTGGGATCTCTTGGATTACTACGATCGGGCGACGAGCACGACGAGCATGTCGCGCACCACCGCTTTCCCATGCGCCATCGTGGGCCGAATGATCGCCCACGGGCAGATCAATCAAACAGGCGTGATCCCCCCGGAGTTACTCGGGAACCGACCGGATTTGGTGACGAGCGTTCTTGATGATTTAGCACGCCGCGGCGTGAAGTTTGAGGAGATGATCGAGAAGCTCTGAGCATCGGAGCCGGGGGCCACACAGCATCCCGAAGGGTGCTGTGTGCCGTATTGGGATCAACGAGCTATGCACACATCACGCTTCCCAGAGGCGCGATGATGTGTAGCACCCCGTGCGCCGTTTAACAGCCGGTCGGGCGCCACACAGCATCCCGAAGGGTGCTGTGTGCGGTATGGGGATGAATGGAGTTCTGCACACATCACGCTGCGCGATGATGTGTGGCACCCCGTTCGCCGTTTAACGGTCA
>CBDUST010000016.1:0-28939 GCA_965369945.1 uncultured bacterium | reverse complement strand
GGCGGCTGGACGTGCTGAGATAGATTTGACTCCGCCCCGTCCATCAAGCCCGCATGGAATTCTGGTGGCTAGCGAAGCGCCGTATTGATCACCACGGCCTTAACAACCGTAGCACCATCGGCCAACTCGCGCGCCTGCTGATCAAAGTATTGCTGGGCCTCCTCAATCGTCCAATCAGGAGCGTGTCGCTTTCTCTGGTCATCGTCGTCCCACTGCACGCAACTGAACCAACCAACGAGATACAAACCGTGCTGGCATTCGATGTCTTTCAGGTACCGATCGACCAACTGGGATTGCATGGATGTCTTCAGTTCTCTGTGCCAACAGCCCTTTGCTTCGATGATCACCCGAACCTGGCTGAGAGAATCCGCATCTGTTCCTTCGACGACGGCAGTGACGTGAATATCCGTCCTTTCACCGGTGCCTTCGCCCTCGCCGCGCCGGATCTGAACTTCACGCGACGCGACAATCCCGCATCTCTGCAGATCGTCATGAAGCCAGCGCTTTGCATAGTCAGAAAAATGATTCTCGTCCTTAGGGCGAAACTTCCCGGGAGTTAACTGGTCCCACAAGTCTGGTGCGGCCGGCGTCTCCCCCTGCAGTTTGGCTTCCAATCTGCGTGTTGACTCGACAAGCACGTCCAACAAGTGGCGAGCGCTCTGGACAAGGCGCGATTGAGCGTGGTGCGTTAGCTCCAGAAATTGTGCAGGCGTTGGTGGCCGCCAAGTTTCCCGGAGCATGATCTGCTTCGCCTCGAGCGCCACCCACTTCAGCCAATCCAGATGTGGCAGCTGTCGGGTGATTCGATCAAGTGCCAGGCAGGCGTGTTGGCTTCCCCGTGCCTGCAGAGCTCGAAGCACACTGTCACGGAAATGAGCAACGCTCTCTCGCGGGCCAACCCAGCCATTGCTGTCCGGATCTTCCTTATGGGTGAAGTGCTGCGCTAACCAGATATACAGATCAGCTAACTGCTCCTCAGAAAGCCGTCGCGGGAATGATTCTTCATCATCTGTCTTTGGACTGTGGGCGACAGCCAGCATCAGATCTCGGCCGAACGCTTCATCATGCTGAACAGCGGGCCAGATCACGCCCCACCCTGCGTCATGAGAATGGAGGATTAGTGCACTTGCCGCCGTCATCGCCCGCTCCCGTGCGGGTTCGTCTGTCGGAACTGGCGTTGTCACGAGCGACTCAGCAAACTTTCTTGCGATCGCGACGCCATGATCGAGCAAGTCCGCGAGCAGTGTGGCCATGATCGATGGCTTCAGCGCGGCATCCGTTACTTTGTCAGCAAGCGTACCCGCCAGCCTGTGATCCCAGCAGAACTCAACCTTTCGGTTGATGAAAAGTGAGTCACGGTTTTCATTCTCCTTGTCAATCAGCCCGACGAGCGTCTCAATAATCTCATTTGGTGCGCGATCATAGGTGATCTTGACTATTCCTTGGTGAACCTCCTCGCCGGCGAAACCAGACCCTGTTGGATAGGCGAGCGTGATCGGTGCCCATCGCTTCCAGACGTCCACTGGCAACGTCTTGAGACGATCCACAGCTTCGTTGGAAAGCAAAAGCAGCGCCCGGTAGCCAGCGGCGGCTGGCCTATGGAACGTGTCGCTACCCAGCCAGCTCTCAGTGTGCGGGTCCGCCCCCACGAGGTATCGCTCGGCAGCCTGGACGATTCGCGCTCTGGTCGGCGCATCCGCAGGCTCCCATCCAGGCAGCGTTGTCAGGTCAGCTTCCAACTCATCTTGCCCCTGGTAATGCGTGCTCGTGGGTCGCAGCGTCATCTCACGATTGAGATGCCACCACGCATGCAGATTGCCTGATTCAAAAGACTCCAAACAACGTTCAATTCGTTGTTCGACCGGTGGATCAAGCAAAGGCGACGGCTGGGTATGCCGCTGATCGCGCCTGAAGTTCTCCCTGAGCTTCGCGGCCCTTTCAGAACTAAGCTCGACCGGCTCAATAAAGGCTTGAAACTCCTCGGCGAGAATTGGATTGGTCTTCGCGGCGACGACAATCGCGTCAACGTGACGCCTACACTGGGAGTTGAAGCTGAGCCGCACAAGCTCTGCAATTCCATGCTGTACGTTCTCGTCAGGTTCCCCGTTAAGCCAGTCAATCAGCCAGAGCGCATCCTCCGACCGGACGAATCGATCTGACGTCACGAGATTGATGGCTCCGTATTTGATGTGCAGCACAGGTGGCAAGAGCGCGCGAAGAAGACGGCGGCGCTTTTCTGTGTCCTTACCAAGCGGATCCTCCTCGTCTTGTCCCAGCCGCCGTGCAAAAACATCGTCGTTGAATTGGAATCGCGAAATCGCTGCATGAACAAACGCTTGCAGCACACTATCTTTGTCAAGATGATCCCAGGCTTGGTAAAGGATGTCGCTACTCAGATCTCGAAACCAACTCAGCGATCCACCGAAGCGGGGAAGGGACGCCACCCATTGCAGCGCTCGTGGGAGGTCTTCAATAGAGAGGTGCTCGAGAAAGCGCCGCGAAACAAAGTCGCTATAGGCACCATGCAGTCTCGGCTCCTTTGGGGGCTTCAGACTGTCGAATACCTCATCGACCGTAATCTGCTCAGGCCAGAGCGCTCTGAGCGAGTGGCCCTTCAATTGATCGTCCTGGTCGTCGTGGCCGCTGCTCAGCGCCAGGGGCTTCAATCGCGCTCGCGTCTCATCATCACCAATCACTGCTACCGCGTGTGCAGCTTGGTCCCGAATATGAGGGTCATCGTCGCTGGCCAAGGCAGTGTTTGCCAGCAGTTGCTCAAGCTGCTGCACGCCACATGCCTCCGCAATGTCGATGGCAACACGGCGAACGATTCTGCCTTTCGTGCGATCGCGAATGAAAGGTTCGAGTTGCGAGGCGAGGCTGGTATGCTGCAGCTTGCCATAGTGGGCGCGCAGGCCCCAATCTGAATCGGTCAGTTTCTCAGCATCAAACAGGCCAAGTAGCGATTCGACCAGGGATGCTCTGACCTGCTCGTCGGCCTTTCCCACATCGCTTCTGAGAAGGACCTGTGGATCGTCATCAATGATCGAGTTGAAGACGTTGTGGTCCATCCCTGCGAGCCATGCGGTCGTCTCGCCAAGCTGCGGGATGACCCGTCCACTGTCGTCTTCGCTATGGTGAATCAAGCTCAATGTCTGCGTGAGGTCCATATTGTGGTTGTGGAGGTAGCGCGCTGCCAGAAACTCAGCATACGTCTGATGAGCAAAGCCCAGCCGCTGAGACCCGCGACCCGAGAATAGGCCGGTGTCGAGCACCTCTCGAATCTCTTGCTCACCGACTTGGAACGAGTCATGGCCGACTGTTTCTCGTCCCCCGGCGAGGTCCGAGACCGCGACGTCGTCTTCAGAAGTGTCGCCGACATCCACGCCGGTGAAGATCGCAGCCTTCTTGCAGAAAACCATGAGAGCACCGAGGCGTTCGGCAACCGCCACTCGCTGCTTAGCAGAGAGCCGGCCTGTTCCTCCAGCGTCTCGACGGCTTTCGCTCGTCTCTTCCGTCAGGAGACGGCACCCAATGGAATACAGATCCACCTGCGTCGCAGGCAAGCGGCTGTCGCGCACGTACGTGTTCAGCAAGAACGCAAGAGTGACGGGCTTGATCGCGAGGGGCTCACCACGCACCCTCGCAACCTCGCTGAGAAAGGCGTCGGCATCGAGCTTCATGGTGGCCGCAGCGGTTGCTATGTCCGACCTTCGCAGCGGGACAAGTTCATAGACGCCAACCGCATCCTCGCCCCACAACTCCGGGAGACCATGCTCAAGCTGGTTCGGCCAATCAGCAGTGCGACACGCGATCCGGACCCTGAGACGGTTGAGGTGCGCTGCGTGCTCGCGAAGGATCTCAATTACAATCGAGGCCACTGATTTGACCTGGAGACGGCACTCATCGAGGCTGTCGAGGAACAGATGCAGCGTATGCGTTCCAGACAGCCATTCATGAAACGTCGACGACTCGAACAGTCTACGGACGAGTCTTTCCTCGTTGCCGTATCCTTTAAGGTCGAGCCAATCCAGCTTGTCGCCAGTTTGTTGGGCAGATCGCTCAGCCGACTTGAGCTCGGTGCGCATTGTGGTTGACTTACCGATGCCTGGTTCTCCGAGCAAGGCAAGACATGGGATGTGTGTAAGCGCGTCGAATGGCACCACATCGGCGCAGAAAGGCTTGTTCGCCTCGTCGTCCGGGTCGACTAGGTAGCCACCGTCGGCTAGGCTAAATGTGCCATTTTGCGGACACCAGAATCGCTTCCATGGAAAGTGCATTGCGCTAATTCTACGAGTTGTCTGGCATCGATGCGGACGTTTCCCGCGTCCCGCCACTAGCGGGAAGGCATATTCAAAGGGGCCGATCCTCCGCAGATGCCGCTGGCAGAGGTTAGCTTTTGCGGGGCTCCGTGCCGAGCCTCGACCATAACAATTCTCGTCTAATCGATGACCGTTTTCTCAGCAAGCAGGCACGATTGCGCTGCGGCAACGCTTGAGAATTCGAATCCACGAGCTTTCATGCGCGCTCTCCCTGAGGCCGCCAGGCTGGCAGTCATCTGATTAGGTAGTCGTGGGCACTACCGAACAAGAAGTCGGTGGCACGCTCCGCACGGAGCGCGAGCCGCATGCGCTTAAAGGCCCGCCGCGCCAAATGTAAATATGCCCGACCGATCCAAGCGCGCGCTCGTGGCCGATCCCGACGCCTTGCGCGGTGAGGTCGAGCGACCACTCCTCCGGGACTTCCAACTGAAAGAAATCCGCGCCTGCGTCTCAAGCACGCTCAGCGGCAGCCGGCCGATTCACGGCTGGATTCATGGGCCGGCCGGCAGCGGCAAGACGCTGTGCACCAACTACCTTCTCAAAAATGAGGTTAAGCCCGCCGGCATTCTCCCCGTCACGGTCAACTGCCGCGAGCATCCCACGCTGTTCTCAGTGCTTTTGGCGATACTCGATGTCGTCAAGCCACTGCGTTCTGCCCAGAGGACGCGAGAACACCAGCTCACTGTCCTTCGGACCGAGCTTGGCACGCGCAGCTGCGTCATCGCCCTCGACGAGGTCGATGTCCTTGAGCAGGCGGATCTAGCCAACTTGGTCCATCACCTCTGTGCTCTGTCGAAGACAGCAGTCCTCTGCATTGCTGCCTCGCGGCAGGCGCTCCTCAGGCTGCCCGACTCCGTCAAGTCTCGGCTCGCACCGAGGCAGATTCTCTTTCCCCGTTATCAACCGGAAGAAGTGGTCGCGATTCTCCAGCCCACGATTGCGCGAGCGCTCCGAGGAAACGCGTGGACAACGGAGGCAATTCAACGCGTTGCCGACCTTGCCTATGGAGACGCTCGCCGTGCGCTCGTCCTCCTTCGGCATGCGGTGCAGCGCGCAGAAGAGTCCGGCGCGACCCGATTGAAGCCTGACCATCTCGTCCTCGCCAACTTCAGCCACTTCAAATCCACTCTCGAAGAAGTGCTTGAGGCGCTGTCCTCTCACCATCGGATGCTTTACGATCTCGTCTCCTCCAAGGGGCGGATCCCGGGAAGCGACCTTGAAACGGAATACCGAAACACCTGCGCCCGACAGGCCGTCGATCCCGTGTCCTCCCGAACCGTCAGTAAGTACCTCGGCGTCCTCGCACAGCGCGGGATTCTTGAACGCGAGCATGGGGCGGGAACCCCTGGCTGGATCTATCGGTTGCCGCAACGGTGTTAGAGATGATATTTATGAATGCTCACCACAAATCTATTCATGCGCGACAGCAGGCTCCTCGTGGCAGCAGTAGCCGTAGTGCTGATCGTTTTCTCCATTCCAAATGCAGACACGATCCCACTTCTCGCGGGCTGGATCATGCTCTTTTATTCGCTCAACGAACTAGTGTTTCACTACGACAAGTATCACCTAGACAACGTCAAGGAATACCTCCTGCTGATTCTCTTCGGAACAAGCTTGACGCTGGCGATAGAGACCGTCGGGCAGATTGTCTCTCCCTCCTGGGTTTATTCCTTTGCTTTCTTCTCCGGCGGTTTCATTATTCCTTCGCTTGTGGCGTACATCCTGTTCATTCCGGCCGCCGTCGAAACTTATCTCTTCGTCAGGAATGTACTCAAACCACGCGTCGCTGATGGACAAAGCCGATCACTCGCAGTACTGCTCTCCACGGTAGGAATCACGCTCATTGTCGTGGGACTTCTCTGGCAGTTTCCTCTTTTTCCGGGACTGCCGTTCGCCTTCTTCATAGTTGGTGTGTCGTTTACCGTTGACATGTTCATTTACTCGCTGATCCATCGATCCGTCTATCTGACAGCCATGCGTTCGGCTCGCTATGCGGCATGCATCGTGATCGCGGCGATGCTTCTTGCGCTGCCTATTGAGTACATAAATACGTACTCAGGCGCTTGGCGATACGTGAATCTTCCGTTTCTTGACGTCTCAGTATTCTCGATCCCTCTCCCCATACTCATGGGGTGGATACCGCTATTTGTATTGTGGATCGATGTATACTACCTTGCGGAATACTCATTCCTTCGCAGACAGGAGAGGAAGCGCCTGATCTAACGCGAGTGCTCATTTCGGGAGCCAGAGATGGAATCCGCGATAGCGATGACTGTCGGCCGCTTGATCTTTAGCGCTATTGATCGTCGCGAGGTGCGGTTAGTTGCTCTTGAGGTTGCGAGCGGATTGGTGTTTCTTGCGCTGTGCGTTTATCTCCTCACCATTGATCATGTGGTACTCCGAAGCATCGCGCTTGGGGCTCTGTTCTTGGTGACGGGCCTTGCTACCCGCCTTCTCACGCCACGCGACCCAATTGAAGCGCCCGTGACCGGGTCTTGCACTCGCCCGCCGGTGGCGATAGGGATCATCGACTTCTCTTGGCTTTCGGTCATGGCTGCCGCGCTCGCAATCGTCGAGTTTACCCAGGGGCGCCCGCCGCTCTCAGAGTTGCTTCCCCCAACAGGACTGCGCGCGGAATACTACACGACGGAGATTGAGACGTGCCGCATGCTGTTGAGCCATACCATCAATGGTGTCTTCGCCGTTGGTGCCATACTGGCCGCCTGCATGGGAATTCTCTGGGCCGGTGAGATTTGGCGAGGGCGACAAGGCAACGGGATTGACCACTACCGGATCACAACGTTGGCGGCCATCAAGATGGCCATAGCATTTCTCTTTGTTTTCTTCGTCGTCCTTGGTGGGATTGGTGTTCCGCTTTACGACCGCATTCACTATCTGACCATGCTGCTGCGTGAGTAGAGTGCCTCGACGGCTAGGGCCGATTCCAAGGCCAACGAGGTATGTTCCGACGCCGCTTGTTAACCGATCGGTTGCCAGTTCGAGTCCGAATCGGGGAGCTTTCGACGCCGTCGCGAACTTGCGGCGGCGTTTTGGTTTACGGCTTGGGCTCTCGGCGGGCTAGCGGGCAGGATCGCCCAAAGCTGCGTGGGCACGGGCGTTTGCGGCCAGGAGACTCGGACGCCGGCACTCTCGGTTTTGAAGCCGCGGCCTCGGGGTCCGAGAGCAACCGTGGGGTTGCTCCCACCGGCCGAGGGCAACCCTCTCGGACACTCGCGCTCTCTGGTTGACAGACGCCCTGGGGTTAGCGGCAGGGTGACTCTCTGGGCCCGGCCCGGCCGGATCACTCACAGGTCCACTCGATCGGCTTGGTGCGCCGCCGGATCAGTTCTGAATAAGGTGGTCGAATGCTCAATGCGCGCATGTGACCGGCTCCACTTAGTTCCGGGGGAGTCCCGCGGAAGCCATCGACTGATTCCCGAACCCGGTCCAGTCAGTGACCGCTACCCAGCGTGGATGGCGATTGCCGTTTGAGAGGGTGACAGGGTGACACAGTGATTTGCGCGTCGAGCGTTTCACCTTCAGCTCATCACCCCATCACACCCTCACCCGCTCATCCTCGCACGGTCTCCGAAGGTGATTATGCCAAAGGCAGATCCGCCAGGGCGGACTCGCCTCCGGCAAGTTGGCGGATGGACAGGCTCACACGCGTGAACCATCGACCGATACGCTGGTGGAGTTCGATGCATGTCTCTTGGCCCGATCAAGTAATGACGTTGTGCGTCATTTGAGAAGGTAATCTACATGTCCGTTTTACGAAGATCTCGGACACGTTCAGGCCACTTCTTCCCCTATCATTGTGGTGCCTTCTTAAAGATGCACCGATGCCCATGATTCTCTACAGCCCCCCAGCCAGTGATATGACTGAAACTGAACGTGCTCAATACGAACAGGGCGCAGAGGCGTGCCGCAACTACAGTCAGCTTACCAGTCGAGCACGCACGTTCGCGCAGCTCATCGCGGCAGCAGCCGTCACCGTTCCGTTTGCTACCGGCCTTGCACCCGATCAACGACACCTCGTGTTTCAGCTAGGTGGGGCCATTCTCTGCACTGTCGCCGTTGGCCTTTGCCTGATCGACTGGCATTACCAATCTGCTTTCACGGCTATTCGCAATCGATTGGCCAACATGGAGGCTTACCACGGCTGTGTTGGTCCATGGCGAGCCCATCTGTCCGTTCGAACCGGCGTTGCCGACCACATCGCCTCCTACATCCCCTTCTACCTTCTTGCACTTCTCGGTGTCGCTGGAATCATTTTGGGTACGGATGAGCCGGCCAAGCTTTGGGTAGGCATCACGGTGGGTCTTGTCTATGTAGGGTGCTTGTTCGTCTTCGTCTACAGGTGTGGGAAGAGGTCTTCGGAGCACAAGACGTTTGAGTTGAAGCTGAACGAGATTTCGACGCAAGCGCGGGGGGAACAGCAACCGCCGACAACACCACAGGGAGGACCAAACCCTTGACCACCAAAGTTGTGCTGCTTCATGATCTCGACCATTTGGCCGACGAGGTCAATCTCGCACGTCGAGAGGAACAAGACCTTTCCGCGAGTTGGGATTCCGAGTTGTCGCCGGACGATCGAAACGATGTGACCGCGCTGGTCACCGCGAAGCATCACATTAAGAAGCACGATGTCGAGGCATGGAAGAGGCGGTTCCCGAAACTCAAGATCGTGTCTTTGGCCTTCACTGGTTACGACGATGTCGATCTGACAACGTGCAAGCACCTCGAGCTTTCTGTGTATTACTGCCCAGGCTACTCCACGGCGTCTGTCGCTGAACTTGCGGTCTGCCTTGCCCTAGCCTTGCGTCGCAATCTTCTCCGATCAAACCTGAATGCTCGCACGGGAGCGTGGGACAGCGGAGGAGTCGTCCCTGGGGTCGAATTGGAGGGAAGCACCGTCGGTATCATCGGGACGGGTCACATTGGAACTGCAACGGCACAGAAGTTTGCGGCCATGGGTTGCAACGTTATTGGCTGGAACCGAACCATGCGCAAGCCGTCGCGAGTACTCGCCTACCGTCGTACGCCGAAGGAGGTCTTCGAGCAAGCAGACATAGTTTCAGTCCATCTGGAACTCAACAAGGAAACAACGGGCTTTGTCGGGAAGAAGCTCATTTCCGCGATGCGACGCGGGTCTTTGCTGATCAATACTTCGCGAGGAGCCGTGGTTGACGCCAAAGCTCTTGCGGCCGCTCTTACCACTGGCGCGATCGGCAGCGCCGGCATTGACGTGTTTTTGAATGAACCGGTCGACACCGTCGACAAAGCCCGACGTGACGTTCTCCTGAGACTCGATCCAGCATCAACGAATCTCATCGTGACTCCACACGTGGGTTTCAAGACATCAGCTGCGCTCGAACGACTTGCCCGGATGGCGATTGAGAACGTGCGTGGGAAGCATCGGAAGCGGCGCCTCGTACCGTGATGAGCGTCTAGTCAGGATCCTGACGCTTCTCGGCAATCTTCCCAAGGAACTCCAAGATCGTATTTTCACGATCCTCCTTTTCAGGGTCGTACCAGAGGAATTGAAGATCATCAAAGAGACTGGTACGAGCGAATCGGCCGGCCGGCTTGTTGCTTATAGCTTTAATCTCGTCTTTGGGAAGTATCACGAAGCGGCGCAAGCTATTCAAACGTTTATCGTTCTTCTTGGCCGACGCAATTCGCCACGCCTTGTGTAGCTCGATAATTGTCCAGTCCCGCATTCCAGCCCCGACGTAAATCATGTGTCCGTTGAACATGACTTTCTCATACACTTTCCGTACATCATCCCCCGCCCTGCCACCCAGCGCCCTCTTTGATTTCCACGCAGAATTCGGATCGAACTGCATCGTGCCGACGTCGTTGATATCACCGTGCAGTTTAAGGATGAACCGCTCGTTGGTCATGATGAAAGGCAGAAACTGAGCCGTATACCGGTAACAGCGCAGTTTCGATGGCTCCAGAACTTGGTGATAGCCATTCTCGATCAACACGTCGTAATTCGTCGTGAGCACGGCTTTCGGATCACAGTTCCACAGCGCCTTCTGATGTTCGAGACGAGGTTCTCCCGTCGGCACCTTTATAACCTTTTCATACTCGCCATACTTGAATCCATCAGGGTAAAGATCCGAATAGGTATTCCGGAGAAAGCAGTTGAGGAGGATGGTGCGACGCTCCGCCTGTTGCCATGCGTCATCGCCATGTTCGATCGCGTCACGCGACAATGCAAGCGGCGAGTCTGTGGAATCGCTGATCGGATCATTGAGGAACGCCTGCATAAAGGCTGACAGCGCGTCTGCTGTCCAATTGTCTTGGAGCGCGGACTTGCGGCCCTCGCACCGTACGCGACAATCGTCCATTACTTGCGCGAGTTCCCCCCACGTTACCAAACCAGAAGCGGCAGAGAGTCCGCTTCCAACATAGAACGAAAGCGAGTCTTCTGCTAACTCCTTCAGATCAGCCCTTTTCCAATGAATAGGGTGAATCAAGCCTAAACCCATCGTAGTGTGAAAGCATAGCGAGTAGGATCGGTAGTAGGCCGCGCCGGTCGCCTCTCGTGGATAAGCTCCTGGGGTGGGCTTGTACCGGTTTCTGTACCAGTCGCAGGGCGAGACTTTGGCATCATGCGTTTGTACCCGTTCCTGATCCACGTGGATCAGGATTTGCGTTCGAGCACATACGCAGTCTTCTGCCTAGCGATCGAATGCAGGGTAATCATTTGCCACTTTCGCTAGGAGCGCTTCTTGCTGCGGCTCCCTAAGTGCTCGGGATGTCAGTCGATCGACTCGCTGGTCAGTTTGCCGGTCATACCGCAATTCCAACGCATCCTCAGAAAGCAGCTGCTTATCATCCCGCAAAACAGATAATGCCGCCTCGCCCAACAGCTCCGCGCTTGGCTCGGCTTCGTCCAAGACAACATCCACGAGTCCATAGTGCTTTGCCTCGTCCGCGCTAAATTCCCTGCCAAACAACCGTCCCTTCTTAAACGTATTGGGGTCGATGTTTCGTCGCTCCACGATGATTGGGATCAGTATTCGTGCAAGCGGGTAATACCCCCGTTGTCCGGGAATCCAGAACGTAGCTGTCGAACTAGCAACAACGGCGTTAGCACAAAAAGCTAGGCCAACGCCTCCGGCAGCCGCCTTGCCACCAACGAGGCTAGCCGTCGCTGGCTGATGCTGACGAAGTGTCTTATAGAGCCGTATCAGGAGCCGTAATTGCCATTGAGCGGACTGCAAGTCATATAACTCCCGAAGATCAAGTCCTCCTGAGAAGGCGGTTCCCCTTCCGAACAGAAAGATTACATCCTTTGGAGCCTGCGACACGGCATTGGTCAAATCAGCGAGAAGGCGCACGCTTAGTGTATTAGCCTTGCCATGCTTAAACTCAATCAAGCATACTTTGTGCTCTGAGACTTCCGGATGACTTACCCTTACCGATGCAGTATCTTTGTTTCTCTTCAAGCCTTCCGCCCACATACGAAACTGATAGGTATCCTGAGTCGTGAACCTGTCCAATCTCAGCAACCACTTGCGAACGAAACAGTCAATCTCAGAGGCATCGCTTCTTTCCCGCCCCATTTGCAAGAAATCGTCGATCATTTCTTCAAAGACCGACGGTCTTTCAGCTATACGAAAGATGACGGTCTCGGTGAGCGCGTGCACAAAATGGGCCGCGAACAACGTCACGATCAAGAAACCAAGAATGATCAGTGCTCGCTCCCAATCGTGTGCTGCTTTTTCGAGAACAAAGTGCCAGCTTACACTTATGCAGATTGCCAGTGCCACCCACACAAGAAGGCGTCCCATGCTGAGCTTCGTTCGAAAATTCATGCTGCTCGTCCAAGAATGCAAAACGGAAGAAAAACAGCAAGTACTGTAGGTAGCCAAGCAAACGGCATAGGAACTGCGTGGCCGAATGAAAGTATATAAAGAAGCCCGGTCAGAAGGCTAAAGATCACAATAGACGCGGCTTCAACCTTCCGTTGATGCTGCTTGCCGTTCCGCAAGCCTCCACCTCTTGCAAGCCTCCCCATACTTGCGTTTGTAACAATCGCCCATATCCAGAATGCGAACTGTGCGTAGATGATCTTGGCGGGCCATTCCGAGATATTGAAAGGAGTTGTTGTGGTCAGATTGGCTCGCAGAAGGTTTATCGCCATTTCGATCATGATGAGAAGGCTCACGAGGATCACGGGCAGATAATGTAAGACCGTGTGCTGCCAAGGAGGCAGGCAGTTTTCTGGCGGTTGATTTCGGCCATCAGGCATCGGGTTCTCCCGCGTGTCAGAGTTCAGCCTTGTCAATAGCCTCTTGGAAAAAGAGGTGCAACTAGGGGTGAAGCTGAACAGCGGTCAGGTGATGTCTCTTTGGATACGGACATTTCCCAGAGATTCCTCAACTAACGACCCCGATGAACCATTACGCATCATACTGCAACGGGAGCGTGATTTGCGAAGTGGACGCTCCCATTGTCCTACTTCAGAGGTCGCTATGCTCCGGACCGCAAGCGTGCAAATAGGACCGGTAGTCCATTTGACTGTTTCGAGGGGGCCGACCTCGGGGCTCGACCTTATGAAGCCAGCCCCGCATTCTGGATTCCCTCTCTGCGACCAAAACGCTTAATAGTCCCGCTCACCAATGATCATCATGCAGGAAGCCTTTGAACGCGTGCCAGCAGAGTTGGCGAAGAGGATCGTCGCACGCTGTGGACATCAGGTGCAAGCGGTCGTGCTATTTGGCTCCGCGGCTCGAGGAGAGGCACGATGGTCCGAAGACGTGGACAAGAGAAGCGATATCGACATGCTGGTCGTGACGGACGCTGCGACTCTCAACTGTCGCGAGCGGTTTACGTTCCTCTCGGTAATCGAGGCAATACTCGATCACGTCCAACAGCTTCGTACCGCGCAACGATCTCGCGAGCGCCAGCTCGGTGTCCTGCGGAGCGCCCTGTCCGACCGACGGTGTCTGGTCATCCTGGACGAGATCGATTTGCTCCCTGCAAAGGATGTGGCTGAGCTGATCCACCACATATGTTCCCTCCCGCGAACATCGCTCGTTTGCATCGCTGCGTCCCGGCAACCGCTGCTCGCCTTGCCAGAGGCGGCGCGGTCTCGGATGTCGCCGCGGCAGATCCTCTTCCCGCGGTTCCAGCCGGAGGAGTTGGCCAGCATCATCACCCGCGCTCTGCAGAAGGCCCTGACGCCAAACGCCTGGCAACCCGGGGTCGTCCGCCCGATCGCCGATGCGGCGTATGGCGACGCCCGCCGGGCCTTTGCCCTGCTGCGCCACGCCGTGCTGCGGGCCGACGAAGCCGGTGCCCCGATCGTCACCCAGGAGCACTTGGTCCTAAGCAACTTCGACCATTTCCATGCCCGCGAAGACGAACTGCTGGCCTCGCTGTCTGAGCACCACCGCCTGCTGTACGACCTCGTGTCCGTCCGGGGGCCGGTCCCAGCCGCTGCCCTGGAGCGAGCCTACCGCAAGGCTTGCCGCCGCCGGGAACTTGAGCCGGTGGCCACGCGGACCCTCAACAAATACCTAGCCGCTCTCTGCGGCCGACATCTGCTGGAACGGGAGCATGGACCCGGCACCGGAGGGTGGGTGTATCGGCCAGGGAGTAACCGCACGCACAAAAGGTGATCATTCCTCCTTGCGCACTACACCTGCAAGCCCAGCCACAGCCAAGGTCGTTAGGACCCATCCGGCGCCTGTGTGAAGCCAAAGGTAGATTCTCAGCAATCTGCCAGTCGGCACGACGCTGTCGAGGATCGTACTGCCCTTGTTTGCGTCCGGGAGCCAATACGCTTCTTGGTGAAGATCTACAATCGGTACAAACGTATCCAAGCTGTATACGAGGGGCGAGAGAACCGGATGTTCATCTGGGACATCTCCTGTCTGCGTGTAGTCTTTGGACATGTACACGTAAGGGCTGGTTGGTGAAATCAGACCCGCTCGGTGACCGACATTGAAGAGAGCCCAGCCCAAAGCAATTATCCCGAGTGCCCAACCCGCGGCGCGCCGTGTTCGATGGCCGTGACCGATCGTCATGGAAAGGAATTTGCTGGCTGCTCTCGAATGCCATCTCATTCCGCCCGCCCTGCGCCAGCCCTCAGGATCATCTCTAGCAAACTTGCGATCGTGCCGACGTCGTGCGGAGTGCTTCTCCATCAGAATCCACTTCGCCTCATGCTCGTGCCCGTTTCGGCGCAACACTTCAGCAAGTTGTTCGTATGGCTGCGGACGGAACGGCTCATGAGATGGCTGGCGTCCCAACCAGTCGCATCGACGACGCGGGTCTGTCGGTGCCTCGGCAGAGAGGTCTTGGTACGAGAATCCGTGAATCTGCAGATCCCCCTTCGATGGCCAACTCGTCTCATCGTCGTCCAATTGCCCGACTTTGCCGTTGCGAACATCCAGAATGGCCTTGGAAGAGCCCTCGATCTTTCGCCACTCAAGGGAACGTGCCACGTGTACGCCCGAGGCTCGAATTCCGGCGCGCTGATCCGTGATGAATCGCGCTCCCTGGCAGTATAGACTTCCCCGTATGTCGCATGATGCAAGGCTCACCAAGCCGCTGAGCCTCGTTGCGCGCAGGAACACGTCCGCTCCGACACTGGCGCTTGGCATGTACAGCGCGTAACGCTCGCCGCTACCGCTATCGCCATTGTTCTCTTGCCTGTCGGAGAACACACCGGCTCTGCAGTTGAGATCATGACCAATCTGTGCGGACGGAAGTCTTACTTGACCCTCAGCTCGAAACCCGTGGCTTAGCAGAGCGTATCCGTCCACCCTGATACCATCTGCATGAAACGCTTTGCCGCCAGGGTTAATGAAGCGGCCTCCAAGACATTCGAGATTTCCCCGGATCGAGGCGCTTTGAAGGCGAACCACTCCAAGGGCGATAAACCGCTGTTTGTCTTCTCCGTTGCCCCTTGTGCTACCGAGAAATGCACTTCCATGGATTCTGATCCGATCTATGTTGAGGGCCGTACCGCCCGGATTGGAAAAGCGGCCACCGTTGCACTCGAGGTTCCCATCAACGACCGAGTTCTGAAGGTTCACTTCACCCCTGGCTGAGAACCGTATGCGATCTGTTCCGTTCACATCAGTCGTGGTTAGCAGCGCGTTGCCAGCTATGGTTGCCCATCCAACGTTGAGCGCCACACCACGAGGATTGTAGAATGCGCCTCCTCTGCACATAAGGTCTCCTCCGATTGATGCGCCTACGAGCACAATTCGACCCTCGGACAGGAACCCGTTGTGCAAACAGACGCTTCCGCTGATGTGGAGGCGACTGGCGTACAGTGCGATCTCTCGCCTATTCTCGAAGTGGCCAGCATTGCAATCGAGAGACCCCGCAATCGTTGAACCATGTAGGTCGACCTTGCCTCGCGCCTGAAAGCCTCGATCTCCTCCACGCTCATGCGTGTTTGTCATCAGAAGAACGCTGCCACCGATTTTGGTCCATCCAGCAGCGAGGGCGACTCGGTTCTCATTGAGGAAATGGCCGTTTGTACAGTCAAGGCGACCACCTACCGTTGCCTGGGCAACGTTGACCGACCCTGTCGCACAAAAGCCGTGCCGAAGGAGCATGTCTCGACCCACATGTGTGCAGACTCCTCCAATGCTATAAAGGTCGCCCTCCATCGCCTTTGGATCGCTGAAGCGGGCACCCGTGCAGTCCAAGCTCCCTCCGATGTCTGAGTTCTGACAACGTAGGCAGCCGCTGATGTGTGTGTTGCAGAGTTCGACGTTGCCGTCTATGTGAGCACCACTGATGTCGATTGCCGATTCATTAGGATTGGTTAGGTGGGCACCGTTACAAAGCAAGTACCCACCGATCCTGACAGCCTGAAGAAACAGCGAGCCGCTAATCTCTGCCTTGACGTCGGGCGAGACGGTATCAGTGCCAGACTGGACTGCCGACCGTGTTAGCACATGCGGGTCGTTAGGATTCGTACGAATAAAAACGCTTCCGCCTATGTGCGCTCTATCCAATCGGAGTGCTGAATCGCGGTCACCAGAGTCGATGCGGCAGTTGTCGAGATCTAGAACGCCGCGGATTCGCGCCCCCACAAGATTGATCGCTCCAACCGAGGTGAATCGAGATCGAAGGCGCACGTTACCATCGACGCGAATGCCAGGTGCATGGAACGCGACCGACTGGTCGTTGTGGGCAACTTCCAAATGTGCAGCCGTTGCGTCAATATCGCCGCCGACACGTGCGCTCGCAATGCTGATCGTGCCGTGCGATTCGAAGGAGCGTGTCTTGTCATCATTGAAGCAGAACAGAATTGACCCGCGAACGCGCATACGGTCCGCGAACAAGGCGTGTCGATGCGTGCCGGCGCGCGGCGGGTAAATAGTAGCGCCACGCATATTTAGATTGGTCCCGATTTCTGCATCTGCTAAATTGATGCCATGGGCCGTGAATCCCTCATCAAGTATGACAGAGCCCCCCACACGGATGTTGGTCGCTCCAAGAGCGACGCTCTCGCCTTGGAACGGATCCGAGTCGCGACTGCTGCAGTCCAACCTGGCTCCTCGGAGGTCAATGTTGCGGAATACTCGAGCGTCGTGGAGCGCGATACCGTTAGCAGGAACGATCACATTGCATAGAAGCAGACTTCCTCTGACGGTGACGCGGTCAAGGGAGAATCCGGGAGCCATTGCGCCTGAGAATGAGAGTTCCTCAAAACTGGCGGCGGTAAGACGTGGCCTCATCTCGAACCGGCAACCGGGCAATTCAAGCGCGATCGGGAGTGACAGACGATGAAGCTTGAGCTCCCCCAATATGTTCGCGCAGGAGATGCAGATGCCGCGAGATGGAAGCAGCGATCTGACACCACTGCTGCGGCACAGAAGCGAGACGCAGTCAGATCGTATATCCCTCTGATCGTCCCATTCTTCGAACAGATGGGGACCGTCCTCGTCGCCATTTCGGAAGTCGGCTTCCTCGCCGGACAGCAGACGGCGCAACATCTCCTCCTCGGCAGGAAGGAGCCTTTCCAGCCGGTTCTTGGCATGAGCGAGGAACTCGTCCAAAGAATTGGGAGAGGTATGCATGAGGGACAACCTGCTCAAAGCGATCCGAAACGCTGTTCAACAGAGAGTTCCGGCCTTTAAGGTGCCTTCCTCTTGGGTCGGAGCGAGTATACGGCTGGCGGTCCATGCCTCAAGAGATTATCGCAGAGTGAGCATCGCGAGCCAAGCGATCCCGTTCACATTCGACCCTTGATACGACAGTTTCGAGACTGACGCAGATGTAGGTGGGCGACCGCTTAGAATGCGTCGCACCATGTCGGACGAATTCGCATACGTATCGCCGCCGAAGGATCCACCGCCGAAGGTGTTCATCAGCTATGCCACGGCGGACAAACAGATTGCGGGCCGCATCAAGCTCGCCCTGTCAGCGATCGGCGTCGATGCCTTTCTTGCTCATGAGGACATCCGCGTCTCGGAGGAGTGGAAGCACCGCATTCTTCAGGAGCTGCGGGAGATGGACGTCTTCATCCCGGTGTTGAGTGCGGCGTTCAAAGCGTCCGATTGGGCTCCCCAGGAAACCGGCGCCGCGGCTGCCCGGGATGGCGTGGTCATGATTCCGCTGTGCGTTGACGCCACGATCCCGTTTGGGTTCATCGATCACATCCAAGGGAAGCGACTGCCGGAGGATGGGAGGATCCCTGATGACTTCGTGGTCCTGCCCGTGTCCTGCCGTTTCCCCCGCTCTGTCATTCCACAACTCATTGATGATCTCAAGGACGCTCGCAGTTTCCGCGGGGCTGAGGCGCTGATGGTGCCGCTTGTGCCCTTCTTTGGGACGTTCACCAACGAGGAGGCAAATGCCTTCGCGATCGCATCCATCAACAACGGTCAGATCTGGGATGCTGGGGACTGTGCCACCGAGTATCTGCCGGCATTCCTGACAGAGTGTGCGTCGCAGCTCGACACCGAGGTTCGCGAGGCGTTGGAATACCAGCTCACGAATCGCACGTGGTATCGACGAGAGAAGAGGGCCTGACCGAGCATGTCGATGTGCGGCATAGCGCGTGTCCAATAAGCGGAGTGCCAGCGATGTACTTGAGTGACTTGATAAGGTGGTTTGAAGAAGGCCATGCCCCAGCTCAGCTCTTGGCTCAGTCCGAAGAGCAGCGGACAGTGTGGTTCGAATTACTGTGCGATCGCCCCGACCTCTTCAACAAGGTGGCTGCTTCGCAACCTCAAACCTTGGCAAACAAATTCACGTGCTCCGTGCCGATCCGCGACAAGCCTCTCGCGCATGTCTTTCCAGGTAGCTCTTGGGAGGCATCCAAGACGCTCTTGAATGTGGTCGCTGCACTGGATTGCCACGGACTCGCGGTCGCGGGAGCCGCAATCGCACGGGAGCTGGTCGTCCTGCGAGACGAGCCGCACGATCCTCGCTCGCCACAACTGATTGAACACCTCTGCAAGGATTCTCAAGTGCCGCCTGCAGCACACCTGCTGCACGACGCTGCGCAGCTCTGGATGGCACTGTATTGCCTGCACAAGACAGATGGATATGACAGCGCGAGCAATATCGCGCGGACATCACTTGAGGACACCGTTGTTCGGCTTGCGGATCGCACACCAGAGACCTGGGCTGATTCGTTGCGCTTTCTCCTGCACGACTCATCGGCATTTGGCGACCTGGTGGAAGCGGTAACGATTCCGTTGGCGCAGACTTCTGTGGAAGTCCGCCGGGCGTTGCTGCACATCTCCGAGCGTGTGGAAGAGCAGAGACAGCGCGAGCATGCGCGAGGATTGCTCCTGCTCGCCGAATCCGCAGATCAGCCCAAACCAGATACGGTTGGCCGTTTGGTGGACATCGTTGCACGCTGGGCGACCTCCGGCGCAATCTTCCCTCACCCATTGTCGCCTACCAGCGCGACTTGGCTGACCTCAAAGGACGCGGAGGGAGACATCCGCGCCGGCCTGCGGAAGGGGTTGTGTGCATTCCGTGACCACTTCGCGTTGCAGGGCGGCGAGAATGAGCGCACTCTGTGCGGCACCTTGTTGGCCGAACTCGAACAGCCGTTCCGCGACCGGCGTCCGGTTATCGCTGCTCTTGCCCGTGTTGGAATTGCACCACGACCGATCGTCGCGATCAAACATCGCTCACTGACGGATTGCGAGGAAAAACGGTATGGGCCGGACGTTGCGATTCTTGTGACTGGCAGCATTCCAGGTTCGCACACACTCGATATCGTTGAGTTTGTCCAACTAAAGAAACCTCGCCAGTACCGTAGCAAGTGGATCGACCGTTGGAGAATCAATACACAGCAGCTCAAGGATCTGATGTCGACATCTCAGTCGAGCGTCTATTGGCTGATCGATCCGTCGGGCGAGGTATGCGTGGTCCCGGCAAAGGTCATCAAGGCGTATATGCCACGGAATGCTGGGAAGACGTTTACCGTAGGCTTCAACGCCTTGCGCTCGGTGGCGATCTCTGTCGAGCAGTTCCTGGCCGAGTTGCTCGTCGGAGGTTGGCTCGGAAGCGATGCTGACAAGACTAGGGCAATCGCGCGCGGAGAGGTGCCGGGCTTGGTTCCGAAACACTTGGTCGAGATCGATGTCCGGATTGGTCAGCAAGGCTGATCGCATGTCACAGTCGGGCCTCCGGCGGCCCTGGGTGGGTATCGGTGTTCGAACGGTCCAATTTCGATGTCGCGCCGTTCAGAGTCGGCACGCGAACGTTCTCCGTCTGCTGCAGATATGGACGGATGCAAACCGCCCGTTGACAGCAGCGGCACGAGGAGACATCGATACAGGGACGCGCACGTTAACTCTCTGATTATCCCCCTTACGAGACAGCGCGGAGAGCGGAGAGCATGTCGTTCTCTCCGCCCGCATTGTGTCACGTAACGATCACCTCCATCCCCAGAAGGTTCACGTTCACCTCGAAATCCGTGTGCAGGCCACGCAGCCACTTTGCGAACTGCCCCACCATGATGCCGGCCGCGACGTTGGCGCAGTAGATGGTTGCGCGGGCCGTGCAGGCTTCCCGGTAGGCGTCTTCCTGGGCGAAGAGCGTCTTGGGATAGCGCTCCCGGCTGATGCTGTCCTTGACGGTGATGACACGCAGCACTTCTGCAGCCATCCTGCCGTCAATGAACAGATCCAGGCGATCCCGGACGGACCGCCAGATGTGTTCACGCGTCTGGATCGAGTCAACGCAGCAGAACACCACGCGCGAGACGTCCATGGATTGCGCGAAGCGCTCGTTGATCTCTTCAGTGGGGAGCTGATGGTTCAGTTGCTGCATGAGGTCGGCCGTCGCATGCACCTTGAAACGCCCCATGTCGTCCTGAAGGTATGCCTGCGTCCCGAGGTTTGCTTCCTCGACTCTGTCGAAATCAATCAGCTGCGCCTTGCCGATACCCATCGCCGCGAGTTGCAGACCGACTTGCCGGCCGATTGCGCCGACGCCGATGATGGTGCACGCTGTCTCACTGAGGCGGTCCGTTGGGAGGAGGTCCTGGTAGCGCTCATTCCTCATGATCCACCTCCTTGTCGAAAGGAGTCGCAGTGCCAAGCTCGTCCAGGATGTTCTGCTGTTCCCACGGATCCAGTTCCTCGAAGCACGCGACCCAGGCCTCGGAGTCGAAGTCATCACGCTGCGTTGCCCCTTCGAAGGCCGTCTGTTTCCCAAGGGCCGTGGCCCAGACGTCGGGTTCGACCTGGACGTTCTGGTCGAACTCCCTGACCCAGTCGCCGAGCGGTGCGTCGAAGTCGATCTCCGCAAGAGTCGCGTAGTCCACCTGCACGGGAATCGGCGAAGCGAGCGCTACGCCGCGCCCATCGTTGGTCGCGCCTACCCGGAGGCGGCAGTAGGTCTGACCTCCGCGAGCGAGAATGAACATGACCGACCAGTGGCATCGTCCGAACACGCGGCCGAACGTCTCTTCATCGACACCGCTTGGTGCCGGCGAATCGCCAGGGTGCGTGTGCAGCCAGATCCTGGCGAACTGCTCGGGGGCGCGCCCGGCTTCGACCTGCTCGTCGAAGAAGTCTGCCACTGCCTCGTCGTCGAACTCCACTGAGACAGAGGAGCACCGTTGCCTCACGGTGACGACGTCCTCGACGTAGAGAAGATCTCGTGCCGACGTGATCCCGAACCCGCCAACCTCGGTGTCACCGACGTGGCAGAGGAACTGAAGCTTGAGCCAGGCGTAGGTGGAGAAGGTGAGGACCGGCGCACGATCCCTACGGATTGGCAGTCGCCGCCGGTCTTGAGTGCGGGGTTCCGATTGTTGTTTCTGTTGGGTCTGTTTCATGGGATGTCTCCTTATGGTCTTGAGTTTCTTGACAGTGTTCGCAGAGGCCGTCCGTTAGCTCTTCCGTTGTGCACCACCGACTGCAGTCGTCACACTGGCCGGCGCAGTTTTCGCACACCCAGACCTCTGAGATCTCGCTCCTGCGCAGGCACTCCCGGCACAACGTGGTGCCGCAGTTCTCGCACGATCGAATGCACTCGTCGCAATAGGTTTCTTCACAACCCTCGCAGTAGTACGCGCCCTCTTCGTTGGTCGTGTAGCCGCAGTCGCAGCATGGTCGCCCGTCCCAGTCTTCGAGGGCGACGTACGGTGAGTCGGGGTTGTAGGTCTGGAGGATGGAGCGGATTAGGACGAAAAAGTCATTGAGTCGACCCGCGATGAGGGCGGCGTGCACGGTCGTTGAGCCGTCACCCGTGCACAGATGGTCGCCGTCCACATGCGGATGCGGGACGTTCTCATTGGGCGCCGATGGATTTGGATCGAGTGCCTTGACCCGGAACCATTCCAACGGTGACCCGCTCGGGATTTCGCCCGGCGCGAGGTCGATCCTGAATCGTCCGAGCGGAACGCCATCCAGAACAATCGGCTCCGACTGGATCGAAACGCGATCTTCTGCACGGCAGATCTCCACCGCGCCGAACTCATCCTGACAGGCGAGCAACTCCTCGACCAACGCGCGCACCGTTGGTGGCTGGGGGATCTCTTGCTTTGCCTGTTTTAGGTGCCATTCGACCGCACTCAGGAGGTCCTCCTGCGCGCGCACGTATCGCTGGGTCAGCCGACGAGCGGCACCGGCGAAGCTCCGAGCACATGCCTTCTCGAGGAGGTGCTCAGTCCGGATCGTCTGTTCGACGCAGGGCCGAACCGCAACCTCAAACCCGGATGGCACACGGGCCCGTTCTTCTTCGGCACGGCTGACGTACTCGTCACGGAGCCAGACCGCCGCATGGATCAGCTGGCGGTTGCCCGTCTTCATGATTATCTCCTTGCAATAATGAAAACGCACCCGATCCGAGAACAGGACCGGGTGCGAGAAGTCGGATCACGTCGCCAAGGTCACGCGGCCTTGCGTGCACCCTCGATTTTGGTCGGCGTGAACGTTACGCGGTCTCCTTCCTGGAGCACCTGTTGGGAGGTCGCGGGCTGACGGTTGACGCGGATCAGGAAGTTTCCGGGCAGGCACTGCTTCATCTGTTGCTCGAACAGCGCCGCCACGGTGATTCCGTCAGTCACGTCAATGGTGTCCGCGAACCCGCCTCCATCGTTGTTGATGAACATGATCTTCATGACGATACTCCTTCTGTTGTGGTTGATTGATTGAGGGAGCGGAACGAGGGATGGTGGAACACGCCGGAGGAGCGCGCACCGGTAGCCCTTGGTGATACATGCCGTTTCCTTTCGATATTGAGTTGTTGCTGGTATCCCGGGACCGGAACACAAGTGCATCGCCGCCCTGCGGAATCAAGGCACCAGTGTCGCCGGCATAGGTTGATGCCTAGCGAACGCGGTCAGTTCACGACTTGTCTTTGCGAGGGCCGGTTGGAGGACGCATCTTCTTCTCGGTGCCGTCTTTGAAACGAAGCACGACGCGACCGTCGCGCGTGAGCGTCACCGACTCCCAGTTCTTCTTGCTGCCGTCCATGCAGGCCATGAGCCGGGATCGCAGGAGTTCATCGGGACCATGAAGCCTGGTCCAGAACTCCTCCAGCTGCTTGCTGAAGTCGTACTCCTGGGTGTCGTACGTGTCCCCCTCATCCTGGTAGCCGCCCAGGTGGTGCCAGATCGCCGACGGGCTGAGGATCTCCTGGGCTCGGGGCGTCACGTACACCGCGTAGTCTCCGTGCCAAGACTTCTTTCTCTTCTTGGGCCAGGGCTTGACCGCCATGCAGACCGGCGAATGGAACACGTTGCCGTCACTGGTCTTCGCGGCGATGCTCAGGGAGTCAACACAGGTCAGGTTCCCGAGCCAAACCCGCGACTCCTGCAGGGACCTGCCCACGGACAGGTCGACTCGTCCGACCGTGGGAAGCTTGGACCAGCGGTAGCCTTCATACTCGCGGCGAATGAACACGGGCACGAACGGCTCCTTGAACTCGCCAAGCGCCGCCAGCAGATGAACGTTAGCTTCGTCGGTCTCGTCTCCCCCCTGGTCCGGCGCAAGGCGATAGCACCCGTCCAAGGAATGCCCCTCGGGCATGACCACCGCCACGGGCTCGGGCCCCAGATCAGAACTCAGCAGGCCGACCTGATACGTGGGCTCGGCCTCGGGCAGATCAATGCCCATCCGCTTGGCCCGTAGATACTGCGTGTAGGGAAGCCGGTGCTTCCCCAGCCGCTGCAAGTAGCGGTATCCCTCGGATTCAATCGCGGCTTTGAGCAGGATGAGCGCGTCGTTATCGACCAGACGCGTGCGCGCCGGCAGCATGAGGCGGATGCCGGTCGGCTCTCCTGTGAGATCGACTAGGTGCCAGAGTTGGTGGTGCGTGATCGGCTGAAAGGCGAGGCTGACCACCTGGCCGTGGAAGTTCACCAACGTGCCCGGCCGCCAGCACTCGGATGGCACGGCGCGATGCCACTCGGTCACGTCCTCTGAACTCGCCACCGTGATCCGACATCCCAGTCCAGGGAAGTGCGCCGCCTCGCCCGTGATGAACGGCTCGCTCGGGCACGGCTCATCGTCCACGACTACTTTCAGACCGGTGAAGACGGCATGAGGCTTGACGGTCTGCGCGTCCCACGGATCATCCGGGAATCGCAGGACCGTCCCATCGACCGGGTGCGGATCAGGACGCACCGGCACGGGCGCACCGGTCCACCCGTCACCGGCAATCGTCACCAGGCGACCCTTGGAGCGAATGGTCACCTCCCGCGGCGCGAGACAGAACAGCCCGACCCCGGCCGGGTCCTCGCTCGCTTCGAGGTCCTCGTCCCAGCCCGAACGTCCCAGGTCAAGGAGCCCGGCGACGTCGTCGATGCCGCGACCGTTATCACATACCGTGACGTTTCCGTCCTCGTTGGTGATCTCAACCGATGTGGCGCCGGCGCGCCGAGCATTCTGCAGGATCTCGATGATCCGGCCTTCACGCGTCCCGGTGAACAGACGAGTGGCTTTCTCGAGAAGGCGCGGATTCACTGTTGCTCGAATCATTTCCATTGTTGTATCTCCTTTGTGAAGTTCCTTTCTGCTCTATGACAGGGATATCAGCGGTACCAAGGCGTCACGCGGAAGAGCGCGCGCACCTGCCGCCAACGACGTGACCGCATGGTTTGACGCCTCTTGCCAGGCGTCTCTGTGGACGTGCGAACGCGGTTCGCTGCCCGGGTCAACTGCGGGCGGGCGGCTATCGAATCTCAAAGAGGTCCAGAATGTTGAAGAGAACGGCCGCCTTCATGGTCTGGTAGCCGAAGCCGGCCGGCTCGTCACCCCAGGTCATCTCGCCCGCGAACCCGATGACGTGCTCCGTGTCGTCCGGATCGACGCACCGGCACGTATCGCGGGCCGTGCCGTGCCACCACTCAATGAGATCCTTCACGGTTCGCTCCGGATCCGGCACGCTGCCCGGATCCTGCACGAATTCATCAACGGTGTCGCCGTCAACGTGGGCGAGAGAATCTGAAAGATGATCCGGAAGCTCGTCATGCGTGGTCAGCCACCGAATCGCCTCGACGACCTTCTTGCCGCGCTCAATCGCGAGCTGCCCGGTCGTCCGTGTCGTGTCGAGCTTGACGGGACCTTTGAACAGAAAACCAATCTGGTCAGCGCCCATGAGGGACCTCCTTTCTTGGAAGGTTGGGTGAGGATTCAATGTTGCGGATTGATGAGGAACGTAATAGATCGTGCGCCAAAGCGGCGGACCGCCATGGCAATGGTGGCGCTCGTGCGGGCGCTCAATTGGCGGGGAATGAGAGACTGTTGCGACGCGAGTCAGACGAAAGGCAGCGTCACCACCGAGCGGAGTCAACAGGCAAGAAGAGAGAAGCCGTCCGTTCCCTGCACAGATCAAGACCCGGAAGCAGGGCACAAGACAGCTATTCGTGTGATCAGCGTGAGCTGGCAGAGCGTTCGTGTGTCGTAGTACGCGAACGAGGGATGCAATAGGTGAGGAGCATGACAGAGGCTCTCACGGCCGAGCCTCACACCTGGCTTGAGCTCGGCTGCTTTTCAAGAAGTCGTGAGGGCGGTGCCGGGCTTGCCGGCATTCCCCTCGGGTACTCTTCACCCTCTACCGCTCGCCGGCGCGACATCCCATCAATAGTCGCGAACGCCTATGTACTTCTCGCCAATGGGGCCCGGGAATAAGGGGAGAGGAAGAAAGAGCAAGAGAGGGAGGAACAACTGGACGTGAGGACTCCGACAACGTCCAGATTTCACCTTTCCCATATTTGCTACTGCTTATTTACCCGATCGGGAAATCCGGGAAATCTCCCCCGGGAGGACGAAAGACGCGCGCACGCGACCTATCGCGGTGTAACCCGATCCGATCGCCGAGATCCATTGCATTCCGACGTTGTAAAATCATCCGTCGTGCTCGAAGCAACAGGGGTCCCGTTCGTTGAC
Source organism: uncultured bacterium (assembly GCA_965369945.1). GTDB lineage: Bacteria > Planctomycetota > Phycisphaerae > Phycisphaerales > SM1A02 > JADFNO01. The sequence continues at coordinate 2,766 of CBDUST010000016.1, read as the reverse complement.
TGGTTGACCATGCTTCTGAATGTCCTTCAACGGGTCCGGGCAGAGTTGTTTCCAGCCGGACCGTTCGCTCGCCCTACCCCAACGGAACTCAGCCGGCTCCGCGTCCGGCTACTTCGCACGTTGGCAAGGCATCAGGACCCCCTTACGTTCGATTCTCCCTTTCGATGCTTTCCAGGAACCTCTCCACATAGGGGAGTCTCTCGTTGAAGATCTTCTTTCCCTCTTCAGTTTGAAGGTGGCAGAGCGCAATAGCGATTTTCCTTCGGTACCAGTCGACCGCCTCCAACGGACACTTCCCCATTTGACCGAACAGACCGAACACCCTCGCGATTCCTGTGGCCCCAAGACCGTCAACCTTGTCCGCGTCAAAGAGGATGCGCGCCTCAACGCTCGATGGGGCCAATTCCTCAACGGTTTCTGTGGAATGTTCACGTATCACCAGTACCACTCTGTCGATTTTGTCGACCTCGTATCCTACTTGTCTCAAGATGTCTTGCGCCTTTGCTGCGCTCCTCTCCACATGCGCCGGCTTGTCAGTGAAAGGCTGGTCCACATCATGCAGAAGGACGGCCAGCGTCAGCACCTCCCGATCGGCCTGAGGATAGGATTGCGATATTTGTAGCGCGGTTTGCAGAACTCTTTCGATGTGATCCATCCTGTGAGCAACTGATTGCAGATCGTTCTCGATGTTGCTTGCTACAGCAGTTCTCACATGTTCAATGTAGCTCGTTACGTTTCGCTTCGTCATTCTACTTCCTCTGCGCTTTCCACAAGCTCATCGAAGGCGAGCTTTAGAAATGCTGGCACCCGCGGTTCGTTGAAATGCAGGCCTATGAACTCGTCTTCGAGCGGCAAAGCTAATACAGCCTCCTTGTCCTCTATTCCAAAGAGGCGCAAGTAAGCCATCTTGCTCTTCAGGATGCGCACGTGGCTTGGAGGGCCTATATTCTTTAAGTCGCGAATCTGCTTTATAAACCCACTTGAATCGGGTCGATCTTGGGCGATGAAGAGGATCTTGGCTCCCCTAACCAGCGCCTTGGGTAATTCCTCATAGAAGGCCCTTGGATAATCCGAGCACGTGTTGCAGCTTCCAAAGAGAAGGTCGCTCTGCTGTGCTCGCTTAACTATCTCCGGAAGCAGGTCAACCGTGGCGCGCCGGCCCCGCAGCACCTTGATGTCCCTATGAAGCAAGTCGGTGGCAAAGGAGAAAAGAGGGGGCGGCCAAATACTATGGGTTCTTGACTGAACTTCGCGGGCCGCACTTTGTATGCCCTGCTTGAGCTTCTTGCCCCATTCGACATCGGTGTAATCGTACAGAAGGACACGGATATGCCGCAGGTCAAAGGGGATGTCTTCTTTGTCCTGAGATACTAGAATCACGGGCTTGCCAAGAGCGTGCGCAAGACCGAGCTCGTAGAAGACGTTTGGATTCTTGCCGCTCATCTCGCAGAGAACAAGATCGGAGTCCTTTATCGATTGCGCTATGTCCACCATGATTGGTCTTGGTGCAAACAAGTCATCTGCCCTGGTCACTTCGTATCCCGCGTCTCGAAGGGCAGGCTTGAAAATGCGCTCGTAGCAGGCGTTGTATGGCTCAGCAAACGGCATTAGGACGAATGCTTTTGGTTTTGTCATCACTTGAGCACCTTACCGGGCGGTGAGGGCCGGCGCGATCGTACGGCACGAGAATTGTAGATGCTGCAGCAAGGCGGCAGGATGGTCTCTCAATCGCAATTGACGCAAACGACGAGCTACCGGGGTTGGGAGCTACCCTCAGCGAGTTGGCAGACTACGGCCACGACCTCCTCTGCAGGGATCACGAGCACCCGCCCAGAGGCCACGAGGTGGGCCAACTGGGTCTGGATCGAACGCCTCACCGCGGCTCTCGTGGGTGCCAGAACGGCCCACTCCAGACCGCTCTGGAGGCATTTTTCGGCGTTGGCCCGCCAGTCCGACTTTCCGGTCTCGACCTCAATACCGAGACGGTGGCCGTGCAAAGTGACTAGGAGGTCCACCGCCTTCCCCTCGCCCAGAGGGGCTTCCTCCTCCACCTTGATATCCTTCTTCTTCAGGTCGTTGGCAATCCTTGCGACCCAGTAGCGGTGCTCAAGACCGCCGTGGCGATCCGTCTCCTCCGGCAGCTTCAGTAGTTGTCGGGCCTTGGACGTGAGTCCGAGCAAGCGCACGTGTGATCCTGGAACGGGAACGGTTGCAGCCTTGACGAAGCCGCGGTCAATCAGTGCCGCCGCCGTTCGGGTTCCGCGCTTCGGGTTCAAGCTCAGGCGTTGGTACCGTTCCGTAACGGGACTGACCGGATGGTCGGCCACGTCGGTGAGGAGGTCCGTCTCTTCATCGGTAAGCGGTCGTTGTTTGTTTTTGCGATCAGTGCCGCCTTCCTTGCGGTGATAGATGTGTCGTCCCATCGTCTGAACAAAGCCGTTGAGAATGCGCGAGGCAGTTTCCACGTCGAGTGATTCGAGGAACCGTGCGTGCACTTGGGCGTCAGTGGTCACACCCTTCCTGATCTGAAACAGCGGGAATCGGACGAGGAACGGGCTAGGCCATCGGGCTTGGAGCTTGACGATCCCCGAGCCAACGGGGAGGCGTCCGAGGTAACGTGCCTCATCACTTTCCAGCAACATGGCCTTGGCCGCGGCGGTGACGTCGCCCTTCTCCTTGAGGTTGAGGCAGATGGTGGTGACGCTGTTCTCGAGGGCAGGCCTTGAGATGAGAGAGGGCAGCTGATCGAGCAGGACGATCGCCTCC
>CBDUST010000015.1:0-29301 GCA_965369945.1 uncultured bacterium | reverse complement strand
GATCACGGTTTCGGCGGGCAAGTATTGGCTGTCCACGCCGATCGGCCGGCGCACCTTGGACACCGGGCTGGTCCGGCTTCCCTACCTCGGCCACTTTGTCCGCAGCCTGATTACCGCTCGGATCGCGAGACTCCTCGGCGTACTCCTGAGTAGCCAGGTGCAATTACTCGAAGCGCTGCAGCTGACTCGCCGAGCGACCGTCAACACACGTTACGCCGATCTCATGCACCGCGCTGAGGATGGAGTAGCGAACGGCAGCCCGCTTAGTGCGTTGTTTGAAGGGACTTATCTGATCAATCCGTCCATGACTGAGGCAATCCGCCACGGCGAACAGAGCGGCCAGCTCGCAGTCGTGTTGACGGACATGGCCGAATTCATGGACGAGGAGAACGAGGTCGTCGTTCGCACCCTCGCTAGCATCGTCGAGCCGATCATTCTCATTGTCCTTGGCGTCATCGTCGCCGTCCTTGCCCTGAGTATGTTCATGCCGTTGTTTGACCTGACGTCGCTTACTCAAGGAGGAGCGTAAAGGGGTGTTCAGAACACGGAGATCATCAATCGGCATTGACGCCGACGGTCGGAACGTCAACGCAGTGCAGCTGACGCAGTCGCGGAATCATCTGCGCATCGAGGCCGCAACATCCATTCCTCGCGCCGACAGCACGATTCCCCTGGACGAAGACGAGCTCTGCGGCGTCGCCGATATTCTGTGCCGGCAGGGGTTTCACGGCTCCCATGTCGTGCTTGCCCTACCCAATGAAGCAGTGATGAGCAGCATCCTCAAGGTTCCATCAAACGGCGCCCAGGCCGAGCTATCACAAGCTGCCAGAAACCAGCTCGCCAAGGCACATCACTGTGATCCCCAAACCCTCGAGATAGCTTCGTGGGGCGTGCCGGCAGATGGTGGGGCAACGGCGGTCGAGCATGTGATGACCGTGGCGTGCCGCTCGGAGTTGGCGAATGCGGCGATCGATATCTTCGAAGGAGCTGGATTGACGGTGCGAGTGATTGATGTTCGGCTCTGCGCGCTGGCGCGCGCGTGCGGCCGGCTCTCTCCGGGGTCGGACAGTCTGGTAGCTCTGCTGAACGTTGGATGGGGTTTTGCAGAATTCGCCTTGGTCCGTGGAGGCGTACTTGTTTTCGAACGCACCATGGTCGATGCAAACCTGAGCCGATTGCATGCGTCATTGAGAACCACGTACGACATCGATGCCCAGATCACGGACCGCCTCATCGCAGAGGTTGGGTGTAAAACAGTTGCTGCAAATGAGGATGCACGATCAGATCTGGCCGGCGCTGTGCACAACCAGATCGTCGGATTCGTCGCCCGGCTTGTCACCGAATTGAAGGCCTCCATTTCTTTCGCAACGCAGGAATATGCGCAGGGGCGTGTTGAGCGCATCTTTGTGACGGGCGAGGGAGCCACTCTTGCCGGCCTCGTGCCACGGCTCTCTGCAGAACTCTCCGTAGAAGGGCGCTCGGTCGCACCGACCGACATCGCCGACGTCACGGCTGCCATTTCTAAGCATGGCGCCTCACCACTGCTGACGGCCGCCGTAGGCCTTGCGATCCATCCGGACGGATAATGTCGGTAATCGGTGTAAATCTTGTGCCCTCAGCCCGCCGCGAAGCGCGACTCCGCAGCACTCGAATCCGCTTTTGGTTCATGACATGCGTCATCTACGGTCTCGGCTGGCTCGGGGTGTTGGTGCTTGTCGGAGCGACGGCGCTGAACGATGATGCGGGCCCACGTGACGAACTTCGTCAAGTCAACGCCCTTGTCGCGGAGTCCGAGTCGGAACTTGCCGCATTGCGAGGCGAACTTACCCGATCGCGCGCCGAACTGACAACATCGCTGACGATAGGAAAGCAGCCGGACTGGAGCGCCTTACTTGCGCTGTTGTCAACAACCCTCGGTGATCGAATCATTCTGCGCAACTGCAAGCTCACGACACTCCACAAGTCGCCCGGTGCGCGCGGGCCGGCGACGGCGTCCACGGTTGAGGATCGGTCGGTGACGGGTGTCGCGCGGGAATTCACAACCATCGAGCTTCAACTCGGCGGGCTCGGGCTGGCGCAACAGACCGTATCTGAGTTCGTGTTGCGGCTTGAAGAGACATCGCTGTTTCAGCAAGTCAAGCTGCTCGACACGAGGCGTGAACCGTTCTTGGATGGCAACGCCATCGCGTTTCACATTGAATGTCTGCTCGAAACCGAGGAGGGATTGCAACGATGACTGCGCAATCCCCATTCAGGCCCCAGCGCTGGCATGTGGAGATCATGGGAGTGGGACTCTTCGGACTTCTCTCCCTTGCGGCGTTTTTTATCGTAGTCCGGCCGATCTCTCACGCAGCCATGGCTCGCGATGCGACCCAATCTGAACTCGCAGACCAACGCACGCTCGCGGCGCAGATCGAGGACGTACGTAGACAGCTCAAGCAGGAGGTCGCACTTGTCCAACAGGCGCGCGAGGCGAGTTGGGTACACTTGGAACCGGTGAAGCTCCTGAACGCGCGCATGGCGCAGATTGTCGAGTTGGCCTCAACAAACAATCTCATCATTGACGGATCGTCGTCAAAGGGAGCAGAACCCGATGACCAGTTTCAGATGATCCCTATCACCGTTTCCGGGACCGGAAGTTACTCCGATTGTGCTGCGTTTCTTCACGAGCTCCACGAGCGCCTTCACGACATACGCGTCACGGCGTTTGAGCTGTCCGGTAATCCGAGCTCGCCGGCGCAGTTTCAGTTCGATCTTGTGTGGTATGCGGCTCCGATAGCCGTGCCGGACTCGAAATAATCAAAAAGGCACTTGCCGACCGCCGTGATGAATCGTCTATGTTTGTGGCGATGCCTATCACTACAAAGCAAAAGGTCTATGGATGTGTGATCGCGGCGGGTCTGTCGGCGTTTGCGGCCGATAAGACGTTCTTTGCCCCGAGCGATGCCGCAGCACAGGATTTATCTGTTAGCGAGTACGCGATGACGTCATCGACGTCCGTACTGGACGCGGCCCGGCGTGATCTCACCGCGCTAGCGGACTTGCCGGCCGAGGGCAGCGACATCGCGGATCGCCTTTCGGCGGTGGCCATGCTTCGGTCATTAGACCTCAGCGATGTACGCGACGCGTTCAAGCCATCCCCGAGTTGGTTCGGCGATGACGGCACAATTCAGCAGCAGGACCTGGGCGGCGATGCGGCCACGACGTTCGTCCGGTCGCACCGTCTCATGGCCGTCATGGGAGCCGGGCCCAACGGTTCTGCGATCATCGACGACAAGTGCTTGTTTATCGGGCAACAGATCGACGGCTTCCGGCTCATTTCGGTTGGCGATCGTAACGCTGTCCTGGAGTCGAATGGAGTCCGAGTCGAGCTTCAGTTGTCTGAGGAATGGCGAAAAACTTTGATGGACTAAATCGAGTGGTTTTTATCGGCTCGTGACGCCGGCTGAGCAGGTGTCAAGCATCGGCGCCATAACACCACCGCAACTCAACTAGCGCTCAAGAGCCGACGATAATAAATCGGAGATCGAGCAGATGCCCGGACTGTCGTTCTCCTCAGATAAGCCTTTAGGAGATTGGAAAATGAATCCTTCTCGAAAACGTGTCAATCGAGCGTTCAGTCTTATCGAGCTCATCATTGTCGTGGTGATCATCGGGATCATCGCCGCGATTGCGATTCCTCGGATGAGCCGTGGCGCTGCAGGCGCTGCTGACTCGTCGCTGTCAGGCAGTCTTGCGGTGATGAGGAGCGGCCTGGATATCTACGCGACCGAGCATGGCGGCACGTTCCCGGTGCTCGCGACATTCGTTGACCAGATGACGTTGTTTTCGGATGTCAATGGGGTCACGAACGCCGCCAAAGTCGCCCCGTTTATCTACGGACCGTATCTCCGCAAGGTTCCGCCGCTTCCAGTCGGAACGGAACGCGGTAGCACGGGCATCACAGATACACCTGGAACGGTTGGCGCCGGATGGGTGTACAACGACGTGGCCGGCACGATGATCGCCAACACGCTTGTGGAAGCGGACGACGCCGGGAAACTCTACAACACGTATTGATGTATTCGATCGAACGGCGGGGCGCTTCGATCAGCGCCGGCTGGTGATGGCGCGATACTCCAAGCCCCGGTCCAATGTGCGTCCAAGGGGCGATTGAATGTTGACTGAGCGTCATGCTGGTTTCACGCTTATTGATCTGGTGATGACAGTAGCCGTTATTGCCATCATCGCCGCGATCGCCACACCCAGATACGCCAACGCCCTCACGCGCTACCGAGCCGAGGCGGCAGCGCGGCGCGTGGTCGCTGATTTTGCGCTTGCGCGGCAAACGGCCAAGAGCACAAGCTCAAGTAGGACGGTCCAGTTCGACGTTGCCGACGACTCGTACCTGATTCCTAACGTGCGCGAGCTGAATACAACCGGCACGATGTACGGCGTACAGTTGCAAGATCCCCCCTATCAGGCCCAGATTGTTTCCGTCGACTTGGGCGGCGATTGGGAAATCACATTCGACGGCTTTGGTATTCCCGACTCCGGCGGATCCGTCATCGTCCAAACGGGTGACTACCAATACACCGTTGTCGTTGATCCGGAGACCGGAGCAGCTGAGATCCAATGAGATTGAACCGTCACCGTTATGGTTTCTCGCTTGTCGAGCTGGTGACCAGTCTCGCGATCATCTCGATCCTCATGGTGGCTATGGGCTCTGCGATCGTGATTGCGACCCGGGGATTGCCTGATCCGAACAGCCCATTTGCTAAGAAGTTGGACGCGGCCCAAGTGGTTGGTCAACTTGCCGATGAAGTGGCCTATGCCACGACCGTCTTGACGATGTCCCCCACGGAGTTGGAGTTCATCGTCGACCGGAATGGGACACCGATCACGATCGCCTATTCGTGGTCGGGCACCCCCGGCGACCCGCTCACCCGGCAGTACAACGGCGGCGCCGTCATCAACGTGCTCGCAAATGTGTACGATTTTAGCCTCGACTACCAAACTAAGATGGTGACCTCGACCGAAACAACAACAGTGAAAATCCAATACCCTGAATCGCTGTTCGCCAACTTCGAGGGTTGGTCGGGCATCACACCGACGTACAACGACTTCGTAGTCGGTCCAACGAACTGGTGTGCCGAGTTCTTTAATGTCAGCGGGTTGCCGGCCAACACGTCGGAAGTTCGCATCACCCGCTGCCAACTCAAACTAAGACAAGACCAGGGGGGTAACATCACGGTCGGCATTTACCGAACTAAGGGGGGCGGAAATCCCGTGCCGAGCACCACGACGATTGGAACTCCGGTCACTGTTCCCGTTTCCACTTTGCCGATTTCCTACCAGTGGTTCGAATTCACTTTCTCAGACGTCTTGCTAAAGCAGCTCAACAAGGAGTTTGTGATCGTCGTCAAGGGCGATATTGACAACGCAGCCCAGGTGCAATATCTCTCATCAACCTCGGCTCCAAAGGATGATCCCGTCATGGTCTGGACGACGGATTCCGGAAAATCATGGGCTCCGAAAAAGAACAAGCAAGCAGACAACGACATGTATTTCTGGGTCTGGGGAACCTACGAGACCACCGACACGGTGACTCAGGATGTGACTCGGAATTATCTGACGTCCACGGGACTGACGCTTCAGGTGGGGGCCGACAATTCGACGAAAACCCAAACAGCGGTGCAAGTTCTCAATGCGCCGGACGTCAGTGGCTTATGAACTCTGATATCGTCAGAATACCCAATGCCCTGCCTCCTAGCCGAGGCTTCACGCTTGTCGAAGCGGTTATCTCTATCGTCCTCGTGGGTGTGTTGCTCGTGGCGGCGATCAATACCCTCGGAGCGACCGCGGTCTCCAAGCGCAACATCGAGCACCAGGCTCGGGGGTACACGCTGGCTCAAGACCTGATGGCCGAGATCCTCAGCCAAGCCTACGAGGAGCCGGTGGACACGGTTACTTTCGGCCGCGAGTCAGAAAGCGGCGGGGACCGCACGGACTGGGACGACATCGACGACTACGACGGCTGGTCAGCCACGCCGCCCGAAGATAAGGATGGCGTGCCGTTGGACGGCTATGGCCAGTGGACACGTTCGGTCGAAGTCGCATTCGTCAAGCCTACGAGCCTCAGCGAAATTGGCGCGAACACCGGCGTGAAACGAATCACCGTGACCGCATCCTTCAAGGGCGTCCCCGCCGCTGAGCTTGTCGCAATTCGGACGCAAGCGTGGCCGAACGGCAAGTGACACCGCAACCGTGGATGCGAACAAGGAGCAACCGTGACCGACAGCCTTTTGTCAAAAGATAAACAATGGGCCGGCCCGCGCAAACATACGCCAATGCGTCCGCCTTCGGCGCGCAGCCGCGCCCCAGCGCGGCGGGGGTCTGTCTATCTTCTCGTGCTCAGCGTGTCGATGATCGTTTTGGTCATCGGGCTCTCGGGTCTGATGGTGTCCCGGATTGAGCAGCGCAGCGCGAGCGCCGTTTCGGACATGACTCAAGCACGCCTCCATGCCCTGGCCGCCATCGAAATGGGTATGTTTCTAACGGAGGCGGACCCGGATTGGCGGGAGTCCTTCAAGACGGGTGTCTTGCCCACTGACATTCCACTCGGCAACGGAACGTTCACGCTCCAGGCCGTGGATCCCGTGGACGGCAATCTGACCGACAACGCGGGTGATCCGGTTCTGTTCACCGGCATCGGTATGGACGGCGCGGCGCGACACAAGCTGCAAGTGACGATCACGTTCACCGGCGGTGTCGCCGAGTTCCAGCCGGGAAGCTGGACGCAGGTTGTGGATTAGAGCAATACCCAGCCTGTGGGGCAGGCTTTGAGTCTGCCCGTCTGTACCAAACCTCCAACACTGTGGCAGGGGCATCTTGCCCGTGCGCCGGGAATCGATCGCACGGGCAAGATGCCCGTGCCACCGGAGTTTGTCCCCGGCAGGCCAAAGGACTGCCCTAGCTACGCTGCCTTGGTATCTTGAGCGCGGTGACGAGCGACCAGTGCATCGTACTCTGCAAGATCCACCTTCTTGAAGACCTCCGCCAAGTGGGGATCGAACTGGCTACCGGCACACTCGGCAATCTCCTGAAGCACCTGCTCGCGCGGCAAAGCCGATCGATACCGCCGATCCGAGCTCATTGCGTCAAACGCATCGACAACGACGAGCAGACGTCCCATGAGAGGGATTTCCTCCCCGCTCAAACCCGCGGGATAACCGTTCCCATCCCATCGCTCATGGTGATACAGCACGCCGGGCAGGATATCCTCCAACTGCACAAGATCCTTGAGAATGTTGTACCCGATTCTGGGATGTCGTTTGATGAGTTCGAATTCCGCGTGCGTCAGTTCGCCCGGGTTGCCGAGCACCGACTCGGGTACGCCGATCTTCCCCACGTCATGCACCAACCCGGCGATCCGAACACGCTCTGCCTGCGCCTCATCCATGCCGCAGGCTCGTGCAAGTTGGGAACCCAGCAGAGCCACACGCTCGGAGTGACCATAGGTATAGGGGTCTTTGGCATCGATCGCAGCCGTAAGCGCCTTCAATGTACCCAGGAACAACGCTCGTTGCTCGCCGTACATCGCGACGTTGTGGAGAAAGGCACCGAGATAATCGGCTGCGGCATCGAGCAGTTGCGTCTCCACACTCGTGACTTCTGAATCCGGGCCACGTTTGTCGCCCGCCAGCAAGAGCCCGATCACCTTCTCGGCACAGACGATCGGTTCCACCACCACCTGGGACTTGACGTGCGCCGCCAACTCACTCGTGTCGCAATCGAGTACCTTGGTCCATTGATCCGTGTCGAGCTCGCCAATAAGCTGCGCCGCTAGTGCTCCAAACCTATGCTGATCGACGGAAAGGTCGCCCGAGCAAACGAGTGCGTCGACGATTTCCGGCACCGGCCCATCAGAGGCCATCTTCACCGCGACCCACTCGAAGTCCAGCGTATCGGACAGGAGCGCGCACGTCATCCTGACAAACCCGACGGGATCATTGAGACAATTCATCGATCGTCCGAGCCGGTACAGGAGGCTGATCTGCTCGAACGCGTGGGCAAGTTGTCCGCTGAAGTCGCGCAGCGCACCATGGTTTGCGGCCGCTTTATCAAGATCTATGTGCATCCAACGCAACATCGGGATGAGGAATTCAAGATCAGATCGGCAATAGCGAGCGCACGACGCCAGGGCGACTCTCGCCTCTCCGGGGTCGAGCTGGGACGAAGCACAGATGGCTTGGAATTGCTCGGTGTCGAAGAGCGCCTCGCCCAAAACCATGATCATGGTCACGCCCGACTCCGGCTGCGAAGGCGCCGTAACGACCGGCACAAGCCAACACCCGGAAATGAGATCAATCCGAGGCGCATCGTCGTCGGTAGTCCACGCCGCGACCGCGCTGCGGATCATATCTCCCAGAAGCCTAGATCGCAGCCAAAGATCGCCCGGCCCAAAACCCTCGGGCTGCTGCACAATGGCGCCGTGCGCATCGAGAGACCACACCGGTAAACCCAGTTTCGCGCAGCGATCGGAAAGCGGCTGCGTCACCGCTAACGCATTGTCTGGAGTCGCGCTGCCCATCATGCCGCACTCAATCCCGCGTCATCAACCGGAGTGCTCCCATCTGATGGTAGATGCAACAGCTCCTTGATCTGCACGATAAGATGGCGCGTACTGAATGGCTTGTCGAGAAAGCATTTTATATTCGTCCTCGCGAGCTCGGCTGGCGGCACTTTGTGACCACGGGCCGTCAGCATGACCACAGGAATCCCTCCCGTCTCGGGATCGGCTGCCAATCGCTTACAGAACTCAAGGCCGTCCATCACGGGCATCTGGTAATCGCTCAGGACCAAGTCGGGTCGATGCTTGCAGGCCAGTGTGTAGCCCTCCTGGCCGTTGCTGGCACTGATGACTGAGAAACCAGCCTGGCAGAGCTTGAGATCCAGCATATACCTGATTGGTGGCTCGTCATCCACAACGAGAATCGTCTTGCCGTTCATAATGGCTCTCGTGTTACGGGACGCATCCGTCTGTACACCGAAGCGCGATAATAGACCTGTCACTCCAGGTGATTATCGACGCTTCTTACCCGACGATTTACGTTGAAAACCGGTGCCGGCCAGGCATCCGGCTGCTCTGCGCCGACTGCTCGGTTATAGCTTCGCGAAGACTTGTTACAACCGAGCGCCGCTCATCGACTCCATATCCAGTGAGCGGATTATCGGATCGCAGGAGTGAACCTGCATGGCGTCGTGTTCCATGATTCAGCTGACGCATTAGGCCGCCTCACAATAATAGGAATTGAGTAATCCGCCCAAGCGTGCGTGTCGGCGAAGTCGCCCATCAGAGTGCTCTGGAATCCCATCAATCAGTTGATTGCCCAAGCCCTGATGGGTGCGCTCAAGGTGATAGTGCTCCATATACTCGTCTATCGCCCGACGCAGATGCCGCTCACCTACAAGTACCATTCGGCCAAGGCACTCGGACTTGATCGACAAGACGAAGCGTTCTGCGTACGCATTCAGATTCGGACTTGTCAGCGGCAGCCGCACCGATTTCATGCCTCCGCTCTTCAGGATCTCACGGAACTTCGCTGTGAACAGCGGTTCGCGATCGTGGATCAGATGGGTCTTGGGTTGAAGCTAACCCGAGACCGCATCAATCAGACCACGAGTCGCAGCGATCTCCACACGGTCCATGCGCGGCGGGTGAGCGGCGGGGCATTCTCGAACGTCGATACACGGTTCGGTACCGTCCGGTTCATATTCGTCACCTCAAGGATTATCCCGGCCAACGTTTCCGATATGACCTACGCCCAGCTCCATCGCCGGGCCGTCTTGCCCAAAGCAACGCAAAGCTAGAAAGGGAGCACCTTGCGTTCTCGGTACTCGGCACGAACGCACTAAGGATTCTTCACATAGGCGTTGGGCCGCATATAGAACCACCAGTTGAGCACGAGGCATATGAAGTAGAAGGTCGCGAAACCATACAGGGCATACTCAGGCGTCACCGCCTTGATCTGCTCCCCAAAGACCTTTGGGATGATGAACGCCCCGTATGCAGCCACGGCTGAGGTCCACCCGAGCACCGGACCCGCCTGCTCGGCATTGAACACAACGGCAATCGTACGGAACGTCGAACCATTTCCCACGCCGGTGGCGGTAAAGAGAATAATAAAGAGTATGAAGAACTGCCAGAAGTACTGCTCCGGCGTTGGGGACTGATAAGCCATCTTCATGAAATATGCGACACCGAGCGCCGAAAGGATCATGACGATCGATACGATTTGGGTTACTCTGGCCCCACCCACCTTGTCAGAGATCCAACCCCCAATCGGTCGAATCAGCGCACCGATAAAGGGACCCATCCATGCGAACATGAGCGCACTTGGGCCATTGGGATTCACCGTGTTGTGGGTCAGCACACCGTCAACGGTCAGATGCTGAAAGCCGAAGATGACCTTGATCGCAAGCGGGAACGCTGCCGAATAACCTATGAACGAACCAAAGGTCATCGTGTAGATGACGGTCATAGCCCAGGTGTGTTTGTTGGAGAATATCTGGTACTGCCGCTTCAGATTGGCCTTGAGGCTTCCCCAGCTTAGAAAGCGCATGAGAATAACTGTTGCTCCAATCACGAGCGGTAGGACAATCCATTTGCTGAGCAATTCCAACCCGGTTGGTTTCGGCAATAGGAGATAGAGACCAACAACGGCTGTGAAGAAGCCGATCCCCAGGAGAAAAGTGATTTTGGCGAAAGCCGGGATTGGCCCACCCAACTCTGGGGTGACCGCTTTGGTTGTGAGGTTGTTCATCCCAAGCCAACCTGCAAAGGCAAGCGGAATCAAGAACACCAACCAAATAAAGCCCGCGTTGTGAATGTAGGTCTCCGTGCCTGCCTCGATTTTTCCGATCAGCGTTCCACTGGAGTTGACGAGTGTCATCGACTCGCCCCCGAAGATCCCGAACGTCATCACCAATGGAACGAGGATCTGCATAGTGGTGACGCCGAAGTTACCGAGGCCAGCGTTGAGGCCAAGCGACGTACCCTGTACCCGCTTGGGGAAGAAGAAGCTGATGTTGGACATGGACGAGGCGAAGTTCCCACCGCCGAAGCCGGTGAGCAGCGCCAGAAACTGAAACACCCACAGAGGCGTGTTGATATCCTTCAGAGCAAAGCCTGTTCCCGCCGCTGGTATCATCAACAGGGCGGTCGTGAAGAAAATCGTGTTTCGACCGCCGGCAATTCTGATGAAGAAGGTACTGGGGATTCGCAGCGTGGCGCCAGCCAACCCCGCAATCGCGGTGAGCGTAAACAGATCCGCCTGCTCAAAGGGGAATCCGAGGTTGAGCATCTGGACAGTGATGATGCCCCAGTACAGCCAAACCGCAAACCCACAGAGCAGGCTCGGGATGGAGATCCACAGGTTGCGCCTGGCGATCTTCTTTCCAGTGCTTTCCCAGAATCCGTCGTTCTCAACGTCCCAATGTTCCAGGTTCGCCATAGGTCAGCTCTCAAGAATCACGTGGCCGGATTCGATGTCCCGCAGCGACTGAGGCGCTTGCTGCTTCATGATGCGACGAACAACGAGATGCATCCAAAAGAGCAACGCGGCGGCCAAGACGAAGAAGAACATCCAGCAGGTCGTCCACAGGCCGGTCTCACGGAGCAAGTAGCCGAAGATCACGGGGCAAACGAAGCCGCCAAGACCGCCAAGGACTCCCACGATGCCGCCGACCACGCCGACATCGTTGGGGAAATAATCTGGAATGTGCTTGTACACGGCGGCTTTGCCGATCCCCATAAGCGACCCGATGATGAAACACAGGCCGGTGAAGATCCAGATGTTGGCCTGAAAGAAGATGTGTGTGATGCCGCGCGCCAACAACTCTTTCTTGCCAACCGTGTCTCCCACTTCAACGGTCGGTTCCTGCCACGACATTGAACGTGGCCATATCAACAGTCCTGAATGGCGCTCATCGTCGCTGACAAGTTCGCCCTGTCGGGGCGCGAGCGTGTAGGTCATGGCCCCGGCCTTGTCTGATTCAACAACGATCTGTGCGTCGGAGACAGCGGTAACCGTCCCCGAAAACCTGGCCATAAGGCCGCTGCCGGGCGCGTGAATGTCCATCTGCGGAATGATCAGCAGGGCGCAACACACGACCGACAGTCCAAACACCCAGTACATCACTGCTCGGGCTCCAAACTTGTCGGACATCCAGCCGCCCGCAGCGCGAATCACTCCGGAGGGAAAACTGAAAACAGCGGTCAATGTACCCGCCAGCACCACCGTCGTAGAATAGGTGTTCACGTAATAGGGCACGAGCCACTGCGCAAGCGCCACGAAGCCACCGAACACGAAGAAGTAGTACAGACCGAAGCGCCACACGCGGATGGATCTCAAGGGGATCAGTCTCTGACTGAGGGTTTTTTGCGCGCTTCCTTCAGGTATACGGGTCTTGGTGGTGAGAAGGAAGATCACGCCGGTCAGCACGAGCATTGCGGCATATACCTTTGGGAGCTGCCGCCATTGGTCGAGCTGCTCACCATTGTTCGTCAGCCAATTGAGCAGGCGCGGCGCACCGATCGCCGTGAGCGCCGCGCCTGCGTTTCCAGCGCCGAAGATTCCCAGAGCCGTTCCCTGCAGTCTCGAGGGGAACCAGACGGATGTATAGGCGATGCCGATCGCAAAACTTGTGCCGGCAAAACCGAACCCCAGGCCGGCCATGAAGAAATGCCAATACGTGTTGCAATAGCTGACCAGGAACATCGGAACTGCGGCCACGAGCAGTAGTAAACCGTACACAATCCGTCCACCCCACTTGTCGGTCGCCAAGCCCAGTGGCAAACGAAAGATCGCCCCTGTGAGCACGGGAATTCCAATGAGCCATCCCATTTCGGCCGGATCCCAGTCATGTACGCCGTTGTCCACCAGGAAGGTGATAAGCACACCGTTCATCATCCACGCGGCGAAGCAGACCGTGAATGCGAACGTGTTCATGGCGAGAATCCACCATGCTCGACGCTGGTCTTCCCGTGTCAGATCTTCGTTCAAGGGAACTACTCCGGCTTCGCCGTTGCTCGTCGTCGGGTACCGGTATTGAACTGCTGTTACCTACCGGGTATTGCAGAGTCACGACCGGGGAACGTCGAGGTCATTGCGTCTCATTGTCCTGTGGCATGATTTGGGCTTTGAGAAAGTGAACGAGGGCCCAGCGATCCGCGTCCGGGAGTTGGCCGAACTTCAACATGATCAGGGCTCCGTCGGCTCCACCGGGGATTCCAGCGGTGATGCGGAGGTATATCTGCTCAGGATCGTCGCCGGATTTGATGTCACCAGCCCCGAGATCCGCGGGAACGACCCGTTGTCCGAGGTAGTCATAGGACAGACTCTCCCCGTCACCCCTGCCTTCAGCACCGTGGCAACTGGCGCATGCTTCGGCATACAACACTCGACCGCGGGTGATGCTCGCTTCGGTCGCAGGCGGGGGCGGCCCTACATAGATCGGTCGGTCGGGTTTCGACCCATCGGCACGAAAACCGTTGAGCACATCGATCAATGAAACGATCTGACCATTGGTCAGATCAGTGAATGCCGGCATCCCGGTATTGCTGAGCCCCCGGTAGATTGTGCGGTACAGATCATCATCGGACGCGATGCCGTTTTCCGTCGATACGAAGTGGTAGCGAGCAGCGATGAGATCGCGTGGGAGCGCCGAGAATGTCGGTGAGTTTGCGCCGGAACCGTCGCCGCGCCCATGAACGCCGTGGCAGCGGGCACATTGACTTACGTACAGGGCGTACCCTGACAGCAAAGACCCGTTGTTCGTCTCCAACGCGGTCGACGTCAATGCAATCCCCGACGCTTCGGAGGGCTGCGTTCGCCCTAACAACATCGCTGCGACGAGGAAGATCACCGCCACGGTGCCCAGCCCATAGGTGAGCCAGGATTTGTCGCTCCGCCAGGCGAATTCCCAATGGCGCTGAAAGCGATAGCGCTGCGTACGCATCGAGAGGTGCGGGCGGACAAAGAAATTGATGGGAAACGTCCAGAAGTGAACGAGCTTCGTGAAGGGGAAGTACGCGAAGAAGGTCAGCGCGAGAAGGATGTGCAGCTTGGTAATAAGACTTGCCGAGGCCATCAGCTCCGGCTGTGGTGAGAGCGTCCACAAACTCGCAGCCCATGAGGACGCTCCGAATGCGATGCCGAAGATTCGATGAACGAGCACTTGGTAGAGGGCAAGCCCCACGATCGCGATAATGAACAGGTGAACAACCACGTCATCAATTTGGCTCATCGCGCGAACCTCCGGTGTCGTCAACCGGCGATACAGCGCCATCACCGAACCCACGAGCACCATGGAGCCCCCGAGCAGTCCGGACCAATAAAAGAACGTGACCGCGCCTTGGGACCCGAGTACACCTCCGATCAGTCCCGTGAGGTGTCCTAACAACACCAGCGCAAGCCCCCAATGAAGCAACAGCGAGGCAGCGCCAAGCAGTTTGCGACCGAACAAGCCGCTTGCGCGAGTGCTCCACGAGAATGGCCGAAATACCATCCGGATCAGCGGCACCGCAAAGAACAGCACGATGCACAGATACGGGAATACACCCCAAAGAAAATTGTTCATAGCTGACTTCTCACTTGGTTCGGCGTAACTTCTTGCTCCGTTGTGCGCCCGAAGTCCTTCAACGATGGACTGCGGTTGCGCAGAGGGGCTCACTGATGGAGTCTCAGGGATCGACACCTGTGCTGGTTGCTCAGAGACAACCAGCGGCGGGGGCGCCATGTCAATAACGGTCGACGGAGCTTGAGCGACTTGCGATTCCAGTTTCGAGGAATACTCGGCGATCTGTCTCACCACAAACCACGACAGCACGGAGAGCACCGTAAGACATGTGAAGACCACGAGTGTTTCAGTTGCGCGCGACATGACGGTGGTGTACTGTGGTTACTCGCTCCCCTGAAGACGGTCTCCCTTTCCGGTATCACAAGCGCTGGGTGCGAATCCACTGAGTGTGGAGGTTGCAACTGCCTCGTAACCATCTCTCGACCCTGTATATCCGCCAGGAGTCTTGGAAAGAACCGGTAGAGACACGCAAGTTCCCGTTGCTTCTTCAGCCGGCTTCCAGGCGGGTGCGTCATCAACCATTCGGCCCAGGTCTTGATCCACCGCGCTTTGCAGGGCCGAGACGAGCAACGCATACGGGCTCTTGTATTTTTGCAGCGACGCTTTCAGCGGTTTGAGACCGGGAAAAACATAATGCTCGACAAATCGTCGACGCAACCCAATGCCGTCGCGATCCTGGTTCTCCAGACTGATCCACAGGAAATCGACGATGGCCGGCAAATAGTCTGGAAGTTCGCGCGCCGTGATCTCGAATCCGAAATGACCGTAAATGCCAGCCAATTCGAGCATATACGCGTTGCGACCCGACGTGCCGACGCCGTTGCACGTGGTCGGCTCGTCAAAGAGATGCGCTCCGAGGTACAGCGGGCAGGGCGGTGAGAGTTCGAGCGTCTGCACGTACTCGTCGCGCGACGTGGAACCGGCAGTGCCGAGGAACCTTGTAATCCAGCTGTCAACCTCTCCCAGAGCGCCCTCAAGAACGTGGCGCAGCGATTCCACCCGCTCCCGATCACGCTCGTCCGGATTGAGCAGCAACTCACTGATGAGCTGGTAGCTTGCCGTGAGGTCCGTGGTACACATGGCTCTAGCTCCCCACCTCTTCGCGTTGACCGTGGAAGAAGCTCCGGCGACGGGGCGCATCGGAAGGCGTCATCTCGCTGAAGCCCGAGAATCCGCGCTCAATGTACGGTGCGTTATCAGTGCGCTCCCGGCGGGTCGTTGGAATAACGAATCGTTCGTGGAAGTGCGCCAGTGCAAGTAGGCGGTGCATGTCCCTCGCATCTTTCTCGGTAAGACCAACGCTCTGAAGGACTTTCAGATCGAGTTCGCCTTCTACGCGCTCCGAGCGCCGAAAGGCGCGGACCGCCAACTGTCGCAGAAGCGCCGTCTTGACCGGCTGGTCGTGGCCCGCAGAGAACAAGCTGGACAGGAACTTCACGGGGATTCTGAAGTCGTCGAGGTTCGGTAGGACGCTGTGCCCGTTCACCATGCTGATGCAGTCGCTCCCATCAGCCTTCGTTCGCACCGGGCTTTCAGGCGGGATATAAAACAGACATGGAAGTGTGCGGAACTCCGGGTGCAAAGGCAGAGCGATTTCCCAGTCCTTGACCATCCGGTACACGGAAGACCGTCGGCATGCATCGAGCCACGCTTCGCTTATGTTCGCTTCGTGTGCTGCCCCAATCACCTCCGGATCGTTCGGATCAAGAATGATGTCGCGTTGCGCTTCAACGAGGTCCTCTTCAGGCGCGTTGGCGGCTTCGGGTACGCGATCCATGTCGTAAAGAAGCGGACCCATATAACGGATGCGACCCGGGCAAGCGTGGAAACAAGCGGGCGGCTGTCCGGCTTCAAGCCTCGGATAGCAAAGGATGCACTTTTCCATCTTCCCGGTGCGCCAATTGAAGTACGGCTTTTTATAGGGGCATCCTGAAATACAGTAGCGCCACGCGCGGCAGCGGTCCTGATCGATGAGAACGACGCCGTCCTCTTCGCGTTTGTAGGCAGCGCCGCTCGGGCATGCCGCGACACAAGGTGCGTTCATGCAATGATTACAAATGCGGGGCAGGTACATGATGAACGAATCGCGGAAGCTCAGCAGCGCCTTGCGTTCCACGTCCGTCATACTGCCGAAGTTCACGTCCATCCCGCCCAAGCCGTCTGCGGTCGCCCCCGCGCCGTTGTCCTCCCAGTTGACCGCATACTCGATGGCTATATCTTCCTCGCCGGTAATTTGCGATTTGGGTCGGGCCACCGGCTGCGAAAACTTTGTCGGCTTGTCCGAATGAAGATCCTCGTAGGTGAACGTGAACGGCCCTTTGCCGTAGTATTCATCCATCTGCGGCATAACGGGGTTATAGAACAGATTGATCATCATCCAGAACCGCGAGCCGATGTTGAGCTTCGGGCCGTCGGCATTGGGGTTTTGCTTCCAACCACCCCGGTACTTCTCCTGGTTCTCCC
Source organism: uncultured bacterium (assembly GCA_965369945.1). Lineage (GTDB taxonomy): Bacteria > Planctomycetota > Phycisphaerae > Phycisphaerales > SM1A02 > JADFNO01. The sequence continues at coordinate 12,216 of CBDUST010000015.1, read as the reverse complement.
ATTGTTTGGGATAGCCGATCCCCGGCTTGGTTTCGACGTTGTTCCAGAACATGTACTCCGCGCCTTCGCGGTTGGTCCAGATGTTCTTGCATGCGAGCGTACAGGTGTTGCACCCCAGACACTTGTCGAGGTTGAACACCATCGCCATCTGTTGTTTGACCTGCATCAGACCGGTCTCCTAGATCGTCGGATCATGCCCAAGGTCGCACTGCCTTTCACCGAAGATCCTTCTCTTGGTAGATGACCTTCTTGGGACCTGCTTCCAACGGCATCTTGCGTATCAATACGGCGCAGTCCCGCTCCGACGGACTGGTTCCCCAATAGTTCAAGAAGTACGTCCAGTTGGCGTAACCGCCGATCATCGTCGCGGGGTTCATCATGATCCGCGTCGTGGCGTTGTTGTTCCCCCCTCGTAGATCACTGACCTTGCGCTTCCGCGCCAACGGCGAGAACGGCACATTGATATGGCGCTCCGACGAGTGGTACATGATGGCCGTGTCGCGCGGCACCGTTCCCGTCACCACGGCCCGCACATTGGCGATCCCGTTCTCGTTGTAGATCTCAACCCAATCGTTGTCCTTGACGCCGATCTCCTTTGCATCGTCGTCGTTGATCCAGACCACCTGGCCGCCTCGAAACATGTTGAGCATGTGCCAGGTGTCCCAGAACATGCTATGAATCTGCCATTTACCGTGCGGCGTCAAGAAGCGGAACACCTTCGAATTCTCCTCGGCCAGATGCGGCGCACAATCGCCGATCTTCACCATGTCCACCGGCGGCTTGTAGGTAGGCAACGACTCACCGAGTTCGCGATATCCACGATGGTCGAAGTAGATCTCCTGTCGGCCGGTCAGTGTGTGCCACGGCTTGAGGGTTTCAACGTTCAATGTCCAGGGGCAATACGTTCGGCCCGGGCTTTCGATGGCGGACCAATGCGGCGAGGTGAGGCTACGCCGAGGCTGGGATTGCAATTCCGGGTAATGGTGATGGATTTCACGATCACCTTCCACCAGGTGCGCAAGCGGCACCCCACAGCGCTTCTCCAGGTTCTTGAAGATCATGTGCGAGACTTCGCCGTCACTTTCGGGCGAGATGCGCAAGATCACTTCGCAGACCTGTTCAGCGTTTTCGAGCGATGGTCGACCATTTTTTTCGCCGACGAGGTAGCTCTCCTTGAGTTGCTCGTAGACTTCGGTGAGATCACCCTTGATGCCCTTGCAGCCATAGCCTTCGGGCTTGCAAACGTTCGGTCCGAAGGTCGTGTATTTGTCGAGGATCTTGGTGTAATCGCGCTGGACAATCTTGACGTTGGGGAACGTCTTGCCGGGAATGACATCCACGTCCCCGGTCTTCCAGTCCCGTAGCTCGCCCATCGGCTGAGCCATCTCGTCCGGACAATCGGTGATCATGGGCGTCATGACCATGTCGTCGAACGGGTCCGGAAGATGCGTCTTAGCCAGTTCGCTCACCTTGGCCGCAATCGCCTTGAAGACCTCCCAGTCATGCTTCGTTTCCCACGGCGGATCATGCGCCGGCGTGAACGGATGGAAGAACGAGTGCAGGTCCGAGCAGGTGAGATCATATTTCTCGTACCAGTGTGCTGTGGGGAGCACGATGTCGGCGTAGTTGGCCGACGAATCCATTCGAAGATTGACGTTAACGACGAGATCAAGCTTCCCTAACGGTGCTTGTTCGTGCCACTCAACTTCGTTTACGAGCCCGTTGGCGCGATCCTGGCCCAGCACATTGTTGTGCGTACCGAGCAGGTGCTTCAGACCATATTCATGACCACGCATGCTCGTGCCGATGAGATTGCCCCGCCAGATCCAAAGCACTTTGGGGTGATTGGCGTCGGCGTCTACATCCTCCAGGGCGAACCGTTCACTCCCATCCTTGAACTTCTTTGCAACAAATTCGCCAACTTCCTTCTCTGATTGGGCCCCTGAGGCGCGCGCCTCCTTGAGGAACTCGATTGGATTCTTCTTGTCGACTTGCGGATAGAACGGCAACCAACCGAGTCGAACGGCCAACATGTTCAAGTCTGCGGCATGATTCCCCTTGGCTGGGAACTTCTCAGCCCACGGCGCCCAGATGGGATCCAGCACCATGCCATCGTAGCGCCACTGGTCGGTGTGAAAATAGAAGTACGATGTGCTGTTCTGATGTCGCGGCGGACCTGTCCAGTCAGAGGCGCCGCCGAGCGTTCCAATAGCAGCGAATGGGCGGATTTTCTCTGTACCTACGTAGTGGTTGAACCCCCCGCCGTTTCGTCCCATGCAGCCGGTGATGATTCCCATCACGGCCATCGCTCGATAGGTAAGTGTGCCACCGTGGTACCAGTGAAGAACCCCCGATCCGGTGATGAACAGGCTCTTGCCCTTGGTCTTTTCGGAGTTCTCCGCCCACTCTCGAGCGACTCGGGTCACGAGTTCCCGATCAACACCCGTCTCTTGCTCCTGCCAAGCGGGGGTGTAAGGCACGGACGCGTCGTCATAGTCTTTGGGATAATCGCCGGAGAGTCCGCGGTCCACGCCCAGCTGCGCCAAGAGCAGATCGAAAGCTGTGGTAACGATGATCTCTTTGCCGTCTTTCGTCTTGAGTTTTCTGGTTGGCACGCCTCGGGTCAGGGACTTAGCGGGCCGCCCCTTGCCTTCCGTGCTGCCGAGCGTCGTATCGAAGGTGTCGGTGAAATCGGAGAAAAGAACTTGAACTTCTTCAAACGTTCCTTTGTCGCCTATGCAACTGATCATGGGATCAAACGACTCGCCCGTACTCGCATCCTCAGACTTGAGATTCCACCTTCCCGTTCTTCCTTCTTCCCATCGGAAGCCGAGCGTGCCGACGGGAAGCTTCAACTCACCGCTCGTTTGATCCATCATGAGCAACTTCCAGTCCGCGTTCTCTTCGTTCTCATATTCGGAGAAGTCGCTTGCGCGGAGGAAGCGTCCCTGGAGGTATCGATCGCCTTCGTGCGGATCCAGTTGGACGAGGAACGGCAGGTTCGTGTATTTCTTGATGTACTGGCGGAAGTAGCTGACCTCACGATTGACGTGGCATTCCTGCAGAATCACATGAATGCAGGCAAGCAAGAACGCCGCATCCGTGCCAGGACGGACCGGCACCCACAGGTCGGCGAACTTCGTCATGTCCGAGTAGTTCGACGCCAGGTTAACGATCTTGCCGCCGTTGTATTTGAATTCGGAAGCGAAGTGCGCATCGGGGGTTCGCGTCATGGGCAAGTTGGAGCCGATGACCATCCAGTACGTGCTCTGGTACCAGTCCGCTGCTTCCGCAACGTCCGTTTGATCGCCCCACATCATGGGCATGACGTGCGGCAAGTCGTGGTACCACTCATAGAAGCTGAGCATCGTGCCGCCGAGCAAGTTGCACAAGCGGTGGCCCGAAATGAAGCTCACCATGCTCATCGCCGGAATGGGTGAAAACGACGCCAGGTGATCCGGGCCATACTTCTTGGTTGTATAGATGATGGCTGCCGCCCAGATTTCGGTAGCCAGATCCCAGCTGCTGCGTCTCCATCCCGCTTTGCCACGCGCTTGTCGATATGTCTTTTTCTTCTGAGCGTTTTCGACGATCGCCGCCCAGGCCTCGACCGGATCTTTTCCGGAAGCGCGCTCGGCTTCGTAGAAATCGAGCAACACGCCGCGAATATACGGGTATTTGGGGCGAACCGGACTGTAGGGATACCACGATGCCGAGATCCCCCGTTGACAGCCGCGCGGCTCATAGTTGGGGGTATCCGAGTTGATCTGCGGCCAGTCGGTCTTCTGGAGTTCCCAGCAGATCAGGCCGTTCTTGACGAACACCTCCCACGAACAGGACCCCGAACAGTTCACGCCGTGGCTGGTGCGAACAGACCTGTCGTAGGACCATCGCTCGCGGTAGAAGTCCTCCCAGTCACGAGGCTCATCCGCCACGCGAAACCAGCGCGATCGTTTTCCGTTGGCGTGGGCAATCGTCATTCATCGGACTCCTTCGCGTGTTGCTCAAGGCCGCAGCCCATGCTGAATGCTTCGATGAACGGCCGGAAATCACGGGCGGTTCCGTACACAGCGATCACCGCTTCGCGCCGGCGGTCGTAGACAAGATTCACCACGACATTGCGGCCCATCGGATGTTGACGTTCCGGCCCGCTGATGATCGTGTCGTCTGCCAATGCTTGAATCGAGGCGTAGATGAGGTCGGCCGGATGCGCCTGCCACCAGATGTCGTATTCCCAGTCACCGATCCTGACGTGAGATTCGCCGCTGCTCAGCGACGGGTCCGCCGGATCAATCTCCCATTGAAACACGGGTGGCCAACCTTCATAGCGGTCGTTGGGAATCTCAGATTCGGGGGAGGGCAACTGCTCCGGTCCGCCGTCGCCATAGCCTGCACCGGGCGCTATGCCGGCCCGTCCGAGCGAGGCGTTCATCGCGTCAAACTCCGGGTTGGCAACATCGTTGAGAATCGGCAGATGCAGGGGGGACCTCGGCGGCGAACCATTCTCGCCTTTGCCTGGTCTGGGTTTGGCCCACGTCACGATGACTCTGTCGATGTCTTCCAGAGCGCCTAGGTCACGCCGGATCGCAGTCGCCAGCGCCTCGTGTCGGTAGGCGTCGCCACTGGGCGGTGCCAGGTGGACCGTCAGGATGCGCCCTGTCAACTCGATGTCCTTGGCCAGGCCGAGTGAAACGATGTCACGGCGCGAGCCAGGATCCTTCATGGACCGCAGGCAATCCCAGGCGCTCTGTTCAATCCTGCCCATCACAAATGCTCCGAACCAGGGCTCGCTTTCGGCGGCTGGGGCGTGCTTCTGCTGGCAATCATCCCGCCCGATCACGAGCCGTTGAGAATCTATCGGCACCCGGATGATAAATCAAGATATTCAGACCAATTATTCCGAATTATTATTCAGAAATCTCGATCGTTTTATCGTCAATAGTAGATATTTCGTCTACGATGCGGGGGCCGTCCTCCGATAGAGGACCTACGCCGAGCCACCGGACGCTGAATGCTCCCCTGCCGGGAACCGTCGATGTACGGACGACAAACCGAATACGCCATCGCCGTGATGAGTCGACTCGCCGAGGTCTACGACGGGGGCGACACACGGCTTTCCGCTGCCGACGTTGCGAACTCGCGCGGGCTGCAGCAACCTTTCGTGGCGAAGATCCTCTCGCAGCTCTCACAAGCCGGACTTGTGATCGGATCACGTGGACCGGGCGGTGGGTCTGCGCTGGCCCGAGATCCCAAGACGATCAAACTCTACGACGTGTTCAAACTCTTCGAGCGCGTCGATAGCAATGACAGTTGCCCATTCGGAGGGGGACGATGCGGCGTCGGGCAGCCCTGCCCGCTGCACGACAATCTAGTCGCGGTAAAGAAGGCCATGGATCACCTTCTTCACAAAACTACGTTTGAAGTATTCCGTATCACCCCCACCAAGGGCCGACGGCGACCCGGACCACCACGTACGCGAAAGACAAAACGCCAGAGGCAGTCCTATCGCGCACCGCGAACAACCACACCTCGACGGTAGTCTCCTTTTCTCACCCGCCGGCGCCAGCGACCTCAGACTGATCGAATGGATCTGCAATGACCGCTACCAACCTCGCACTCCAACCACCGGCTAGCGACGCGAAGCAAGTCACCACGGCTACGGTAGACCACAGCGACGCTCATCATCGGTTGCCACAACTGGCCCCCCACTTCGACACCATGCCACAGCAATACGAAGCCGCCAAGCTGGGCATGTGGCTCTTCCTAGCAACGGAAGTGTTGCTATTCGGCGGATTGTTCTGCGCCTACGCCGTCTTTCGCGGCAATCATCCGGAAATCTTTGCCTGGGTGGGCGCAAAGGGATTCCTTGATGTGAAGTGGGGGGCCGCGAACACTGTTGTGCTGATCGTCAGCAGTATCTCCATGGCGACCGCGGTCACCTACGTTCAACGTAATCGCCGATGGCCGGTCATCATCGCATTGGGAGCGACTTTCGTGTGCGGTGTGATCTTCATGGCCGTCAAATCCGTCGAATACGAGCATAAATTCCACGAGAACCTTGTTTGGGGAACAAAGTTCTACCAGATTCCCCATGGCGTTGAACTCGCTGCATCCGGTTCCACGACAGCATTCGCGCCGGCCAACTTGGCCAACGCTGCGAAGATCTGGAACGGTACCTGCCGCTCATGCCACGGCGTTGCCGGTGAGGGAGTCACCGGCCAAGGCCGAGACATACGTTCAAGTGAGTTCATCCAGACGCGCGACGACCGACAGCTTCTCGATTACGTCAAAGTGGGGCGAACCATAGACGATCCACTCAACACCACCGGTATGGCAATGCCGGCTAGGGGCGGCAATCCACTGCTCACCGATCAAGATATCATCGATGTCATCGCGTTCGTCAAAAGCTTTCAGATACCGATCGCTCCGGATACGGCTAAAGACACAACCCAAGAAGAAGCCGAGGCGGACAATGTCGCGATAAATCAAGATACGGTACCTGATGAAGCTGCGCCGGCAGACGTCGCGATTACGGACGTTGCAGCTGTGGACGAATCAGCTGTCGAGCCGGCCAAGGAAGAGTTCTGGATTCCCGCATCGAGTATTCCACAAGCGCGCAGCGCCCCATCCGGCCTCAACGCATCAATGCTAGCTGCACACGAGGACGCCCCGCCACCGTCGCATTTGACGGCCGCATCGCCTATTCATCAAAGCGTCGATCCCGAACGCCCAGCAAACGCGCATCTGTTCTTTGCGTACTACTTCGTTATGACAGGCCTGCACGGCCTCCACGTGATCGCCGGACTGGGCTTGATCGGGTGGCTCATGTTCCGCTCCCTATGGGGCCACTTCAGCAGCAGCTATTTCGCCCCGGTCGATCTCGGTGGCCTCTATTGGCACATCGTCGATCTGATCTGGATCTTCCTTTTCCCGTTGTTCTATCTCATTCGCTGAAGGTGTGATCGCAACGGGGCGGTCAGGCTCACCGGTGGTTCCAGGCAGGCAACAAAGCAGACAAGAACTGGCAAAAGGGAGCTTGTGGTCTTGAACCTGGAGGCTATATTGTGATATATTGATCCTATTATCGCGTAGGAGGGCTGCTCGCCGATGATCACCCTGACCGGGGAGTATGCGTTGCACACCGTGACTCACCCGGCGGAGCACCATGGTTCGCCGCGGACCGCGCGGCAGACCGCCCGATGCACCGATGGACCGATAAACCATCGGCCCGACATCTTCAACGAGCGGGGGAAGGCCGGCCTTGTGCAGTCGCGACGCGGGTGAACGAGCCCGGATCAGGAGCAGGAGGACAATCTTGAGCAGAAATCAACTCAACATCGTCGCGTCCGAGACCGGAGCTCGGGTGAACGCCGTGGCTGAATGGCGATCCCGTCTTGCCGGGATCACCGGAGGCCTGCTGCTGTTTCTCTCGATCAGCGGCTTGGTGATTTACCTCGTACCGTTCAACGCGTTCAGCCAACTCAGCGTCCTCGTACACACGGTGGTCGGCCTGGCAATGCTGGTTCCGGTTACGTGGTATGTGATCAGGCACTGGCGGGTGCGCCGCAGGGGCAAGCTCAGTCACTATCAACTGCTCGGGTACATATCCACAGCGATGCTGCTCGCCTGTGTCGTCAGCGGGTTCGTCGTGACGTGGCAGGGCCTGATCGGGCCGCGAATGAGCTACACATGGGACCTTGTTCACCTGATCACCGGCCTGGCCATGCTGGCGTTCATCATCGTGCACCTCGCGACCGTGATCGTTCGAAAGGTGAAAAATCCCGACGCGCTTCGGTTGCTGCGCAGCGCTCGGCGATCGTTCTACGTTCGGAGTGTCTCCACCGGCGGCGTGCTGGTCGTGTTGTGTGCTGTTTGGGCGGGGATGTACACCGATCCGCAACTGAAGCAGGGTTTTTCGGACGACTACAACTGGAGGTTCGGCGAGGATCGTCCTTTCTCGCCCAGCTTGGCCAGGGTCGATCAGTCACAGTGGCACAATCAGGTTCAGGATCGCGTGCTGCAGGTTGTGGGGGACCAATCTCGCTCGGCATACCTGGCCGCGTTCAAGAAGATCGAGCGCGAACCGATCGGGCTCTTCGCCCAAATAAGGCAATGTGCAGGGAACCTGAACCTCACCGTCGAGCAAGTAAAAGAGATTGACGCGATCCTGTCCGGCGCTGTCGATGACGTGAAGCGACGCGGCGCGATTGACCCGCGTGCGCTGGCCGGCTCGGCCGGATGCGGAACCAGCGGCTGTCATAACGAGATCTACAAGGAATGGCTGCCCAGCGCCCACCGCTACTCGTCGATGGACGACATGTTCCAGCGCGTGCAGGAACTGATGGCCAAGGAAACATCGCCCGAGCACACGAGATACTGCGCCGGATGCCACGATCCAATCGCGTTGTTCAGCGGGGCGAAGAACAGCGGGAACATCACGCTCAGCGTTGAGGGCGCCGACGAGGGGTTGTCCTGCTTGGTGTGCCACAGCATCGTGCAGACCGACGTGCAGGGCAACGGCGATTACACGATTGATCCGCCGCCGCGATACGTCTATGAGCTCAAGGAAGGGTCCGTCGCCAAGTTCCTGAGCGACTTTCTCATTCGCACGTATCCGAAGCATCACGTTTCGAGCTATTCACGATCGCTCTACAAGACGCCGGAGTTCTGCGCGGCCTGCCACAAGCAGTACATCGACGAGATCGTGAACACCGACATCGGGAAGGTGCAGGGGCAGAATCAATACGACAGTTGGAAGAACAGCCGTTGGAACCACCCGGACAATCCGAACAAGACCGTCAGTTGCCGAGAATGTCACATGCCTTTGGTGGATAGCAATGATCCGGCCCGAGGCGACGTCACCGATTACAACCGTTCGGCCGGGGACCGAAAACATCGAAGCCACCGTCATCTGGCCTCCAATCAATACATCCCGCTGCTTCATCAGCTTCAAGGAGCCGAAGTTCATACCGCAATGACCGAGCAGTGGCTGCGCGGGGAAATCGAGATTCCCGAAATCGCGCACAAATGGACGAGCGGTCCGGTCGTGCGCATGTACATTGCAGCGCCGAAGCAGGTCAAAGCCGGCGAGGAAGTCTCCTTGCAGGTGGTGCTCACCAACAACAAGACCGGCCACGAGTTCCCCACCGGGCCGTTGGACATGATCGAGAGCTGGGTGGAACTGATCGTGACCGATAGCGCCGGCACCGTGCTTCACCACACCGGCGAACTCGACGAGTCGGGAAAGATCATCGAGCCCCAAGTTCTCTTGAAAGCGGATGTGTTCGATCGTCGCGGTGAGCCGATTGATCGCCACAATCTCTGGGATCTGGTCGGCGCCAGCTACAAACGCACTCTTTATCCTGGCGTTACTGATACGGTTGAAGTGCAATTCCGGTGTCCATCGATGGCGCGCGGTCGAGTGTCGGACAGCACCGAGCGGACCTTGCCCGCAAAGCGCACGGAGAATTACAGGATCGAAGCGCCCAACGAAGGGGAGCCCGATTCAATAACGGCGACCGCGATCCTCTGGTATCGCAAGGCCAATCCGGAATTCCTCGACACCGTGTACGGGATCGATGCGGGCGTTCGCTCGCCGATTGTCGAGCTCACTCGCACTTCGACCGTGATAAAGGTGCTCGCGGATGTCCAAGGCGCGTCTGAATAAGCGTTACGTCCTCATGTTGCGATGGGGTGTTCCCTGCGCCGTCGTTGTGGTGGCGGCAAGTTCCCTCATCGCCCTGGGAAGTAAACGAGACGATCCAGCCGCACCCAATCCTGACGGATCGATCGAGGGACTGACCAACATTCTGAGCCGGGAGGTTTCAGCGGATATGGTCCGTTTCTATTTTGCGGATGTTACGGCTGAGGCGGGAATTGACTTCCGACATTTCCCGGCGACGCGTCAATCTCTGCTGCCCGAAGACATGGGATCAGGGATCGCATGGGGCGACTACGACAACGACGGTGATCCGGATCTCTTCCTCGTGAACTTCCACGGCTCGATCCAGCAAGAGATTCCCCCGGACACGTCGCAAGGTCGCTGCGCCCTGTATCGCAACGACGGCAACGGCCGATTCACCGACGTGTCCAAACAGGCGAGAGTCGATCGCGCCTGCTTCGGTCTCGGCGCCGCTTGGGGTGATTATGACAACGACGGTGATCTGGACCTCTATATCACCTGCTTCGGCGCGAACGCGTTGTACCGAAACAACGGCGACGGAACGTTCGTTGAAGTCACGCAGCCCGCGGGAGTCGGGGACAATCGTTTCAGTGCCGGCTGCGCCTGGGCGGATTACGACAACGATGGTTGGATCGACCTTTACGTCTGCAATTACGTGCGGTTCGAGTATCGCAGTGAAGATCAGGCACGATCCGCGCGGCAATACGGATCAGAGATCCCCTACACAATCAATCCCTCATCCTATCCACCGCAGAGCAACAGCCTCTTTCGAAACAACGGTGACGGCACGTTCACCGACGTGGCCAACCTCGCCGGCGTAGCCAACGCTTCCGGTCGATCACTCGGGGCCGCCTGGTTCGATTTTGACAACGATGGGCTCGTTGATCTCTATGTCGCCAATGATATTTCATCGAATGGTGTGTACCACAACATGGGCGACGGGACGTTTGCTGACATCGGCGCCAGCTCACTCGCCGCAGATTATCGCGGAGCGATGGGATTGGCCGTCGGCGACTATGAACACGACGGCGATCTCGATCTGTTCGTCACCCACTGGATCGCTCAGGAGAACGCCCTGTTCGAGAACATGGCCTCCGAGGGTTGGACCGACGAGGACGGCAACGCGCGGCTTTCTTTTATGGATTTTGCCGACACTGTCGGCTTAGGCCAGATTTCACTGAAGATGGTCGGCTGGTCCACCGGCTTCGCCGACTTCGATAACGATGGTGCTCTGGATTTGTGGGTCGTCAATGGCAATACGTTGGAGATGCCGGAGGATCACACGCGCCTGAAGCGGCAACACGTGCAATTGTTCCGGCAGCAGCCGCACGAGGGATTCTTCGAGATGGCCAAACAGGCCTGCCCACGCCTTGCCGAGGCAATCGTCGGGCGCGGGGGCGCGCATGCAGATTACGACGGCGATGGCAGAGTCGATCTAGCCATCATGGTGCACGGAGGTCAGCCGATCCTGCTCCACAACGTGTCGAGCGATGCCGGGCATTGGATCACCCTGCGGCTACGACAAGCCGGGGGCAACACGTTCGCGTTGGGCGCTCGGATCGAGCTGCGAACGGGTGACCGGGTTCAGAACGCCCAGCTTGGGGCGGGCGGATCCTATCTGTCACAACATCACACCGACCTGCACTTTGGCCTCGGTGAGGCGAGGATGGTCGACGAGCTGACGATTCACTGGCCCGACGGCGTCAAGGAGACGCATCATGACCTCGCGGTGGACCGGCTCATCCGCCTGAACCATATGCCGAGCTCGTCGTGACTCTATATAGGAAGCCTCGGTGGTACCCTGGTCCGTGGTCCAGTGTCGAGCGGGACACCATTGAATTACAGCTCACTTCACTCGATCAGGCTTTGTTGGAAGAGGATGACGTTCAGGAGCTTGTTGCTGAGACGATCGCCTTCGCCGCGAGCCTCGATTCGACGCTACACCACGGCTCACTCGATCAGCGCCGGACTACGCTTCGACGGTGTGTGAACGGCGTCGTGATCGATCATCCAAACAAGCGAGCCGCGATAAAGCTCCGAATCCTACCGATCGGATTGGACAGCCATACGACAGCGATCACGAAGACAGTCGTGGTTGAGATCGCCAAGAAGGCATCACCAAACGGTCGACGTACGCGTCAACGTTGCGACAGATGAGCGTACGGTGATTCTCATCAGCGCAGCATCTCTAGCACGGCGCGGAGATGCTGGAGCCGCCAGCGCACGGCATCAATGACTGCCTCGGGCGCACCGATTAGATCGTGGGCGTACCTCGGCGGATCGATACCGAAGCGAACTGCAACGGAATCACAAGCATTGTCTCTCTCCTCTTGATCGAGTTTATCAAGATCTCGGCCGAAGAAATTCATCGCAAGCGCCGCGATGCGATCGTGATCCACGACCGTATCCTCCATCGCGCGCGCCCGCTCCTGAAAGAACTCCGAGAAGGTGTTCAGTTCGGGAAGGGAGCGAAGCAGTTCCACCAACTCTTCGATATCGTCAATCACTGTCGTTATTAACGAAGAGTCAAGGCG